>CAUHCL010000105.1 GCA_959604655.1 uncultured Alistipes sp. | reverse complement strand
GCCAGGCATATTTCTCGTACGACTCGAAGAAGTCGGGCGGTTACACCTCGTCGCACCTGCGCTTCGGCGACAAGCCCATCCGCTCGCCCTATCTGGTGACGACTCCCGATTTCGTGGCCTGCCACGTTCCCTCGTACGTGGACAAGTACGATGTTCTGAAGGGGCTCAAGAAGGGCGGTTCGTTCCTGCTCAACTCGGTGCACGACGCCGCCACGACCTGCGCCACGCTGCCCGACCACATGAAGGCATATCTGGCCAAGAACAACATCAATTTCTACATAATCAACGCCACCAAGATCGCGTCGGAACTGGGTCTCGGATCGCGCACCAACACCATCATGCAGTCGGCTTTCTTCAAGATCGCCAACGTGATTCCGTTCGAGAAGGCTGTCGAGGAGATGAAGCACGCCATCCTGAAGTCTTACGGCAAGAAGGGCGAGGATATCGTGAACATGAACTACGCGGCCGTAGACGCGGGCGGCAATGCCGTCGAGAAGATCGAGGTGCCCGCCGAGTGGGCTTCGATCGAGGTCAAGGAGGCTGCGCACAACGTCGACATGTCGCGTCCCGAGTTCGTACGCAACATAGTCGATCCCATCAACGCCCTGAAGGGAGACGACCTGCCCGTATCGGCTTTCAACGGCCGTGAGGACGGTACGTGGGACAACGGTACGGCCGCTTACGAGAAGCGCGGCATAGCCGTGAACGTTCCCGAATGGATCGTCGATAACTGTATCCAGTGCAACCAGTGCTCTTACGTCTGCCCCCACGCAGCCATCCGTCCGTTCCTGGCCACCGAAGAGGAAGCCGCAGCTACGGGCGTGGAGTGGAAGCAGGGCTTGGGCGAGACCAAGGCCTACAAGTTCCGCATACAGGTGACGCCGCTCGACTGTACGGGTTGCGGCAACTGCGTCGACGTATGTCCAGCCAAGAACAAGGCTCTGGTCATGAAGCCTCTGGAGTCGCAGATGGCTCAGGCCGAGAACTGGAAGAACATCACCGAGAAAATCGGCTACAAGAGCGACGCCGTAGACAAGACCAAGACCGTGAAGAACCTGCAATTCGAGCAGCCGCTGTTCGAGTTCTCGGGCGCCTGCGCGGGTTGCGGCGAGACTCCCTACATAAAGACCATTTCGCAGTTGTTCGGCGACAAGATGATGGTCGCCAACGCCACGGGATGTACCTCGATCTACTCGGGTTCGGCCCCCTCGACTCCCTATTGCACCAACGCCAAGGGTCAGGGTCCCGCATGGGCCAACTCGCTCTTCGAGGACAACGCCGAGTTCGGTCTGGGTATGCACGTGGGCGTGGAGAAGCTCCGCGACCGCATTCAGAAGTATATGGAGCAGGCCATCGCCGAGTGCACCAAGTGCTCGGACGAGCTCAAGGGCACGATGAAGGAGTGGATCGAGAACCGCGGCTCGTCGGCCAAGTCGGCCGAGGTCAGCGCCCGTCTGGTTCCCATGATGGAGGCTTGCGGCTGCGACTACTGCAAGAAGATCCTCGAGATGAAGGATTGGCTCGTGAAGAAGTCGCAGTGGATCATCGGCGGCGACGGCTGGGGCTACGACATCGGCTTCGGAGGCGTGGACCACGTGCTGGCATCGGGTGCCGACGTGAATATCCTCGTGGTGGATACCGAGGTTTACTCTAACACGGGCGGCCAGTCGTCGAAGGCTACCCCCGTAGGGGCCGTGGCCAAGTTCGCGTCGAGCGGCAAGCGCATCCGCAAGAAGGATCTGGGCGCCATCGCCATGACCTACGGTTACGTATACGTGGCTCAGGTTTCGATCGGAGCTTCGCAGGCCCAGCTGTTCAACGTGCTCAAGGAGGCCGAGGCTTACCCGGGTCCGTCGCTCGTGATCGCCTACGCTCCGTGTATCAACCACGGTATCAAGGGCGGCATGACCCGCACGCAGACCGTTGGCAAGGATGCCGTGGCTTGCGGTTACTGGCACCTGTGGCACTACAACCCGCAGCTGGAGGCCGAGGGCAAGAACCCGTTCGTGCTCGACTCAAAGGAGCCCGACTGGACGAAGTTCCGTGACTTCCTGATGAAGGAGGTGCGTTACACCTCGCTCAAGAAGGCGTTCCCCGCCGAGGCCGAGGAACTGTTCAACGCCGCCGAGGAAAATGCAAAGTGGCGTTACAACAGCTACAAGCGTCTGGCGAAGTTGGAGTACTAACATAATCTCTACGGAGCCGCATAAGGCGCGGTCCCGACATGCTCACCCCCTGACGAACGAATCCGTTCGTCAGGGGGTGAGTTGTTTTCGGTAATAACCTCCGGGATGCAAAAACGGCCCGACTTGCATCGGGCCGCAAACGTTCGGATAGCAACGACTTATTTCGTGGCCTTCACGAAATCGCCGTTCTTGTCGAAATCGAGGAACGATTTGTCGGAAAGACCCACCTTGTATCCATCGGCAGTGGTCTGTATCATCACCACGTTCAGATCGGGATACTTGGCAGCCGCATAGGCCTTGATCTTAGCGGGAAGAGCCGTCGCGGGGACGCGTCCGCTCTTCATTATGATTTGAGAGCAATCGCCGCTGCCGCCCTCGAACGAAACCTGGTTACCGCTGTTGAAATAGACGGTATACTTGTCCCACGAAGCCTCGCGGTCCATCACGACCGATTTCACCTTCTCGCCGGGGAAGTTCTTCTGCACGAACTCCTGAGAGTTCTTGGGCAACTTGTCGAACTCAACCTCCTGAGGCGCAGCGCTTACCGAAACGGCTGCCGCCGCACAAACGAAAAACAATAAAATTTTCTTCATAACAAATAAATTTTAATTAAAAAACCGTATGCCTCGTCAGTGCAAATTATGTTCCGTTCGGACGGTCCGATGAGAAATAAAGTCGGGTGCGGATTTTCAGGCGTTGAGAATGAAGAATATATCGTCGGGGCGCAGCCTGCGAAGACCGCACGCGAGCGCAGCGAACGAGTTGCGGGCCTTCGCGGGGCGAGGCTGCGGCCCGCACGACTCTAAAGAGTCGCTATATTATTATTGGTATGACTCAAAAAAATCTCTCGTCGAAATTCACGAGATAGAGTTTGTCGGTAGCGCGCGTCACGGCGGTGTATAGCCATCGCAGCATATCCTTGGTCATGGGTTCGTCGCCGAACAGGCAACGGTCGACGAACACGGCGCGCCACTGTCCGCCCTGCGCCTTGTGGCATGTGACGGCGTATGCGAACTTGACCTGCACGGCATTGAAATGCGGATTCTCGCGGATCTCCTTGTAACGCTTTATACGGCTCTTTATGTCGGTATAGTCCTTCTCCACCTCGTCGAACAGACGGCGGTTTTCCTCGCGCGTGAGCGACGGCGATTCGGAAGTTATGGTGTCGAGCAGAATCTTGCACTCGATCTCCGTGTCGTCGTAATCGGCGAACGAAAGCACGGCGTCGGCGAAATGGAAGCCGTAGAAATCCTCGAATCGGCGTATCTTCTTCAGGCGGGCTATGTCGCCGTTGGCGATGAAGCTCATCGGACAGTTCTCTATGCGCTCGGTGTAGTGGTAGTTGTTCTTCACCACCATGAGCATGTCGCCGCTCTCGATGGCTTCCTCGGCCGAGAGGATATACCGCCGCACGCCCTCGTTGAATCGGTTGGCGCGCTTGTTCGAACGGGTCACGACGATGGTCTCATCGCGCCCGTAGGTGTCGTAGCAATCCTGCAACTTCTCCAGAAACTCACCCCCGTCGATGGATTCTATGTCGGGACGCCCCAGGTCGAAACGCGGTATCTCGCAAATGTTGTTTTCCAGCATGCAGCGCACCATCGTGGCATTGAACAATATGCCCGATTCCACGCTCTGGCGCACCACGTCGTCCATCGACGTGTAGGTCACCTCGCCGTAGGGCCGCAGGGCCGACGGCTCCAGCGCAGGACTGTAATCGGCTCCCACGGGCGGCAGCTGCGCGTTGTCGCCCACCAGGATCAGACGGCACCTGTACCCTTTGCGCACGTATGCAACAAGGTCCTCCAGCAGCGACCCGCTGCCGAAAACCTGTCCGTCGCCCGTCGAATCGGAGAGCATCGACGCCTCGTCGACTATGAACACCGCATCCCGCTCCTTGTTCATGTCGAGCGAGAATTTCGACTCGTAGTCGGCGTTGGTGCGCTGACGGTATATGCGCTTGTGGATGGTCAGCGCCTGCTGTCCCGAGTAGCGTGTGAGGACCTTCGCGGCACGACCCGTGGGGGCCAGAAGGATGCTTTTCACACCCGCCTCGCGAAGCACCGCGACCAGAGCCGAGATGAGGGTAGTCTTGCCCGTTCCCGCATAGCCGTTGAGTACGAAAATGCGCGAATAATCGTCCGAGGAAAGGTATTCGGACAACTTTTCTACAACTTTTTTCTGGCTAAGTGTTGCGCCAAAAGAGATTTTTGCGTAAATTTGGCCTGCGATATAAGTGTTAAGCATATTTGTGCTGCTGAATTTCGATACAAACTTAATAACAAATACTAAAAAATGAAAAAGGGAATACAACTTTTACTCGCACTGGTGATCATCGGTCTGATCTATGTGATCGCCGTGCAGATTCACACTCCTCTGAGCTTCGATAAGCAGATGAAGGTCAGAAATGCGGCCGTGATCACCAAGTTGAAGGATATCCGTACCGCCGAGCGTGCGTTCAAAGGTAAGTACCAGCATTTCACCGACAACTTCGACACGCTCATCAACTTCGTGCTCACCGATTCGATCGAGTTCGAGTTCAAGCTGGTCGACGAGGATGACTCGGTAGGTATGGCCAAGCTGAAGAAATCGGGCAAAAAGAATATCGAGAAGCGTTACGTGAATGCCATCGACACCATCTTCTCGCCCCGCAAGCTCACCGTAGAGGACATCAAGAACCTGCGTTATATCCCTTATACCGACAACAAGGAGTTCCTGCTGGAGGCCAACAACATCGTAACGGAGTCGAAAGTGGAGATTCCCGTCGTGGAGTGCCGTGCCCCCTACAAGGCATATCTCGATACGGTGGCTTTCCGTCAGCAGATCATCAACCTGATCGACGACCAGGTGAACAACTTCGGCAAGTATGCAGGTCTGAAGTTCGGATCGCTCGAAGGAGGTAACAACGAGGCGGGTAACTGGGAGTAACCCGTTTCGGTCATACGACATGAAGTCCGCCCGTCCGATCGAACGGGCGGACATTTTTTAACAGATGCTGTTATGAGAATAATAAGCGGACAGTGCGGCGGGCGCACCATCGTACCGCCCAAGAACCTCAGGGCGCGTCCCACGACCGATTTCGCCAAGGAGAATCTGTTCAACGTGCTCGGCAACATAGTCGATTTCGAGGACATTGAGGTCCTCGATCTGTTTGCGGGGACGGGATCGATAAGCTACGAGTTCGCCTCGCGCGGCGCGAAGGCTGTCACCTCGGTGGAGATAAATGCCGTACACTATAATTTCATACGCTCCACCGCCGCGGCTTTCGGACTCGGCAACATACACCCCGTAAAGGCCAACGTATTCCTTTACCTCAAAAGTTGCGGCAAGCGTTTCGACGTGATCTTTTCGGACGCCCCCTACGATCTGGAGGGCAGCGAGAGGGTAGTAAACGAGGTATTCGAACGCGATCTGCTGAAAGACGGCGGCATATTGATATTCGAACATTCGAAATCGAAGAATTTCGGTTCGCACCCCAATTTCCGACAGCTGCGCAGCTACGGCAGCGTGCAGTTCTCGATATTCGGGAAATAGCCCATTTTGCGGATAGGCCGAAACAGAATCCCCGTAATTTGACATTACGGGGATTTTTGTTTCAGACTCGCGGCATATATGGAAAATGTTTTGCGGCTCTTCAGAGCCGCGCGAGCCGTAGCCTCGCCCCGCGGAGGCTCGCTGTTCGTTCGCCCCGCAGGCTACGGCAAAAATTACTCGGAAAACAGCGCGCAGAATCCCTGCTTGTTGAATTGATAGTACATCTCGATACGTTCCGCAGTATCGTTTTCGAGCAGCAGCAGAAGCTCTTTCGTGAATTCAAGAGCCGCGGAACCGTTGGCGGTCACGATGCCGCCGTCGGAAACGGCCTGCTCGTGCACATAGCCCTCGGCGTTGGTGTAGTTTTCGCCGCCCCACAGCCGCAGCTGCTCCAATCCGTTGCCCGTATGCCTGATATTGTTCAGCAGACCGCATTTGGCCAGGAACGAGGCGGCATTGCATATGCCTCCCACGATCTTGCCGTCGGCCACCGCCTTTTTCACGAGGGGCACCACGCCGTCGGCAGCGGGAGTCGCCCAGCCGAAACCGCCGACAAGCACCAGCGCGGCATAATCTTCGGGAATATCGGCGATGCAGTAGTCGGGCTGCACCCGAAAACCGCCGCAAGCGGTGACGGGCTCCATGGTCGGGGCCGCAATCTTGTTGACGTATTTGGGATTCCGCTTTATCTCGCGCTCGTCGCAGGCCACGGCCTCCATGAGATAAACCATTTCGTGCGATGCGAAATCGGGCAGCAGGACATATATGATCTCGTTATTCATTATATTTACTTTAATGGTTCGTGCGCAAATTCCCGATCTATCCAAACCGTAGCCTCGGTCGCGGTAAAACGCAGAAGCACGTAGTTCGGATCCGTCGGGCCTTCGGGGAAATGATTGATATACCAATCCTGCCACATCTCTTTGCGGATATCGTCATCGGCGATTATCTCGACCGTTCCGCGCAGGGCTACGCTGTCACCGTAAAGGTTGCAGCAGAGTCCCGCCTTAGGGTTCGCCCTGAAGTCGGCCACCTTCACCGAATCGGCACCCGTAGCCATCCACACTTCGCGGCATCCGACCGTGCGGCCTTTGGCCATAGGCACGGGGCGCGGAAAACCGTCGGCGTTGACCGACGCCAGCGTCACCACATCGCACTGCGCAAGCAGTGCCGCCGCTCTCTCCGCAAGGCTTCTCCCGTCTTTGAGCTTCCATCGTTTCAGATGAGGGAAAAATTCGCGCATACGCTCCTTCGCCTGCTCGGGCGTGAGGTTCCAACCCGTCTCCTTGTTGATCTGGTCGGTAAATCCCGCGCAGAACTCTATCATCTGACTCATGTTGAAGTCCTGCGTAAACCGCCCGTCCCGATAACAGTAGGTGCAGTAATCCTCGTTTCGGCTGCCGTCGGCATTCGTACCCTTGTTCCCGTCAGTGAGCGGCATTCCGCAGCTCTGACAAAATTGCTGTTCCATATCACT
>CAUHCL010000104.1 GCA_959604655.1 uncultured Alistipes sp. | reverse complement strand
GCAGTTCGCCGCCGCCCCACTGCGGCGGACTGCTATCGCACTCCGACCGCCGTCGGCGAACAGCGGAGGGGATCGGTATCGATACTGCCGAACGTCATGAAAAAACTGCTTCGGGCCGCAGCGGTACTGTCGCTGCTTACGGCGGCGGTTCCGTCGGCGGCGCAGACGCTCAAGCGGGGCAACAAGCAGGTGGTTTCGGGCGGCGTATTGCAGAAAAACGACGCCGCGACGGTCAGGACCGACTCGCTCGCGCGCAACGTCGCCGACTCCGTAATCATAGAACGTGCGGATTCGATAGCCGAGGCGGCGGGCGCAGACTCCGCCACGCGTGCGGCAGCAATCGGCGCGGTGACGGACGAGGTGGTAAGCGGCACCGACGGAAAACGGCACCGCAAAATACGCCTGGACAAGGAGGGCAACGAGAAGATCCGCCAACCGTTCTTCAGCGACTCGTCGTCGCTGGCAAAGGTATGCTGGACATCGGCCGTGCTGCCCGGGTACGGACAGATATACAACAAGCAGTACTGGAAACTGCCCGTGCTCTACTCCACTCTCGGAGCGTCGCTGGGACTGGCGATACACGAAGGCAGCAAATACCGTCCGCTCAAACGGCAATACGACCTCATGACGGCCGAGAGCATGTCGCGGACCGAAGAGTTGAACGCCTTGCAGAGCCGCATGATACGCACCAACACCAAGCGTCAGATATTCTGGGTGACGGCCGCCGCATCGTACATATATTTTCTCGGCGACGCCGCCGTGAACTACTCGACCAACGAGGTGTCGAGCGTGAAAAAGGCCACTACGCTGTCGATCATCTGCCCGGGCGCGGGACAGATCTACAACAAAAGCTATTGGAAAGTACCCATCGTAATAGGCGGAATGGCATCGATGGTCTACGTCATCGACTGGAACAACCGCGGATTCCAACGCTTCAAAAAGGCATATGCCCTGCGCGCCGATTTCGACGCCAATCCGGGCAACTACCCCGACGGCGTGTCGCACGACGAGTTCAAGGGGCGCTACTCGGCCACGTATCTGAAAAACCTGCGCGACGCATACCGCCGCAACCGCGACCTGAGCATTATACTCACGGCTGCGGTGTACGCATTTCAGGCGATAGACGCGCATGTGGACGCCCATCTGAAGGACTTCGACGTGTCGGACGAACTCACGGTAGACCTGCAACCGATGTTCGACTACCAGTATTCGCAGGTAAACGGCACGCACCCCGTGTTCGGTTTCAATCTTAACATCAAATTCTGACCATGACCGCAATAGTGAACAGAACATTGCTCGCATTACTGCTGATCCTCGTCTCGATCCCGACGGTCCAAGCCCAAAAGACCTCGAAACCCAAGAAACCCAAACGCCTGAGCGTAAAGCAACAGCTGGCCGTCGAACGCATGAGGGCCGACTCGCTCGCCGCCATGGTGGACGAATACCGCGACCGCGAGGAACAGTTGCTCAGCAGCCGACGCAACGACCGCGAAAAAAGCGACAAAAACACCCGTAACGAACTGTCGTACATAGACTACACTCCCGAGCAGGCGGATTCGCTGGCGCACATGCTGCACGCGCAGCACGTGGACGACGCGTTGCAGAACTTTTTCAACGACTACATCTGCGAGCCGACCGACCTGAGCGACGACAGCGCGTCGGATTCGCTGTATGCCGAGCGTCTGAAAAAGATGGTATCGCCCATACACCTGCCCTACAACCCGTTGGTGCGCTCGTACATAAAACGCTACACCGACTCGTCGGGACTGATGAGCCGCGTGCTGGCGCTCTCGAAATACTACTTCCCGATGATCGACGAGGAACTGCTCAAGGCGGGTCTGCCCGTCGAACTGCATGCCATGGCCATAATCGAGTCGGCATTGCAGGCAAAGGCATATTCGCGTGCGGGAGCGGCGGGATTGTGGCAGTTCATACCCACTACCGCGAAAGCATACGGGCTGGAGATAAACTCGATGGTCGACGAGCGTTACGACGCCGTGAAATCGACCAAAGCGGCTTGCCGATACATGAAGAACCTCTACGACATGTACGACGACTGGAGTCTGGCCATAGCGGCCTATAACTGCGGCCCGGGCAACGTCAACAAGGCCATAGCACGCACTGGCGGCAACCCGCAATCGTTCTGGGACGTATACGACCACCTGCCCCGCGAGACGCGCGGATACGTGCCCGCATTCATAGCGGCGTCGTACGCCTATGCCTACCACCGGGCGCACGGCATGACCTGCGCCGAGCCGCCGATGCCCATAGCGGTGGATACGGTGCATGTCGACCGACTGCTGCATCTCGACCAGGTGGCATCCACCATCGACGTGGATTCGGCCACGCTGCGTCTGCTCAACCCGCAATACAAGCTCGACATAATACCCGCCACGACGAAGAGCTACACGCTCATACTGCCCGCCAACCGAGTGTCGCAGTACGTCATGAACCGCGATTCGATATTCGCCAAGGATTCGGTATACCTAAAAGAGTATCTCGACCCCGCCAACATCGACAAGGCGAAGGCCGCGACGACGGGCACGACGTACTACACGATCAAGAAGGGCGACACGCTGGGCGCCATAGCACGTCGTTACCACGTCACCACCGCGCAGATCATGCGCTGGAACAACATAACCAATCCCAACAAGCTCAGCATCGGACGACGCCTGAGGATCGAAAAACGATAAGCGCATGCAGGCGGAGAGAATCATCGGCAGCGACGACACGATCGCGGCTCCCGCCACACCCGCGGGCGGTGCGCTCGGCATCATACGCATGAGCGGCCCGCATGCCGTATCAATCTGCGACGATGTGTTCAGGGGGAGGCGGCCGCTCACGAAGGCAGCACCCTCGACCATCCATTACGGCAACATAGTCGACGGCGACGAAGTGATAGACGATGTGCTGGTCGCAGTGTTCCGCGCGCCGCATTCGTACACGGGCGAGGATTCGGTGGAGATATCGGCCCACGGATCGTCGTACATAGTCGGCCGCATACTTTCGCTCCTTGCCTCGCGCGGGGCGCGGCCTGCCGAAGCGGGCGAATTCACGAGGCGGGCATTCATGAACGGCCGCATGGACCTGTCGCAGGCCGAGGCGGTGGCCGACATGATAGCATCGGACTCGCGCGCATCGCACGCCATAGCCGTCACCCAGATGCGCGGCAGATACTCGGGCCGTCTGCACGCATTGCGCGACGAGCTGCTGCACATAGCATCCCTGCTGGAACTGGAGCTCGACTTTTCGGAAGAGGACGTCGAGTTTGCCGACCGCGGCGAACTGGCCGCACTGCTGCACCGCATACGCGACAAGGTATCCGAGCTGGCCGATTCGTTCGAAGCGGGCAACGCGATGAAAAACGGTGTGACGGTCGCTATCGCGGGGCGTCCGAACGTGGGCAAGAGCACATTGCTGAACCGCCTGCTCGGCGAGGAACGGGCGATGGTGTCGGACATAGCGGGCACCACGCGCGACACAGTGGAGGCCGAGATAACCATCGACGGACTCATATACCGCTTCATCGACACCGCGGGAATACGCCGCACCGACGATCGGCTGGAGCAGATGGGCATACGCCGCACGGAGCAGGCATTGCAAAAGGCCCGCATTATATTGTGGCTCAGCGACGACGGGGTGTTTGCGGACGAAAACGATCTGTTCGTCCCGCAATCGACTGACGACAGACGGATATATCGGATAATAACCAAATCCGATCTGAATACGGGAATTGCTGACGCGGATACTGCCGCGGCTTCGGGCGCTCCCGCATCCGAAGCTGCGGCTCCCATACGCATTTCGGCCAAAACGGGCGAGGGAATGGACGAGCTGCTTGCGGCGCTGCGCTCGACAGTCGATACGGATGCGGCTTACAGCGGCAACGTGATAGTATCGACCCGCCGCCATTACGACGCATTGCGTCTGGCCCGCGAATCCCTGGACTCGGCTCTTTCGGCGATGGAGGCGCAGCTGCCGCCCGATCTTCTGAGCGAGGACATCCGCCAAGTCATGTACCACCTTGGCACCATCACGGGCGAAATCACCTCCGACGACATCCTGAAATCCATATTTTCAAGTTTTTGCATCGGCAAATGATGGCTTGTAAGCAGCCATAAACAACCATAGTCAATTAGAAGAAAGCCGCTGAGAACCAGTGGCTTTTCTTTTTATGCTGTTTTCAGTCAATTCTGACTGATTGCGGATTTCCAGCATCATTTTGTACCATAATTCTACCGCCGAACAAATAAGCGGACACTTCGCACTCATCATAGCGACATCTTAGGCACGATGTGAGACGCAATGAGAATGTGCCAAACCGCTATAGAAGACACAGTGTGAGACGCTGTGAGAAATTGTGAGACGCGTTGAGACAGAATCGACGAAATTAAAGGCGACCAATATATGGAAATCCAGAGAAAATGCCAGTGGTGCGGCAAACCATTTATAGCACACACGATGGTAACACGCTATTGCAGCAAATCGTGCAATGAAAAAGCGTACAAAGAGAAGAAGCGGAAGCAACGATTGCAGGCTTACGAGGAACGGCAAAATGAGCAGCCCATGCAGGAAGTCGGCATCGTGGGGAGCAAGTTGTATCTCTCCCCTGCCGAAACCGCAACCCTTTTAGGTATCAGCCGTGCGACCATCTACCGCCACATGGCTGTCGGAATCATCCGGGCCTTACAACTTCGTGGGCGTACTATTATCCGCAAGTCGGACATTGAAAAGATGTTCGACAATGCTCCTGATTACAAGAAACGTAATTATGGACGGAAACAGACTGCACTCTATTACACCACGAATGAGGTATTGGAGAAGTACCAAATCCAAAAGAAAACCCTCTACCGCAGATGCAAGCTGTATAACATTCCGAAGATTGAGGAGGGTAATCGGGTGTTCTACAACCGCAGTCTTATAGACAAATACTTCGCTGACCTTGCCGAGGAAATCAATCCAGCGAGTTACTATACTCCGGAGCAGGTTATGGACAAATACGGTATGAGCCGTAATGCAGTTGTCACCTTTGCCTTGCGGCACAATATCCCCCGAATCAACCGCCACCACGAGGTGTATTATTCCCGTGCCCATATAGACGCCATCAAAGAAAAACAGGACAAATTGAATCCCGACTACTATACCTACGATGAAATCACCGAGAAATACGGACTTACCAAGATTAATATCAGCTACTATGTCAACAAGTATGACATCAAGCGATTCAAGCAAGGTAGCCGGACAATGGTGCTGCGTTCGGAGTTTGACAAAGTCTATATTGAGCATCGCGATGGAACATATACACCCAAGAAACGGGAAAAGAAATGCGACCGGCCGAAAGAGACTTTTGTAATCCCCGAAGGCTATTACTCATCCGAACAAATTGCGACGACCTATCAGATGAACAGGAAAACCATTTGCAGGCTGTGCCGTGAAAACGACATCCCTAAAATCAGTCATGGTGGGTTCAACTATTACGAGCAACTGTCAGTTGACCGATTCTTTGCCAAGTACAAAGCGGCTGACAATATCAAGGAATGGATTAGTGCGGAGCAAATGGAAGAAATCTACGGCATGAGCAAAGATGCTCGATGTTCGTTTGTGCATCGCCATAAAATCCCGTCTCGTGTCGTATATGGCAAAGTCCAGTATTCCAAAGACCATATCGACATCATCAAAAACGGTGGCTTCGACCAACGGGAAAAGTATTACAGCGTAACCGAAGCGATGGAAAAATACGGCATTCGCAGGGATGATGTCTACAATTATGCGAGGTACAATAGCATACGGAAGATGCACAACGGCAAGTCGATGTTCCTGCTGAAAGAGGATTTTGACAAGGTTATGGCTGAAAAATCCGTCATCTGAGAATTATTCTGCACAGACAAGAATCATTTTCAGCAATGGCAGTCATCAGCATTGTTTCATTGTATTGGTTTGCAACAGATTAATCACCAATTATAAAAACATATCATTATGCACGAATGTAAAACTGTAACATTGAGGACAAGACCTCTAAAGAAAAACATGTTGTCGTTCTATCTGGATTATTATCCCGGTTATCGCGACAAAGAGAGTATGAAGGTAATCCGTCATGAATCTTTGGGCATCTACATTTATGCCAATCCAAAGAACCAACGGGAACAGAACTTCAATGCCGTCATGTCGGAAAAAGCGGAAGCCATCCGATGCAGACGTTTTGAATCCATCGTCAATGAACGGTATGATTTCTTTGACAAGAGCAAGATGAAAGGAGATTTCCTTGCCTATTATAAAAAGACACTCCGCAAACACGACCAGAAATGGGAGTTCGTCTATCTGCATTTCTGCAATTTCGTAGGTGGTAAATGCTCATTCGAGGAGATTGATGTGGACTTATGCAACAAGTTCAGAGAGTATCTGCTCAATGCGAAGCAACTGAGACGTCCGGAGCGTCCCATATCACGCAATTCGGCCGTGGGCTACTGGTCCACATTCAGAGGATTCCTCAAAATACTCTATCGCAACAAGTTGATTCATTCCAATGTAAACGATTTCTTGGAGAAAATAGAGCCGGAAGATGTCGTCAAAGACTATCTCAGCGTAGAAGAACTGTACAGATTGGCAGAAACGCCTTGCAAAATACCGATTCTGAAAACCGCCTCGTTGTTTTCTTGTCTGACAAGTCTGAGAATCAGCGATATTCTCACATTGCGATGGGAAGAAATCGTTGACTTTGCAGCTGGAGGAAAATGCGTATATACTGTCACTCAAAAGACAAAGACAGAAGATATCATCCCCATTAGTGACGAAGCCTTGCAATTAATCGGCTATTCCCCGGAAAAGACAGGGCTGGTATTCAAAGGATTGAAAAGATGCTGGACGCAATACCCCATGAAAGAGTGGATTCGAACTGCCGGTATCACCAAAAACATCACGTTCCACTCGTACCGGAGAACATTTGCCACCTTGCAGGCTGCTGCCGGAACTGACATCCGGACCATTCAAAGTATCATGGCGCACAAGAGCATCACCACGACCCAACGATACATGAAAGTAGTGGATAGCAACAAGCGAAAAGCCAGCAATAAAATCTCCCTGATTCGTAAGAGCTAACGGGCATAAACACCGTTTTTTATATGGTTAGAGTATGATTTCTGAGTATGATTCATATTCTAACCATAATTATTTATAAATATCTGTCCAACAACCATTAGTATTTATGGTTATATGGAAATTAGTGCTGAACTTTGTGTCATAGAATTGTAAACAATCACAACTATATGGAGAATAATGTACAAGTTCAGAAAACAGCGGACATCAGTAGTCTGGTTTGTGTGGTAATCGTTTCACTCTCGGCACTAACCGCATACAATCTTGGAGAAAAGTTCAATCACTATATCCTGTTTGATGTCACCATTTTTATTATTTCTTTGGTAAT
>CAUHCL010000103.1 GCA_959604655.1 uncultured Alistipes sp. | reverse complement strand
GCTCTATGCCGACAACTACGACGACTACCTGTTCACCAAGCCTTTCCGTCAGGAGTACACGGTGAGCGTGAGCGGCGGTAACGACAATTTGGACTACTACGTTTCGGGCAACTTCCTCGAGGATCCCTCGTACGTGATCATGTCGGCCTTCAAGCGTTATACGGCCCGCGCTGCGGTGAATGCCCAGGTAAACAAGTGGATGAAGCTGGGTACCAACGTATCGTTCTCGCGCCGCGACATCGACAGCCCCAGCTATGACGGAGCCAACACGGGCAACGCGTTCCTGTGGACCTTGTGGCAGAACCCCACCGTGCCTTACTACGCACGCGATCTGGAGGGTAACATCCGTCTGGACGAGAACGGCAACAAGATGTACGAGGACGGTATGGGCAGCACGCTGTCGCCCTTCGGTCCCACGCAGGACATATTCAACAGCATGAACGAGGCGCACCCCTACCAGTCGATGAGCCGCGACATCGCCAATTCGGTGCGCGACAATCTCTACGCCAATGCCTATGTTGACATCAAGTTCCTGAAGGACTTCAAGTTCACCGCCAACTTTACGCTCGACAACATTTACCGTCACGACACCAGCTACCAGAACAACGAGTACGGTTACGGTACGCAGATCAACGGTTTCATAGCCAAGGCGAGCAACCACGCTTTCCAGTACAACACCCAGCAGTTGCTCAACTACAACAAGACGGTGAGCGACATCCACGCCATCGACGTGATGATCGGTCACGAGTTCAGCAAGACCGACAACAGCACCATCGAGGCCTACAAGCAGAACGTATTCTACCCGGGCATTCCCGAGCTGGGCAACGCCATCACGCCCGACGGCGACGGTTCTACGTCGAAACGCCAGATCACCGCACTGGAGGGTTACTTCATGCGTGCCAACTACACTTACGACGAGCGCTACACCTTCTCGGCATCGTACCGTTACGACGGATCGTCGCGCTTCAAGTACAACAAGTGGGCTCACTTCTGGTCGCTGGGTGCCGCATGGCGCATCACCAACGAGAAATTCATGGAGAACGCCCATTGGGTGAACGACCTGCGCCTGCGCGCCACCTACGGAGCATCGGGCAACTCGATGAGCGCCATATATCCCTACACCAATCTCTGGAATCTGTCGGACTCTAACGGCGAGCCTTCGCTGTCGCTGTCGAGCACGGGTAACCCCAATCTGTCGTGGGAGCGCAACGCCCAGTTCGACCTCGGTCTCGACTTCCGTTTGTGGGATCGCGTCTACGGTGCGTTGGACTTCTACAACCGCCGCACCCACGATTTGATCTGGAACCGTCCGACTCCGTCGTCTACGGGACTCGCATCGCGTCTGGAGAACGTGGGTATCCTTCAGAACCAGGGCTTCGAGTTCGACGTTACGGTAGACCTCATAAAGAACAAGAACGTATACTGGAACTTCAGCGTGAACGGCGCCATAGCATGCCAGAAGCTGATCGACTACCCCTCGGAGCTGGGTAATCCCGCCCTGGGCGGCGACTACGTGTCGGGTAACTATCTGCGCGGCAAGGGCAAGTCGTACTACAACCTCTACCTGTTCAAGTATGCGGGTGTCGATCCCGAGACGGGAGGCGAGCTGTTCTGGAAGAACGTGACCGACGACGGGGGTAACGTGGTAGGTCGCGAGACCACTTCGGTATTCGCCGAGGCCGACAAGTTCGAGGCGGGCGACGCTCTGCCCGACATGACGGGCGGTTTCCGCACCTCGTTCCGCTGGAAGGGCTTCGACCTGAACCTTCAGGCCGCATTCCAGTTCGGCGGTCGCCAGTGGGACGGCAACTCTGCCAATCTCTACGACGCAGGCCGCGTGGGCTTCACCGTATCGGACGACCTGGTGGGCAACACCTGGAGCGAGGATAATACGGGTGCCGAGTTCCCCCGACTGATGTTCAACGGCACGTGGAACTTCCCCGCATCGAATGTCGACGCCCTCTACCGCAAGGCATCGTTCTTCAGCCTCAAGAATCTCAACGTGGGTTACACCCTGCCCCAGAAGTGGATGAGCCGCATGGGCGTACAGTCGCTGCGCGTATTCTTCAGCGCCGACAACCTCTGCTTCGTATCGGCTCACGACGGCTTCGACCCCCGTCGCGGATACGCTTCGCAGAACGGATTCGGATTCCCCCAGGCAAAGACTTTCACTTTCGGTGTAACGCTTAATCTGTAATACAAAAAGGAGGATAACTTATGAGAAAAAATATATTGTATATGGCAATGGCCGCCGTGCTGCTTTTCAGTTCTTGCGCCGGCGAGCTTGACACGGAACCCGCCGGAGGCAGTTTCTCGGACGAACAGTTGCAGGAGTTGGTGAAGAAGGATCCCGACCTGGTGCTGTCGCCCATGTTGCTCGGAATGATCGATTACCTGCACACCGGCAGCCGTCGCGCATCGACCAACGACCGCGGTTACATGGTATGGAACTTCGGCATGGACCTTCAGGGCAACGACATGGTGCTCACCGCCCTCTCGAACTGGTTCGCCGACGAGTACATGTTCGAGAATCTGCGTCAGCAGACCGCTTCGCTCACGGCAGACCGCTGGTACTGCTACTACAAGATGGTCTACATGGCCAACCAGATCCTCGACCTCATTCCCGAGGATGCCGGGGGTGCGGCTCTCGTATACAAGGCCCAGGCCATGACGCACCGCGCGCTGGCATACTACTTCCTGATGAACCTCTATCAGGACGACTACATGCACGGCGGCCGCGACAAGGCGGGCGTACCTTACTACACGAGCGCCAAGGAGGGTGCCAAAGGCCGCACTCCTTCGACCGAGGTGTTCGCCAACATCACCGCCGACTTGCAGCAGGCCGTGAAGATCTTCGACGAGGCGGGTTATGACGCTCACGAGTCGGTGACCGACATCGACGGCGACGTGGCCAACATGGTACTGGCCCGCGTGGCTATGGTTTCGGGCAACTACACCGTGGCCAAGAACGCCGCTGCCGCGGTGATCGCGAGCGGCTACTCGCTCATGAACGAGGAGGAGTACACCACTTCGGGCTTCCAGAGCGCCTCGCTCCCCGAGACCATCTATGCCTACACCTGGGCGATGGCCACCTCGCTGGAGAACCGCTCGTTCGCTTCGTGGATCTCGCGTACGGCCACCGACAACGCCAACAACAAGGGCATCTACGTGGCCATCGACAACCGTCTTTATGACAAAATTCCCGCTACCGACTATCGCAAGAAGAACTTCATGGCCGAGGCCGAGGGTAAGTATCCCGCTTACGTGAACCTCAAGTTCAACACCCCGACCTATCGTGCCGACGAGATCTACATGCGTCTGTCGGAGGCCTACCTGCTCAAGGCCGAGGCCGAGGCCCGCGGCGGCGACGACGCGTCGGCACAGCAGACTCTGTTCGAGCTGGTTTCGAAGCGCGACAGCGCATACGCCAAGTCGACCAAGACGGGCAGTGCCCTGCTCGACGAGATATTCCTCCAGAGCCGCATCGAGTTGTGGGGCGAGGGTCACGAGTTCTTCACCAACAAGCGTTTCAACGTCGGTGTGGACCGTGCGTCGTCGACCAACCACCAGCACAAGGCGGTGATTCCCGCAGGAAAGGACTTTACCTACCAGATTCCCCTTTCGATCGAGATCAACTCGAATCCCAACATATCGAGCAGCGACCAGAATCCTCTGTAATCGCCGATCGAGAAGATGACCGACGGGGCGCCGACAATTCGGCGCCCCGTTTTCGTTATGCCGCCTGTCGAAGCGGTTACCCGACATGTTGTTCGGGGTGCGGGCGACAGGTACCGCCCATTTTTAGTACGTGGCGTATGTTAAATTTACGTTAACAATTGGCCCGTTTTTTTGCCGTCGGGGACCGCTTGGCGTATCTTTGTTTGCTAATTGACTCAAACGCATGGAGCATATTTACACTTTCATGCTCGTGGTGATGATCGTCCTCGCCGTCACGGGCCTTTTCATCGGTGTGATGAACGATGCGGCCAACTTCCTCAATTCGGCCATAGCATCGAAAGCCGCGCCCCTGAAGATCATCATGGCGGTGGCGTCGATCGGAATCATCATCGGAGCCGTCACGTCGAGCGGCATGATGGAGGTGGCGCGCAGCGGAATGTTCGACCCCGCCCACTTCACGTTCCGTCAGGTGATGATCCTCTACCTGTCGGTCATGCTGGCCAACATAATACTGCTCGACATCTACAACACCCTCGGACTGCCCACATCCACCACCGTGGCGCTCGTCTTCTGCCTGCTGGGCGCGGCGCTGGCCGTCTCGGTGGTGATAATAACCTCCGACGACAGCATCTCGCTGGCGAGGATCGGCGAATACATCAACTCCACCCGCGCGCTGGCCATCGTGGCGGGAATACTGCTGTCGGTGGTCATAGCCTTCACGTGCGGCTCGATCGTGATGTATGTCTCGCGCATGATCTTCTCGTTCCGCTATCACGTCATGTTCCGCCGTCTGGGCGCCCTGTGGTGCGGAATATCGTTCACGGCCATCGTCTACTTCGCCCTTTTCAAAGGACTGAAGGGCATATTGAGCGACTCGGCGGTGATACAGTACATCGACGGGCATCTTACCTTCTCGCTCTTCATAATCTGGATCGTGTGCAGCATAGCGCTCTTCTTCTTGCAGATGTTCCGTATCAACATACTCAAGATGAACATCCTCGCGGGTACGTTCGCACTGGCACTGGCCTTCGCGGGCAACGACCTGGTGAACTTCGTGGGAGTGCCCGTGGCGGGCTTCGACTCCTACATGATGGCATCGGAAAGCGGCGACACCGCCATGAACATGGCCGAACTGGCAGGACCCGTGTCGGCCAACATGTATCTGCTGCTGGCCGCGGGACTGATAATGATAGTGACGCTGTGGACCTCGAAGCGCGCGCTGTCGGTCAGCAAGACCGAGCTGTCGCTTTCGAGCCAGAACGAGGGCCGCGAGCAGTACGGCTCCACGCCCGCCTCGCGCGGACTGGTGCGCATGGCGATGAACATACACGGCGCCTACGAACGCGTGGTGCCCGATGCGGTGCGCACGTGGGTTTCGGGGCGTTTCGAACAGTTGTCGGAGGCGGAGCGCGAGGGCGGTTCCTACGACCTGATCCGCGCGACGGTGAACCTCACCACCTCGGCCATTCTCATATCGGTCGCCACGTCGCTCAAGCTGCCGCTGTCGACCACCTACGTTTGCTTCATGGTGTCGATGGGTTCGTCGCTCGCCGACCGCGCCTGGGGCCGCGAGAGCGCCGTGTACCGCATTTCGGGCGTCATGACCGTGGTGTCGGGATGGTTCATCACGGGCTTCGGCGCCATGCTCATAGCCTTCTGCGTGGGGCTGGCGCTGTGCTACGGCGGAAATGCGGCCATAATAGTCGTGTCGCTGCTGTGCGGATGGATGCTCGTGCGCAGCAACATGCGCAAGAACCGCGAGGCGGCCGACGTGCACGAGCAGCACGAGGATCCCGAGACGGTGGCCGATGCCGTGCGTTACACCATCGACGACGTGGCCTCGACCATGCGCCGCATCACCCAGATCTACGACCGCGTGCTGATAGCCGTGTCGCGCGAGAACCGCAAGGCGCTCAAGGAGGTGGTGCAGCAGAGCGAAGAACTGTACGAAGCCTCGCGCGAGCGCAAGTACAACATCATGCCCATGCTCATGCGCATGAAGGAGAACGAGCTCAACACGGCGCAGTACTACGTGCAGGTGGTCGACTACATGAACGAGATAGCCAAGGCGCTGCTGCACATTACCCGCCCGTGTTTCCAGCATATCGACAATAACCACGAGGGCTTCTCGGAGGAACAGGTGGCCGATCTGATGAAGATCAACGACGACGTGGAGGAGATCTTCTCGCGCATAAACGTCATGCTGCAACGCAACGACTTCGGCGATCTGGATCTCATACTCGAACTGCGCGACGAGCTGTTCGGCTCCATCGCCGAGGCGATGGCGAGCCAGCTGCGCCGCATACGCGACAAAACCACCTCGACCAAGACCAACATGCTCTTCCTGGCTATCCTCAGCGAGACCAAGACCATCGTGCTCCAGTCGCGCAACCTGGTCAAGTCGCAACGCTATTTCCTGCAACACCAAACCCGACAGTAATGAATTTGAAATACGGAATCGACGATCGTCCGCGCTTCGGACAACTCATGCTTTACAGCCTGCAATGGTTCGTGCTCGCGGTGGCCGTGGTCACCACGTCGCTCTTCATCGCGGTGGGCTCGCCCGCCGAGCGGGTGCTCTATGCGCAGAAGGTGTTCGCGCTGATGGGTGCCGCGACCATCGTGCAGGTGTTGTGGGGGCACCGCATGCCCATCGTCGTGGGACCCGCGTCGGTGCTTCTGGTGGGCATCATAACGGCTCTGGCGTCGCAGGGCGCCGAGGTCGACACCGACAAGATATACACGGCCGTCATGATCGGCGGCGCGGCGGTGGCGGCTCTGTCGCTGGGACGGACGCTCGAACGCCTGCAACGGGTCTTCACTCCGCGCATAGTGGTGGTCATACTGATGTTGATTGCCTACACTCTCGCGCCCACGATCAAGAGTCTGATATTTCCCGCGGGCGAGGAGTCGCGCTACGCCTTCGGACTGTGGTTCACCGTGCTGTGCACACCCGCAATGGCCATAGCGTCGTACCGATTGGGCGGAGTGCGCAAGTCGCTCGTGATACCCGTCGCCCTCTTGATCGGCAGCGCCGTATATTATGCCGCTTACGGCGGTTTCGGCGACGTGTTCGCGGCCTATTCCGAGTCGGAGGGTGCCTTGCTTCTGCCCCGTTTAGAGTTCGACGGCAGCATGATCGCGGCGTTTCTGTTCTGCTATGTGGCTCTGGTTATCAACGACGTGGGGTCGGTGCAGTCGCTCGGCGCCATGCTCGGCACGACCGATACCGACAAGCGTTGCCGCCGCGGCGTGGGGCTTACGGGCCTTATGAACATCGCAGCGGGCGGAATGGGCATCATAGGCCCCGTGAATTATTCCATGTCGCCGGGGGTGATCGCCTCGTCGCTCTGCGCGTCGCGTTTCGCGCTGCTGCCCGCAGGCGCGGGACTCGTGGTGTGTGCCTTTGTGCCGTCGCTCATAGCCGTGCTGTCGGCCATCCCCAATACCGTGATAGGCGTCATCCTACTCTATTTGATGGGCACCCAGCTGGCGGCATCGTTTCAGATGATGGCGGCGACGGGCGGCGCGGCAAGATTCGAAGCGTATCTCACAATCGGCCTGCCCGTCATGGTGGCGCTGCTCTTTTCGAGCATTCCCATGTCGGTCATTCCTCCGATGCTGAAGCCCATCGTGGGTAACGGTTTCGTCATGGGCGTGCTTACCGTGTTGCTGCTGGAGCACGTCATATTCCGCGATTCGGAGAGCGGGAAACAATAAAAGGGCTGCGGCCAGCGCT
>CAUHCL010000102.1 GCA_959604655.1 uncultured Alistipes sp. | reverse complement strand
GAAATCTTTTGATTGCTTCAAAAGTGCCGTCAGGCATCCGATTCAGCGCAGGCGCTGCGGCCGCCCTTTTCCCGAAATCGCTTCTGCCGCGGAACTGGCTGACGCGTGTGAATATTGCGGTTCTGAAGAACCGCGCAGTTCGCCGCCGCCCCCACGCGGCGGACTGCAACTCGCTTTCGGCTCGTGCATGTCCTCCGCCGTCGGCGAACAGCACACCAAAAACCGAAAATGCAGTCCGCAGGCCGCCGAAGCGGCTGGCGAGAAGCGGCATGACGGTTACATCAATAAGGCGGGAAAACGGCGGGAGATTATCTCTTCTTGAAACAGTCGGCGGCGCGCATGGTCTCCTTGGGCGAGGGAGAGTAGATACCGAAGACCAGCTTGTATTCGGGCTCCATGGTGGTGAGGTTGACCGACGAGCCGACGACGCCCAGAACACCGTTCTTGGCGACCTTCTGCCCCTTCTGCACGCTCGTGCGTTCGAGATTGGCGTAGGAGGTGATGTACTCGCCGTGGGCGACGAACACGTCGTACTTGCCCGAGATGCGGTTGCGGCGCACCTCCACCACCTTGCCCTCGTAAATGGAGCGCACCGAAGCCCCCTTCGAGGCGACGATCTCGGCCATGTTGTCCTTGTATTTGCGTACGCGCCCGCCGTCGACGGGCAGATTGAGGTTAGAGGTCTTCCGTGAGAACGACGCACCCGCCGTATTGCCTTTCGTGAGCTTGCGCAGGGCGTCGATGGCGGCGTCGAGCCGTTCCTCGCTGGCCATCTTCTCGCGCAGGGCGGCCTGCTCGCGCGCCGAGAGACGGTTCATGGTGCTGCGCGCCGAGGCCACGTCGCGTTGCAGCTTCTCGCGCTGCGACTCGGCGCTGCGCTGCACCGAATCGAGCGATATGCGCCTCTGCTCCAGCGATGTCTGCTGCTCGGCGATGGCCGTTCCGAGCGAGTCTATGCGCCGCATCTTCTCGGCACGCAGGGCGGCCACGGCGCGGATGTTGGATATGCGTCGCGCGGCGTCGGTGAAGTCGCGCGCCGAGAGCAGATAGGTGATGTAATTGTTCTGCCGATAGTTGCGGTAGGCCTCGCGCACCATCTCGGCGTAGCGTTCGCGCTCCGCGGCAAGGTCGTTGCGGGCCGAGACCAGCAGCGAATCGTTGTGCGATATGCTGCTGCGTATGTCCGATATCTCGCGCTCGGTCTGCGAGAGAAGGCGGTTGCGCGAATCGATCTGGCGCGTGATGGACTGCACGCGCTGCTGCGCCGACGACTTGTCGCGCTTTATGCCCGACAGACGCTTTTCCTCGGCCTCGATCTGCCGCTCCAGCTCGGCGATCACGCGCCGCTGTTCCTCGATGCGGGCAGCCTCGGTTTTCGATTTGGTCTGGGCGCGGAGGTCGTGCGCGGCGAGCCAGACACAGGCCGTCGCGGCGAACAAAAGTATGCGGAAGAATCTCACTGTGGTTTGCATTTCAGTCGGGGTGATGATCGGGGTGGTGCACAATCGCGCTATCTCTTCTCCTTGTTCTTTCCCGCCTTGCGGGGTTCGGGCGCGCCCTTGAGCCGCTCGATGCGGGCTTCGATCTCGGCAGCGTCGCCGCCCGCCTCCAGTGCCTTGCGCCAGTAGGTCTCGGCCATGAACTTCTCGCCCAGCTCGTAGAGTATGTCGCCGTAGTGGAGCGGCAGGGCCGCGCTGCCCGTGGTGTCGAGCGAAAGCGCCTGACGCATGCTCTTGCGGGCTTCCTCGTAACGGCCGAGCTTGTAGAGGATCCAGGCGTAGGTATCTATGAACGTGGCGTTGTTCTGCTCCAGCTCGATGGCGCGCGACGACATCTCCAGCGCACGCTCCAGATCGCGCCCCTCCTCGCTGAGGTAGTAGGCGTAGTTGTTGAGCACCGAGGCGTTGTCGGCACGGTAGGCGAGCGCCTTTTCGTAGGCCTGATAGCACCGCTTGGCGGCCGCCTTGGCGCTCATGCCGATCTTAGCGGGCGGCGCGGCGCTGTCGCGGCGAGTGTCGCGCCCCGCGGCGGCCTCCGACATCTGGTGATAGGTGTCGCCGATGAAGCCCCACAGCTGCCCGCGCAGCGAGTCGGTCGGGGCCAGACGCAGAGCCTCGGTGAATGTGTCTATGGCACCCTTGTAGTCGCCCTTCACGTAGCGGCGGTTGGCCTTGCGGATGTAGAGCACGGGATCGTCGGGGAACAGCTCGACGGCACGCTGCACGTAACGGTCGACCGAATCGGGGTGTTGCAGATAGTCCTCTATGTCGATGACGGCCATGTAATAGTCCATCTGCGGCGGTTCGTCGGCGAGGTGGAGCTTGAAGTGCTGCAACGCGCTCTCCACGTTGCCGCCCGCCAGCAGGTGGTCGCCGTAGATGTCCACGGCACGCTTGTCCGACGGGTAGCGTATGGCCAGCGTCGAGGCCAGCGAGCCGATGCGGAAGAAGTGCTCGCCGTAGAAATTGCGGTCGGCGGTGAGGCGTCGGAACAGATCGACCTTACGGTCGAGAGGGAAATCGTCGAGTGCGAAGAGGCGCTTGAGCGCGGCGAGATACCCCGCCATGTCGCCCCGCTTCGAGCAGAAGTCGGCATACACGGTCACGGCCTCCACATTGGTGGAGTCCATCTCGACCGCACGCCGCAGCGTGACGTCGGCCAGCGAATCGCGGCCCGCGGCGGCATATGCCTCGCCGAGCGAGAGGACGTTGCCCTGCTCGTAGGGCGCCTCGTCCACAGCCTCGCGCGCCTCGTCGATGGCGCGGTCGAACTGCCGCGTGGCGATCAGCAGCATGCGTTTGAGGTTGCTCAGATAGTTTATCTTGCCGAAACGCATGTCGGCCGAGTCGAGTATGGTAATGGCCAGATAGGGCTGCCCCTTCTGCTGGTAGAGCATCGCCATGATACGGTAGTTGTCGGGATTCTTGCCGTCGATGCGCATCAGACGGCGGTAGAGCGGTGCGGCCTCGTCGTAGCGCCCCGCCACGATGAGCGTCTGGGCGTAGAGGCTCATGTACCAGCGGCTCATGGTGTCGGCGGCGTAGGCGCGGCGGGCGTAGTCGACGGCGCGCGCGGGGTCGCTCTCCATGTATTGCGAGGCCAGTTCGTAGAGCGCGGGGGCGAAGAGCGAATCCTCGGCCAGAGCTTCCTCGTAGAGGCGCCGCGACTCCACCGAATCGCCGTAGACGGCGGCGCGTTTCAGGCCGTCGGTGAACTTGTAGAGCGCCCGCAGCGAGTCGGGGATCACGAGTTTCGGCCTGCCGTCGGCGGCCGAGTCGGGCGTGTCGGGGGTGTCGTTCTTCAGGGCGTCGAGGTCTATCCGCACGGCAGCGCCCTGCGGGCGTTCCTTGATGCCGCGCAGGCGGCGGAACGGACGTTCGGGCACGCGTACCGAGTCGGACGTGTCGGAGACTATCCGCGACTGCCGCTGCCGCTCGGGCGCAAGCATGCGCGCCGTGGCCATGAATGCGCAGCAGAGCATGACCGCTAACGAGAGCGACAATATCTTCGCGTATGTGACTTTTCCGTTCAAAGCGTTTTTATTTCATTGTACTTCGGGGCACGGCCTGCGGGGACCGCGTGTGAGCGTTCGCCAACGGCAGAGGGCCTCCGCGCGCTGCGGAGCGGCGTTATCTTCGGCGGCTCGCACCTTCGGTGCGCCCCCCCCCGCAGCCGCCGAAGATAAATTTCATTCGGTGGCATGACGCAGCATATTGCAGTTCGTCAGAACCGTGCAGTTCGCCGCCGCCCCACTGCGGCGGACTGCAAGAGTCCTCCGCCGTCGGCGAACAGCACGCCTGCATCCCGAGAGCGGGGTACCTCCCGCCCGAGCGCTTACAGGGCGCTGTCGAACTGGTGCAGGAAACGCACGTCGTTCTCGAAATAGAGGCGCAGGTCCTTCACTCCGTACTTGAGCATGGCTATACGCTCAACACCCATGCCGAACGCGAAGCCCGAATACTCTTTCGAATCGATGCCGTTAGCCTCCAGCACATTGGGATCGACCATTCCGCATCCCATGATCTCCAGCCATCCCGTGCCCTTGCAGACGTTGCAGCCCTTGCCGCCGCAGAGGTTGCACGACACGTCCATCTCGGCCGAAGGCTCGGTGAAGGGGAAGTACGACGGGCGCAGACGTATGGATGCCTTTTCGCCGAACATCTCCTTGGCGAAGTAGAGCAGCGACTGTTTCAGGTCGGCGAACGACACGCCGCGGTCGATATAGAGACCCTCCACCTGATGGAAGATGCAGTGGGCGCGGTAGGAAATGGCCTCGTTGCGGAACACGCGGCCCGGACACACGATGCGGATGGGCGGCTGCGTGCGCTCCATGGCCCGCACCTGGATCGACGAGGTGTGCGTGCGCAGCAGGATGTCGGGATTCTTCTCGATGAAGAAGGTGTCCTGCATGTCGCGCGCGGGGTGCTCGGGCGGGAAGTTCAGCGCCGAGAAGACATGGTGGTCGTCCTCGATCTCGGGGCCCTCGGCCACGGTGTAGCCCAGGCGCGAGAAGATCTCCACGATCTGATTCTTGACTATCGATATGGGGTGGCGCGAGCCTATGCCGTCGGCCGAACCCGGGCGGGTCATATCCTCCACGCCCTCGGCCGACGCTTCGGCCGCATCGGCCAGCGCCGATTTCAGCGCGGCTATGCGCTCCGTCGCAGCGGTCTTCAACGCATTGATTTTCTGTCCCAGTTCGCGCTTACGCTCGGGCGCCACGCTCTTGAATTCCTCCATCAGGGCATTCAGCTCGCCCTTCTTGCCGAGGATCTTTATGCGGAACTCCTCGACCTCGGCCGCAGCCTTGGGAGAGAACTCCGCCACGCGCTTCAGCAGATCGTTGATTTTGTCAGTCATCGCTATTTTGCAATTTTATATATTTTCGATAAATTTGTTGCCGACACATGCAGGCACGCGCAAAGTTACCAAAAAATATGAAAACAGCCCGATTTTTAACGCTATTTATCGCCTTGACGTTTGTCGCGATTCTTTTTTCGAATGCGGCGCATGCCGCGGCGCTGTTCCGTGATGCCGACACGGTGAGGCGCGAGGCCGCTTCGCGCGAGATTCGCCGCGAGGTTCGCCGCGCCGCGCGGGCCGAAGCCGACTCGCTGGCGGCACTGCGGCGGGCTATGGCCGAAGAGAGCATCGACGCCGTGCGCATAGTCACCGACAGCGCCGCCGCGGCCCCCGTGTCGGGCAAGGTGGGGCTCGTGCTGGCGGGCGGCGGAGCCAAGGGGCTCTACCACATAGGCGTCATACGTGCACTGGAGCAGAACGGCATACCGATCGACTACGTGTCGGGCACCTCGATGGGCGCCATCATAGCGGCGCTCTACGCCTCGGGGTACAGCGCCGACGAGATGACCGACATAGTGACCTCGGGCGAGGTGGAGCGATGGGTGTCGGGCCGCATCGACGACAAATACAGATTCTATTACAGCGAACGCACCGACTCGCCAGCTATGCTCTCGGTCTACGCCGAGATAAAGCGCGACTCGCTGCGCAACAAGAACTCGATGAGTCTGGCGCTGCCCCACGCCTTCGTCAACACGGCGCAGATCGACATGGCCCTGACGGAGCTGTTCGCACCCGCCTCGGCGGCCTGCGAAGGCGACTTCGACCGCCTGATGGTGCCGTTCCGCTGCATAGCCACCGACATGAACAGCCACACGGCCGTGGAGTTCCGCAGCGGCGACCTGCCCTTCGCCGTGCGCGCCTCGATGTCCTACCCGCTGGTGTTCCGCCCCGTCACCGACGAAGAGGGGCGGGTGCTGGTCGACGGCGGATGCTACAACAACTTCCCCTGGCAGCCGCTGGTGGAGGAATTCCACCCCGAGTTCCTGATCGGCTCGCAGTGCGTCGACGACGACGAACCCGTCACGCAGGAGTCGTCGGTGGAGGCGCAGGTGACGGCGCTGGTCACCATGCCCACCGACTACGTGCTGCCCGAAAAGAACAGCCTGCTCATAAAACGCAAGGTCGACGCGGGCCTGCTCGACTTCGCGGGCGGCCTGCAAACCATCGAGCAGGGCTACGAGGACGCCATGAAGGCCATGCCCGAGCTGCTGCGCCGCATAGCCACGCGCCGCACTCCCGATGAGACGGCCTACATGCGCCGCGTGTTCCGCTACCGCTGCCCCGCGCTCGACTTCGGGCGGTTCGAGCTCGAAGGACTCCGCCCGCGCCAGAAATACTACGCCCGCACGTTCATGCACTTCGACGAGCCGTCGCACGACACCGTGCGCAACGACGACCTGTCGTTCGACGAGGTGCGCGAGCGCTATTTCAGCCTCATGGCCACCGACGAGTTCAACGCCACGGCGTTTCCCGAGGTGCGCTACGACTCGCTGCGTCGCAACTTCGGCATCACGTTCAACCTCAGCGCGAAGCCCCGCTTCCGATTCTCGGTGGGCGGCAACATATCGTCCACGGCGTTCAACCAGGCCTATCTGGGATTCAACTCCTTCTCGGTGGGGCGCACCGCGCAGTTCGCCTACGGCGATCTGTTCCTCGGGCCCGTGTCGTCGATGGGCCGTTTCGGCGGCCGCACGGTGATCCTGAGCCGCACGCCCATGTATCTCGACTACTCGCTCACGCTCCAACGCATGAGCACCCTCCACGGATCGTTCGGCAACGTGACGCCCGCGAGCGGAGCCGTCGAGGCCCGCACCGACGAGATCTTCGCCCATGCGGCATTCGGCGCGGCGCTCACGCGCAAGAGCTATTTCGAGGTGGGGGTGAACACGGGATTCAACTTCTACTCCTACGAGGATTACTACGACAGCGAGGGCGATCCCCACGCCCACGACCGATTCCGCTACGTGGCGGCCCGCATGGCGGTGGAGCGCAGCACGCTCGACAAGATAATGTACCCCACGTCGGGATCGAAGATCGCCGTCTCGGCCATAGCCGTCCACGGACGCGACAGCTACGAGAACGAGATACTGCGCCCCGCGGGCAAGCGCGACCACGAGCTGCGTTCGTGGGTGGGCGCCAAGGCGCAGTGGGAGCATCACCCGAGCGACTGGCGGCGTTCGTGGTTCTCGATGGGCTACACGCTCGAAGCGGTATACACCACGCATCCGCGCTTTTACAGCCGCATGTCGACCATGCTCTCGTCGCCGCGCTACACCCCCACGCCCCACTCGAAGATGATTTACATGCCCGAATACGCCGCAGACCGCTATGCGGCCGCGGGTATCATGCCCACGTTCGAGCTGGTGCGCAGCTTCTACCTGCGCGCGGGGTTCTACGCCATGCTGCGCGACCCGACCGAGCGCAACGACTACATGCGCTACATAACCGACCTGTCGCTGGTCTACCACACCCGCATAGGGCCGCTGAGTCTGTCGCTCACCAAATACGATCTCGACTCGCGCGACAACCTCTACGTGACATTCAACTTCGGCTACGCCATCTTCGGCCGCAAGGGGTTGTATTATTAGGGGAAAGATTTCGAGGGAGGGAACGGCCTGCGGGGTACGCGCGACTCTAAAGAGTCGCAGCCTTTTTCTCATTTTTTTTCTCATCACGTTACCTTTTGTGCGGACAAAAGGTAACCGAAAAACCGCCGCGGTGAAACGA
>CAUHCL010000101.1 GCA_959604655.1 uncultured Alistipes sp. | reverse complement strand
AGCAGAAGCGGAACTTTGTTCCGCAATCCCCTCCTTGGAGGGGACTTCGGTCGCTGCGCTCCACACGAGCAGAGTCCGCTGCGTCGATAATTCTTGTGTTTTCCGACCGCAACGCCGCAGCCGAATGTCGTTTTCCCCGCGGCCTTTCCTCCGACAACAGCCGAAACGGCAGCCGAATAAATAATCGCGCGCCGCTATTCCGCCGTGCGGTCGCACGGGCACACCACGTTCAGATCGCCGTGCAGGCACTTCACCCTCATCGGGAACTCGCCGCCGCGCTGTCCGTCGACATCGGTATCCTCGCTGATGGGGGTCGTCAGGGTGAGGGTCCCCGTACGCAGGAACCTTACGGCTCCCGTGTTTATGCCCAGCACGTAGAGCAGCATGTCGCACGCCGAAAGCAGCGGGTTGCGCTTGCGCAGGAACAGACAGTCGAACACCCCGTCGCGCAGGCTCGACTTGCGCGCCAGAGGCACGCGGCCCGCCGTCTCGCCGTTGAACACCAGCCCCATCAGGGTCTGGTACTCGAATGTTTCCTCGTCGGTGGTGATGGTGAGGGGTATGCTGTGCAGGTTCTTCAGATCCTTCAACCCCGCGACGAGATAGGCCAGACGGCCTATGCGGTGCTTCAGCCCCTCGGGCGTATGCTGCGAGGTGGTGGTGAAGATTCCGAAGCTGAATATGTTGACGAAATAGATATCCTTCTCGCGGCCGCGGCCTATCTGCTCCACCACGCCGCAGTCGATCTGCTCCACCGCGCCGCAGGCTATCTGACGCGCCGCCTTCACTATGTTGCGCGACATGCCCAGCGCCCCCGCGAAATCGTTGGCCGTGCCTGCGGGTATGACGCCCAGCGTGAGCGACAGACCCTTGTGCTTCATGGCGTTGATGACGTAGTTGAGCGTGCCGTCGCCGCCCGCGACCACCGCCAGATCGACATCCTCGTTGCCGTCGAGCGGATTGGCGCCGAACTCGATGGTCTCGGTACGCATGTCGTAGCCCGCCTCGCGGAAGACGGTCACGATCCGCCCGATGTTGCGGCCGATCTTGCCCCGCCCCGCCTGCGTGTTATATAGCAGCACTGCTTTCTTCATAATTCTTACGTTTCCGACCCGACGGCCCTGCCGACGGTCAAATAGCGTGAAATCCTTCGGTGTGCTTCAATGCCGCGCCCAGAGCCTCCGAATAGTAGACTTCGTAGCCCCCGTCGGCCGCGGCCGTTATGAAATATACCAGCACGCCGCGCTTTTCGAGGCGCCGCGCGCACTCTATGGCCCGCTCGCGGCCCATGGCCATGAACATCGTGCCGTAGGCATCGGCCTCGGCGCACGTGGCCGCCACCACCGTCGCCGACAGCAGGTCGGTCACGGCGCTGAGCCCCGTCACGGGGTCTATCGTGTGGGCCACCTTGCGGCCCTCGTCGTCAATGTAATAGCGTCTGTAATTGCCCGACGTGGCCAGCGCGCAGTCGCTGAGCGATATCACCTGCTGCACGTGGCTGCCCGGGGTGTCGTTGCCGTCGAACGGAGTCTCCACGCCCACGCGCCACGGCTGCCCGCCCGGGTTCTTGCCGCGGCAGCTCACCTCGCCGCCTATGTCGACCACATAATCCTTTACCCCCGCCTCGTCGAGCATGCGCGCCACCAGATCGACCGTGTAGCCCTTGGCTATGGAGTTGAAATCGAGCTGCATGCGCCGATCGGCCTTCACCAGGCGGCCATCCTCTATGCGCACCTTGTCGAATCCCACGAAGCACATGATCGAATCGACGTTCACGCTGCGCGAGCGGTCCTTGCCCGCGAATCCGTAGGCCTCGACCAGCGGCTTGACCGTCACGTCGTAGGCGCCGCCGCTCTCGGCGTTGACGCGCCCCGCGAGCTCGAAATTGAAGGCTATGTGACGGTCCACGCTGTCGGTCAGGCCGCGGTTGATGCGGCTGAGCAGCGAGTTCTCATCGAAGATCGACATCGAGCTCTTCATCTCGGCGTCGATGGCCTTCACCCTCGAATAAATTTCCGACGACGGGAGCGAGGTATGCGCGCTCACGTGCACGAAAGTGCCGAGCATCTCGCCGTCGACCTGGACGTACGGCTTTTCGCACCCCGAGGCAAGCAGCGCGACCGCCGCGCACGACCACAGGCAAAGGTTTCGTAAATTCATTGTCTGCATACAATTACCGCACGACCGCCGAACGAGGGGAATCGCTCCCGCATGCGTTGCCGCACCGTCCGCCGCGTCGGCATCACTGCGCAAATATACGTAATTTTGGCAAATTATCGCCGTCGGCGCGAAAAAACGGGCTTCGCCGAGGCGAAAATCATCTTTTTTTGAGCGCAAAATATTTGTATCTGAACTAAATTCGAAGTAATTTTGTCGCACGCTCCGGCGTAATTCACGGTAAGGGGAATGCGTCGTGGAGTGGAACCTCGGACCGCGCAGGATCTGGATTGAATGCCTCGCGGCCCACAAATCAAAATTTTTTTATGGCTTATTTAACAGCAGAGAAAAAGCAAGAGCTTTTCGGCAAGTACGGCAAGTCTAACACCGATACGGGTTCTCCAGAGAGCCAGATCGCGCTGTTTTCGTACCGTATCAGCCACCTTACTGAGCACCTCAAGAACAACAAGCACGACTTCGGAACGCAGCGTTCGCTGCTGCGTCTGGTAGGTAAGCGTCGCCAGTTGCTGGAGTATCTCAAGGAGATCGACATCGAGCGCTACCGCGCCATCATCAAGACCCTCAATCTCCGCAAGTAGTTCCGAGAGGCGTAAAAGAGGCTGTCCCCCGAGCGACAGCCTCTTCTCCGAAAAATGTTGCGACGGGACTGTCGGCCGCGCCTTGCGAAGGCGCACGGACGATGCTCGTCGGACATTTTTTGCGTGAAAATCCTTATTAGACGAAAAATATTTTATGGAAGAGACAAAATTGTACAACGCTGTACAAAAGACGATCACGCTGGCTGACGGCCGCGAGATCATGATCGAGACCGGCAAACTGGCCAAGCAGGCCGACGGTGCCGTCGTCGTCAAGATGGGCGACACCATGTTGCTGGGTACAGTCGTGGCCGCCAAGGAGGCCAAGGAGGGTACCGACTTCATGCCCTTGCAGGTGGAATACAAGGAGAAGTACGCCTCGTGCGGACGTTTTCCCGGCGGCTTCATGAAGCGCGAGGGCAAGGCCAGCGACGCCGAAGTGCTGGTGGCGCGTCTGATTGACCGCGCGCTGCGCCCCCTGTTCCCCTCGGACTACCACGCCGACGTGTTCGTTACCGTTAACCTCATATCGGCCGACAAGGATATTCAGCCTGACGCTCTGGCGGGTCTGGCCGCTTCGGCCGCGCTGGCCGTGTCGGACATTCCGTTCGGAGGTCCCATCTCGGAGGTGCGCGTGGCGCGCATCGACGGCGAGTATGTCATCAACCCCAACTTCTCGCAGATGGAGGCCGCCGATCTGGACATCATGGTCGGAGGTACCATCGACAACATCCTCATGGTCGAGGGCGAGATGAAGGAGGTGTCGGAGGATGTGATGCTCGGCGCCATCAAGTTCGCCCACGAGGAGATCAAGAAGCAGTGCGCCGTGCAGATCGAGCTGTCGAAGGAGCTGGGCAAGGACGTAAAGCGCACCTACTGCCACGAGACCAACGACGAGGAACTGCGTCAGACCATCATCGCCGAGCTCTACGACAAGGCCTACGCCATCGCCACCAGCGGCACTGCCAAGCACGAGCGCTCGGATGCGTTCGACGCCCTGGAGGCCGAGTTCGCGTCGCGCTTCACGGAGGAAGAGTTGGTTGAGAAGGCTCCCCTGATCCACAAATATTTCCACGACGACGTGCTGAAGAAGGCCATGCGCAACATGATCCTCGACGAGGGCAAGCGTCTGGACGGCCGCCGTACCGACGAGATCCGCCCCATCTGGTGCGAGGTGGGATACCTGCCCGCGGCACACGGTTCGGCCATCTTCACCCGCGGCGAAACGCAGTCGCTCACGACCGTCACGCTCGGTACCAAGCTCGACGAGAAGATGATCGACGAGGCTCTGGTGCAGGGCAGCGAGAAATTCACGCTCCACTATAACTTCCCGCCCTTCTCGACGGGCGAGGCGCGTCCCGCACGCGGCGTGAGCCGCCGCGAGATCGGCCACGGCCACCTGGCTTGGCGTGCGCTGAAGCCCATGATCCCCACGGGCGAGGCCATGCCCTACGCGCTGCGCGTGGTGTCGGATATCCTCGAATCGAACGGTTCGTCGTCGATGGCCACCGTCTGCGCGGGTACGCTGGCGCTGATGGATGCGGGCGTGAAGATCAAGAAGCCCGTGTCGGGTATCGCCATGGGCCTCATATCGGATTCGGCAACGGGCCGCTGGGCCGTGCTGTCGGACATCCTCGGCGATGAGGACCACCTGGGCGACATGGACTTCAAGGTGACGGGTACCGCCGACGGTATCACCGCCACGCAGATGGATATCAAGGTCGACGGCCTTTCGTACGAGGTGCTGGCCAAGGCTCTGGAGCAGGCCCGCATAGGCCGCATGCACATCCTCGGCAAGATCACCGAGTGCATAGCCGAACCGCGCGCCGACTACCGTCCGTTCGTTCCCCGCATCGTGCAGATCACCATCGACAAGGACTTCATCGGTGCCGTCATCGGCCCGGGCGGAAAGGTCATCCAGGACATACAGAAGACCACCAACACCACCATCACCATCACCGAGAACGACGTGGCAGGCGTGGTGGACATCTTCGGTGTGGACAAGGAGGCTCTGGACGGAGCTCTGGCCCGCATCAAGGCCATCGTGGCCGTTCCCGAGGTTGGCGAGGTGTACGAGGGACCGATCAAGAGCATCGTGTCGTTTGGCGCGTTCGTCGAGATCCTGCCCGGCAAGGAGGCTCTGCTCCACATCTCGGAGATCGACTACAAGCGTTTCGAGACCATGGAGGAGACGGGACTCAAGGAGGGCGACCGCATCGAGGTGAAGCTCATAGGCGTCGATCCCAAGACCAACAAATACAAACTCTCGCGCAAGGCGCTGCTTCCCAAGCCCGAAGGCTGGGTCGAGCGTGAGCGCAAACCCCGCGAGGGCGGACGTCCCCGCGGCGAGAGAAGCGAGCACGGCGACCGCCGCGAACCCCGCAACAAGCGATAGGGCGGCGATCGGAAACAAATGAAGAGACTTTATCAAACGTTTAATTGTAATATCATCATGAAAAACTCATTGAAGTTAATGATTATCGCGGCAGCCGCATCGCTCGCACTGACGGGCTGCAACTGCTTCGGCAAGATGGCCAAGAAACAGGATCAGGTGACCATAGCCTGCACGCCCGACGTCCTGGCTCTGAACAACGGCAAGGTCGAGGCCGACATCACGGTCAACTTCCCCGCCAAGTACTACAACAAGAAGGCGGTGCTGAAGGTCACCCCCATCATGGCGTTCGAGGGCGGTATCGTCGAGGGCGCAGCCAAGTATTTCCAGGGCAGCAAGGTGAATGACAACTACACCGTGGTGGACAACACCATGGGCGGCACCTTCACCCAGCACGTGGAGTTCCCCTACGACGCACGCATGGCCAAGAGCGAGCTTCGTCTGCTCGTCGAGGTCAAGTGCCCCTCGGGCAAGTGCAAGACCTTCACGCTGGTGAACGCCAACACGGGCGCTCTGGCAGGCAAGGCCGAGCAGCAGACTCTGGCCGCAGGCGGCCGGCAGGCTCAGGAGCTGAAGAAGCTCTTCTCGCTCCCCGTAGCCAAGGGCGTCAACACGCTCCAGAGCGATCTGGACTACGCTGCCGTCATGTCGAACACGGCCAACAACTACAAGAACGTGACCACCGTCGTAACCAAGGCCGACATCATGTACGCCATCAACTCGGCTACCGTGTCTAACAAGGCCGCCAACAGCGACGACCTGAAGGCGTTCAAGCAGAACGTGGTGGAGACCCAGTCGAACGACCGCGCCACGCAGAAGCTCTACGTGAACGGCTACGCTTCGCCCGACGGCCCCGAGAAGTTCAACGACAACCTCTCGAACGCACGTTCGAAGTCGGGTAAGAAGACCGCCGACAAGCTCCTTAAAGGCACCGGCATGGATCTCGACGTGGCATCTTACGGCGAGGACTGGGAGGGCTTCCAGGAGCTGGTAGCCGCTTCGGACATCGAGGACAAGGATATCATTCTTCAGGTTCTGCGCCGCTACGACTCATCGTCGCAGCGCGAGTCGGAGATCAAGAACATGTCGGCCGTATTCACCGAGCTGAAGAAGGAGATCCTTCCCAAACTGCGCCGCGCGCAGCTGGTGAACAGCACCGACATCAAGGGTAAGACCGACGCCGAAATGGCCGCTCTGATCAACTCGGGCCGTCTGGACGAGCTGACCGACGAGGAGCTGCTCTACATGGCCGAGAGCGTTCTGACCGACGCCAAGGCCAAGGCTACCGTTCTGGAGTATGCCGCCAAGAAGTTCAACGACGCCCGCGCATACAACAACCTCGGTGTGGTATACGCTTCGCTGGGTGACAACGCCAAGGCTCTGGCCGCTTACGAGAAGGCCGCACAGCTGGGTCTGAACAACAACGAGATCAACAGCAACCTCGCTCTGGCCAACCTCGCCAACGGCAACGTCACGAAGGCACAGCAGTATGCCGCAGCAGCCGACGCCAAGACCAAGTCGATGATCGCCGCAGCACAGGGCAATTACAGCACCGCAGCGTCGACCCTCACGGGCTACAACGCCGCCATCGCCAACACGATGAACAACGACCTGACCGCAGCTAAGAAGGCTCTGGCATCGGATACCTCGGCCAAGGCCGACTACCTGCGCGCCGTGATCGCATCGAAGGAGGGCGATCTGGAGACCGCCAAGGCTCAGCTCCGCAGCTCGATCGCCAAGGATTCGTCGCTGGCTGCCAAGGCTGCCAAGGACGTGAACCTCTCGAACCTCTTCGCCAGCGGCTTCAAGCTCTAAGCCGAACGCGATTCGATAAAAAAGAGACTGCCCCGTCGGAGGGCAGTCTCTTTTTTTTACCTTTATATATTGATTTTATTCCGACTTGTCGGGCTCCGGCGGCGGATGTTGCGCTTTTGTTTTATGGCATGGCACGTCATGCCGTCGTTGCTGCTTGCCGACGGGACGTGCGGATGAAATTTATCTTTGGGGGCTACAGGGATCGTGCTTTGCGGTGCAGTTATTCGGGCGGCAGCCTGCGGGGAACGCGTGAATGAGCGCATGCGAATAGCGGGCCTCCGCTGGCGGGAGGCTGCGGCCCGCGCAGTTCTGACGAACTGCATTTTTGTTTTTTGGCGTGCTGTTCGCCGACGGCGAACTGCGCGGCTCTGAAGAACCGCAGACTGACGATTTCGGGGAATCCTTATCTTCGGCGGCTGCGGGGGTCGCACCAAAGGTGCGAGCCGCCGAAGATAACGTCGCTTCGCGGCGCAGTTGTTCGACATTACACACTCGTTAGCCTATCCCGCGGCAGAAGCGATTTCGGGAAAAGGGCGGGCGCGGCGACGGAGCGTAAAGAATCGGAGACCTTTTGATTGCTTCAAAAGTGCCGCAGGCATCCGATTCAGCGCAGTCGCAAGGCCGACCCCGAAATCGTTTCACCGCGGCGGTTTTTGGCGCAACCTTTTGACGTCAAAAGGTTGCATAATTATCGGTTGAGATGCCAATCCT
>CAUHCL010000100.1 GCA_959604655.1 uncultured Alistipes sp. | reverse complement strand
GGTGAGCTTCCAGCAGATCCTCGGCGACTCGGCCTACTTCGACATATTCGGATTCAAGGTCAAGCGCGACAACCGTACGAGCGGCGACGACTGGTTCTTCAACGAGCACACTTTCCGCGAGATGGAGCTCGACGAGGATGTCGAGGCGCTGCCGTTGGGACGCTCGGGCGATTACCGCATGACCGTGGGCGGCGTATACGAGGATTTCCGCATGTTCCACTCCCTGCGCGAGCAGTCGGCGGCCATGATATTCCGCCACGAAGCGTGGCCCTACGACAAGCGCATGCCGTGGTGTACGATCATCAAGACCACGGGCGACCACCGCGCGGCGAAGGAGGCCGTGAAGGCGGCATGGCTCAAGATAGTTCCCGACGGGGCGTGGAACGACGAGGGCTGCACGTACATGACCGACTACATTGAGGACCTTTACGCCGAGCAGGATCGTCTGCTCAGCATCGTGTCGATATTCACCGCGCTGGCCGTGCTGGTGTCGGCTCTGGGACTGCTGGCCATCAGCATCTACTACATACTCCAGAAGCGTCAGGAGATCGCCATCCGCAAGGTGTTCGGCTCCACCCGCCGCGAGATCGTCGAGCGTCTGGTGGGTCCGTTCCTTGCTCTCGTGGCGGCGGGCGGCGCCGTGGCCGTGCCCTTCTCGTGGCAGATCATGAACACGTGGCTGGAGAGCTACTCCTACCGTATCGGGCTGCACTGGTGGATATTCGCCGCCGCCCTGGCCGCCGCGCTACTCTTCTCGGCCCTGACGGTGCTGTGGCACAGCGTGCGCGCCGCCAACGAGAATCCCGTGAATGCGGTGAAGGGATAAAATGCAATCGCGGTTCGATTTTGTTGAACCGAAAATGAATAAAATTGAAATCGGAATAAACAATATTTATCAACACTTAAAAAATTTACAGTTATGGCAATGTTGAAAGTTGAAAACCTGAAAAAGAGTTTCTTCACCGAAGAGATCGAGACCATTGCGCTCAACGGCGTGTCGTTCGAAGTTGAGGAAGGCGAGTTCGTGGCCGTCATGGGTCCCTCGGGATGCGGAAAGTCGACCCTGCTCAATATCCTGGGTCTGCTGGACAACCCCACGGGCGGCGAATACTACCTGCTGGACAAGGAGGTGGGCAAGTTCCGCGAGCGCGACCGCACCAAGTTCCGCAAGGGCAACATCGGCTTCGTGTTCCAGTCGTTCAACCTCATCGACGAGCTGAACGTGTCGGAGAACGTGGAGCTGCCCCTGATCTACATGGGCGTGAAGGCTTCGGAGCGCAAGGAGCGCGTGAAGAAGATGCTCGACCGCATGAACATCTCGCACCGCGCCGAGCACTTCCCGCAGCAGCTCTCGGGAGGTCAGCAGCAGCGCGTGGCCATCGCCCGCGCCCTGGTGTCGAATCCCAAGCTGATCCTGGCCGACGAGCCCACGGGTAACCTCGACTCGAAGAACGGTCAGGAGGTCATGACGCTGTTGCAGGAGCTCAACCGCGAGGGTACCACCATCATCATGGTGACCCACTCGCAGCACGACGCCTCGTTCGCCTCGCGCACGCTGTGCCTGTTCGACGGCGAGCTGGTGACCGACGTGAGAAACAAGTTGTAAGCAGGGGGCGGCCTACCGCCTGCATCGCGTCGCGATGACAGAAACCGACCCGCGGCGTTTTCGGGTACGGGCGGGGGTGATGCCTCCCCGTACCGCCAAATTGAGTTAAACATGAAAAACCGAATGTTATGAAAAATCTCGACTATTCACTGCGCTATCTGCTCAAGCGACGCGGCAATTCGCTCACGCGTCTGGTGTCGCTCACGCTGGGCCTCGTGGTGGCGCTTCTCATCTTCTCGTACGTGGGATTCAACCTCACCTACGACCGTTTCCTGCCCGACCGCGACCGCGTGTGGCAGGTGTGGGTCACCTCGCCCAAGTTCGGCATGAGCGACAAGATGGTGCGTCCGCTGGCGCCCAACCTCGCGGCCGACATGCCGCAGGTGGAGGCGGCCGTGCACATGATCGACTCGCGCGAGCAGGTGACCGTCGGCGACAATCTTTACGACGTCTACATGTGGTACGTGGGGTCGGATTTCTTCGACGTGCTCGACTACGGCGTGGTGAGCGGCGATCCGCATCGTATACTCTCGGCCGAGGGACGCAAGTCGGTGATGATATCGGAGCGGATGGCGGCGCGCATGTTCGGCCACGACGATCCGTTGGGCAAGACGGTCATGTTCGGCAAGGACGACCCCCGCACCGTGGAGGGCGTGTTCCGCACCCCGCCCGCCAACAACTCGCTCGGAGGTTTCGACATGCTGGGCTGGCTGTGGTACGACAAGGAGAACGAGATATGGGGCGGGCAGGACTCCTTCCCCACGTACATAAAGCTGGTCGAGGGGGCCGACATAGCCTCGGTGGAGTCGGCGATGGAGGATTTCGACAAGCGTCACGGCATCTACGAGAGCAATCTCGAATGGAACCAGAGCTACATGTTCGTGCCGCTCACGCAGTCGCATTTCACCGACAACACGCTGCGGCGCATGCAGTATATCTTCTCGGTGATAGGTCTGGTGGCGCTGCTGGTGGCATGCCTCAATTATGTGCTGCTCACCATATCGTCGCTCTCCGAGCGCAGCCGCACCATAGCCATGCTGCGGTGCAGCGGCGCGCAGCGCACCGACGTGTTCGCCATGCTCATGAACGAGACCTCGATAATGGCGGCGGGCGCCGTGGTGTGCGCGGCATTCGTCATATGGTGTTTCGAGGGCGAGATAGAACAGATCACGGGGATAGGCGTGACCGACATGTTCGCCTTGAGCCGCATATGGATCCCCCTGACGGTGTGTGTCGCGGCGTTCGTGCTCTGCGGCGTGGTGCCTGCGGCGCTCTTCTCGGCCGTCGATCTGCAATATGCGTTCCGCCGCGGCGGCGACAACCGCGTGTGGTGGAAGCGCTCGCTGTTATTCGTGCAGACGGCATGCGCCGCGGGAGTGGTGATATTCCTAGGCATCTGCGTCCGTCAGCTGGACTATATACGCAACGCCGATTACGGCTACGAGCATGACAAGGTGGTGACGCTGACGCTGGTCGACACCATGCCGAACCTCAATACGGTGTGCAACGAACTCTCGGCGCTGCCCTGCGTCGAGGGAGTGGGCATGTCGAACGGGCTTCCCGTGTGGGGATATCCGGGTCAGACGGCGCTGGACGAGAGCGGCGATCTGCTCTTCTCGTGCCGCTGGGAGTGCTGGAGCGCGGGATATGTCCCCGCCATGGGCATGACCATGGCCGAGGGCCGCAATTTCCGCCCGACCGACGGCGCCGACAAGGCGATAGTGAACCAGGCCTACGTGCTCAAGCGCGGCTGGGAGGATTCGGCCGTGGGCAAGACGGTTTACGACAGCGGCGGCGCTTACGAGGTCGTGGGCGTGGTGGAGGATTTCCTGATGGGCGGAAGCAGTGCGCTGCCCATAGTGTGCCATCCGTCGGCCGTATACAAGAATCCCGAAAGGCGTCTTTCGTTCTGCTTGTCGATACGTCTTACGGAGATCACGCCCGCGACGCTCGACGATGTGAAGCGTGCCATAGATTCTGTGTACGAGGGCGAGTTCCGCTACGAGATAGTCGCGTTCGATAACCATATGGAGAAGATGTTCACGGGCGAGCGCCGCATGCGCAACATCATGACGACGGTGTGCGTCATAACGCTCATCATAGTCCTGTCGGGTCTGGTGGGATACGTTGACAACGAGATGGCGCGCCGCCGCAAGGAGATCGCCCTGCGCAAGGTGGCGGGAGCCTCGTCGTCCGAGGTGCTGCGCATGGTGTGCGCAGGCATGACCAGCATGGCCCTGCCTGCCGTGGCGGCGGGCATTGCGGCCGCGTTCTACGGAGGCGGAGCTTACCTCGCCGCATCGTCAGCCATGCGCTGCACACTGCCGTGGTGGCTCTTCGCGGCGGGCGGCGCGGCGGTACTGGCCGTGGTCTACGGCGTGACGGTGGTGCGCACGTGGCGCACGGCCGCCTCGAACCCGATAGAGATGATAAAGGCGGAGTAGGGCAGGGGGCCGCGCGTGCAGTCCCGAGGCGGGATTGTCCGCGGCGGCCCGCTGTTCGCCGACGGCGGCAGGATTGCACGAGCCTTTGCGGCGAGTTGCAGTCCGCCGCAAGGGGGCGGCGAACTGCCGACACCGCACGGCGGTGCCGAGATTGCAATACGGCAGATGCAGTAATAAACGGGACTGTCCGCCCGCCCCGCAGGCCATGGCTCGCGGTTGCAGGACCAAAACAGATAATGCTTATAATAAACAGAATAAAATGAAGATCGCATTCAAGAATTTCGTCATGACGCTCAGGCGTTACAAAATGGCGTCGGTGCTCAACATCGCGGGCCTTACGCTGGCTTTCACGGCGTTCTACATCATCATGGCGCAGGTGCACTACGAGATGTCGTTCAACCGTCCGATAGCCGACAACGAACGGGTGTACATGCTCCGTCCGCTGTGGGAGGCCGACAGCTATTCGGACAATGCCCCGCGCCCCTTGTCGGAGCAGACGATGGCCGCCTCGCCCGACGTGGAGGCGGGCGGCGTGATGAAGCATTACCCGATCTACAACAGGCTGTGGATAAAACGCAGCGACTACAACTTCGAGAAGTTCGACTTGGACACGTACATAATGTCGGCGTCGATGGTCGACGTCATGTCGTTCCGCACCGTGGCGGGCAATCTGTACGATGTGGGTCGACCAGGGTCGGCCATCGTGTCGCGCACGACGGCCGAGCTGCTGGGTGTGGGCGTGGGCGACGACATATATATACCCAACTCCGATTACTGGTCGTCGGATCCGCGTCCCGACGTGCGCGTGACCGTGGCGGGCGTGTTCGAGGATTTCGCCGAAAATACGCTGCTGAGGGGCAAGACCATCTTCGTGGTCGCCAAGGACGAGTATGCCGACACTCACAACAACAACTGGAATTACAGCATCTACGTGAAGCTGCGCGAGGGCGCCGACCCCGCAGCGTTCGCGCAGCTGTGGGAGGACAACTACATGGATTACGCGCGCGAGAGGAGCAGGGAGTACGGTGACGGCGGGGACGAAGAGGAAGACCGCATGGTGCTGAAACTCCAGTCGCTGCGCGAGCAGTACTATTCGTCGATCCGCAACAGCATGTGGACGGGCGTGGAGCAGGGATCGGCGTCGGCCACGGCCACGCTGCTCGGCATTGCCGTGCTGATAGTGGTCATAGCGTTCATCAACTTCGTCAACTTCTTCTTCGCCCTCATTCCCGTGCGTCTGCGCGCCGTGAACGTGTGCAAGGTGTTCGGCGCCTCGACCGCCTCGCTCAGGTGGAACTTCGTGTTCGAGGCCGTGGGGCTGGTGGTGTGCTCGCTGGTGCTGGCTATGTACCTTATAGTGGTGGTGCAGGACACTTCGCTGACCGAATACGTGAAGTGCTCGCTGTCGCCGATCGACAACCTGCCGACGGTGGGGCTGGTACTGGCGGTGGTGTCGGCGATGGCTGTGGCCGCGGCGCTCTATCCCGCGTGGTACATCACCTCGTTCAACGCCTCGCTGGCCGCCAAGGGCGGTTTCGCGGGCTCGGCCGCGGGACGGCGCCTGCGCACCGTGCTCGTGGGCGTGCAGTTCGCCGTATCCATGATCCTCATAGTGCTGGCGTTCTCGTTCTGGCTGCAATACCGTTTCATGATAAATTACGATCTGGGTTTCGACCGCGAGAACATACTCACGTTCCGCATATCGGGCACCATCGCCAAGAAGAGCGAGGCTTTCCGCGCGCATCTCGCAGGCAACCCCGATATCGAGGCCGTCACGGCGGCGGGCATGTCCATCCCCGGGTTGGCCAGTCAGTGGGGCCGCACGTACAAGGATCGGCAGATCAAGATATACGCATGGACGGTGGCTCCCGACTTTTTCGAGGTGATGGGCATACCGATTCTCGAAGGCGACGGCTTCACCGCGTCGTCATACGAACGCTCGGACATGATGATCGGCCGCTACTTCCACCGCGACACGGGCGTTGAGGTGGGCGGCGACATGGCGGGCAACACCGTGGTGGGCGTGTTCAAGGACATACAGCTGCTGTCGGTGGCCGAGAACGACCGAGACGTCTACGTAGGCATGACATGCGGCCGCCCCGAATGGCTGCGCGTTATCTATCTGCGCACCCGCGCGGGCGCCGACATTCCGCGCGTGTGCGACTTCGTGCGCAAGGCGGTGGCGGAGTTCGATCCCAATGCCGACGAACCGTCGGTCGAGTTCCTCGACCAAGGCGTGCAGCGGCTTTACGGTTCGACGAAGGTGCAGATGGTAGTGATCTCGCTCTTCGCACTGCTCGCGGTGGTCATTTCGCTCATGGGCGTGTTCGGGATGGTTCTGTTCGATACGCAGCACCGCCGCCGCGAGATAGCCGTGCGCAAGGTGTTCGGCGCCTCGACGTCGGGCATAGTGCACATGCTCAACCGCCGCTACGTGATCATCGTCACGGTATGTTTCGTCGTGGCAGGGCCCGTGGCATGGTACATCGCAGAGCGGTGGCTCGCGGGATTCGCCACGCGTATCGAGCTGTCGTGGTGGATATTCGCCGTGTCGTTCCTCGCCGTTTTCCTCATTACCGTGGGGCTCGTCACGCTGCGCAGCAGCCGTGCGGCGGGCGAGAATCCCTCGCGCGTGCTCGGCGGCGAGTAGGGGCGAGGTCAGACCATGAAGTAGCCCGCATGCGGACTCGCCAGGTAGAGTCCGCATACGGAGGCCTGCGGGTACATGGCGCCGTTCTCGGTGAGGGTGATGCCTACGGCCGCGAAGTCGATCAGCTCGGCGAGGCGGAATATGGCCCGCTGGTCGGGCAGCGAGGGGTAGCCCACGGCGGGGCGGATGCCCCGATAGGCGGCCCCGAACATCTGCTTCGGGGTCAGATCCTCGTCGGGCGCGTAGCCCCACAGACGGCGGCGCACCTCGGCGTGGAGGCGTTCGCTCGCGGCCTCGGCCAGACGGTCGCCCACGCTCTGCATGAGCAGCGACTCGTATTGCCGTCCCTCGACTTTCAGGCGCTCCAGCTCTTCGACGAACGACTGCGACAAGGTGACGGCGAAGACGCCGATGTGGTCGCCTGCGCCCTCGGGGGCCACGAAGTCGGCCAGCGCCAGACAGCGGCCGTCGGCATTGGGGCGGCTCTGGCGCGGGGTGTCGATGACGGTGCGTTTCGTGACGCCGCAGCAGCATGGGCAGCCCGCGGCGTGGGTGACCACGATGCTGCCGTCGGTGCCGAAAGCGGGGTAGAAGCCCACGGCGGCGCGTATGCCGTGGCGCTGCTCCATCCCGTCGAGCAGCCGTTCGGCCTCGGCGCGTATCTTGTCGGCCTCGGGCGTTCCGCGACGCACGCCCCACAGATTGAAGAAGTGGGTCCAGTTGACGTAGGGGCGCACGTCGGCGATCGTCACGTCGTCGATTATGCGCAGCCCCTCGAACGTGGGCACGGCGAGGCGTTCTTTCGACCAGTCGACGGCGAGCCTGCGTCCGAGCGCCTCGGCCGCGGTGAGCGACGTGTTCACCTCGCGCTGCATGCGCTGCCGCAGCTGCTCCTGCTCGAAGCGCAGGCAGGCTATGGCGCGCTCGCGCTCGGCGCCCGCCAGGCGCATGGCCAGAACGGGATTCTGCGCGGCATCCTTGACGTGGAACACGGGTCCGTCGTACAGCGGCGCTATCTTCGCCGCCGTGTGCAGCGCCGAGGTGGTGGCGCCGCCGATGAAGAGCGGTACGCGCACGCCC
>CAUHCL010000099.1 GCA_959604655.1 uncultured Alistipes sp. | reverse complement strand
CGACGGAGTGGTGATCTTCAAAGGCTGGGGCGGCGGAGGCGGCAACACGCTGAAGATAAAGCATGCGGGCAATCTGGTGACGGGCTATCTGCACTTGAGCGGCTACGCCAAGGGAATAGCCAACGGCACACGCGTGTCGCAGGGACAGTTGATAGGCTACGTAGGCAGCACGGGATCCTCGACGGGTCCCCACCTCGACTACCGAATATGGAAGAACGGCACGCCGATCGACCCGCTGAAGGTGCCGCAGGAGCCTGCCGAACCCATAGCGAAAGAGAACATGGCCAAATTCGAGGCCGTGCGCGACCGCATAGTCGCCGAACTGAACGGCACGGCGACGCCCGACATGATCGTAACGCAGCTCGACAGCATAGCGGTGCCCGCAGCCGACCCGCTCGAACCCGCAGCAGCGGTGCAGGCCGCCGACAAGAAATAACCCCGCGATTATGGAGATCGACAGCAGGATAGAGAAATTCATCGGCAGGCACCATGTACTCACGCTCGCCACGGCGACCGAGGATGGCACACCCTACTGCTGCAATCTGTTCTACGCATACGACAAGGCCGACAAGGCATTCGTCTTCACGTCGGGGGCCGACACCCGCCATGCGCGTATGCTGGCCTGCAACGCCCGCACCGCGGCGTCGATAGTCCTGGAGACCCGCGTGGTGGGAAAGGTACAGGGATTGCAGATCACGGGACGCACCGTGCCCGCCACGGAGGGCGACAAGACCCTTTACATCAAACGATTCCCCTATGCGGCCTTGGCCGAATTGAACTTATGGCGCATGGAGGCCGATACGATGAAACTTACCGACAACACGCTCGGATTCGGAAAGAAACTCATATGGCAGAGACAGGAGTAATAATAGTGGCAGGCGGCTCGGGCCGCAGAATGGGCGGCGCACTGCCCAAACAGTTCATGATGCTGGGCAACCTCCCCGTACTGGCACGCACGATAAACATCATGCACGAGGCATTGCCCGCGGCGCAGATAGTCGTGGTACTGCCCGAAGCGCACATTGAACTGTGGCGCAACCTCGCGGCGCGTTTCGACGTGGCGCCGCACAAGACGGCGACGGGAGGCAGCGAGCGGTTCCACTCGGTGCGCAACGGACTGGCCGCACTCGACGGCGAGGTGCGCTACGTAGCCGTACACGACGCCGTGCGTCCGCTGCTCACCAAACGCCTCGTCGTAAAACTGATGCTCGAAATGGAGCGGTGCGACGCCGTAATCCCCGCCGTAGCGCCCGCCGACTCGTGCCGCACGGTCGACGAAAACGGCTCGCACATAATCGACAGGCAGAAGCTGCGATTGATACAGACGCCGCAGGTATTCCGTGCCGAGGTGCTGCGCAAAGCCTACGAGCAGCCCTTTTCGCCCGAGTTCACCGACGACGCCTCGGTGGTCGAGGCGGCGGGATACGCAATAACGCTGTGCGAGGGCGAGCGCCAAAACATAAAGATAACCACGCCGACGGACCTCGCGTTCGCCGAAGCGATAATATCGGCCGCAGAGGATGATTCATAGCTTCAAATACTGCATCGACCGCCGTACGATGGTGTACAGCATTCTGACGCTCGCGATATTGGCAGTCGGGGCGGTGCTGCTGTTCGTGCTTTACAGCGGCGGCTACTTTTCGGCATGGTTCACATCGCTGATGCTGGCCGTCATAGCGCTCATGGCCCTCTCGGTGCCGAGACGCATAGTGCTGCTGGACGACAAACTGGAGATACAGTGTCTGTCGGACATCACCGAGATCGACATCCGCGAAATAGCCTCGGTACGTCCCGCGGGCAAACGCGAAATGAGCCGCATGTTCCCCATATTCGGCGCTGCGGGATTCTTCGGATACTACGGGAAATACTTCGACTTCAAGGAGTTCGAGGCGGTGACCATATATGCCTCGGAGTGGCGCAATTTCGTGGAGATAACAGACATATACGACTCGCGGACCTACGTGTCGTGCCGCGAGGCGGAACGCCTGACCGCCCTGGTCGAGCAGGCGCGGGCCGCACTCGCGCAGGAGAACCCCGCCGCCGACGTCGACACACCCGACGGAGAGTGATCCGACGGCTCAAACGTAAATCGCAACGCCATGTTCAGATTACTGACACAACCGCTTCCCGCATTCCTTTATAAGAAATCGAGCCAGACGACGTTCATAATCTTCGTGGCCGTATTCTCGTTGATATTCATCAACGTCTACAAGCCGTTCAACTCGTTCGAATGGATACCCTACATCCGTTTCCGCGGCAGCAACGCGGCCTACTTCCTCATATCGGTGGCGATGGTGGCGGTCGGGATTCTGGTGCTGGTGCTCAGCCGAATGATAATGACGGCATACAGCCGCCGACGGCCCGTACTGTATTGGGTCTACATATTGTGGATCGCGGTCGAGACGCTGGTCATGACATCGATCTACACCCTCTACGCCGTGCTCTCGAACGGCGAGCCCGAGGACTACATGCTGCTGTGGAAAAACACGGTGATAAATACGGTGCTGGTGCTGTCGATCCCCTACGCCATATACATAATATATATATCGTGGCGCGAAAAAGACCGCCAGCTGCGGCAGATCACCGAGCAGCTCGAAAACGACGCGGCCCCGTCGGGCAGCGGCCATGTGCAGATCTTCAGCGACAAGGGCGAACTGCAACTGTCGGTCACGAGAAACAACCTCGTCATGATCGAATCGGCCGACAACTACGTGTGCGTGTGGTATCTCAACCACGACAAGATAAAGAAGGCGATGATACGCAACACCATGAAAAACATAGTCCGCGACCTCGCCGATTCGAACATCCGCAGATGCCACCGCTCCTACTCGGTCAATCTCGACCACGTGAAGGTCATGCGCCGCGAACCGTCGGGAATAGTGATCGAGATGGACATAGACGGGGTTCCCGACATCCCCATATCGAAAACTTACAGCGAAAGCATCACTCGCTGGCTGATGCAATAGCCGCATCTATCATGTCCAGTTCCTCGGCATCGATGCAGTTCGGCGGCGTGCCGCAGGCGACCATCTCGCGACACTCCCCCATTCCCGTCCAGCATACGCCGTCCAGCTCCGAGCGTTGGAACCTCACCTCCGCCGCGTCGACGTCGCGCCACAGCAGATACACCATGCTCACCTGATTGTCGATGAACTCACCTCCCGCGAACATCGCCCGTCGGCGGATGCGCCGCAGGCCGCACGGCACCAGCTCCTCGGGCGAGGCGGTCATGCCCAGCTCCTCGCGCAATTCGCGCAGAGCCGATCCGACAAATCCGTCGCCCGCGGGGATATGGCCCGCGCTCGACACGTCGTAACACGACGGGAACGACTCCTTGCGGCTGCTGCGGAGTTGCAGCAACAGCTCGACGCGGCCCGCACGGCGGCGCGCCACCCACACGTGCGACGTACGGTGCAGCGCCCCCGAGGCATGGGCCTCGGCACGCTCAACGGTGAGGCCCGTCGGTTCGCCCGTCTCGTCGACTATATCCAAGATTTCCATAGATTACAATATAAACATGTGTTCGGGCAGCAGACTGCGGAGGACGCGACAGCGGGCCTCCGCGGGCGGAGGCTGCGGCCCGCGCGGCTCGTCGAGCCGCATTCCGATCGTCCCGAACGCAAAACGATGCAAAATTAGAAAAATCCCGCGCGAAAAGTCGGCATTCAGACCGAAATACGTTATCTTCGCACAAGAACCAACCCCAAACACCATGAAAGTACGATTCACGACCGACAGAAACAGTGTCCTCCGCATAGATTACCAACTGCTGCCCGCCCGCTTCGGCGAGATGCTCACCGCATGGACCGACGCGGGGGAATTGTGTTTCGCGGCGTTCACGACATATCGGGGACGCGAGCAGGTGATGCGCGAGCTGACTGCGCTCTTTCCCGCAGCGGTTCTGAACGAGGTCGCCGACCGCCGCAGCATATTCGACAAGGAGCCCGCGGCGATACTTCTGGCAGGCACGCGGTTCCGCCACGACGTGTGGCGGGCCCTGCTCGAAATACCCCGCGGAGAGACCGTCACATACGCCCGACTGGCCGAGCTCGCGGGGCATCCGCGTGCCGTACGCGCCACAGGTACCGCCGTGGGCAGCAATCCGATATGCTGCATCGTGCCGTGCCACAGAATAGTGCCCGCCGCGGGAGGTACGGGCAACTACCACGGAGGCGCGGAGATAAAAAAAGCGCTCCTTGCGGAAGAGGGCGCGCAGATAAAATAGGAATTTCGCCATCGCAATGCGATGGCGGCAGTTCGCCGCCGCCCCTACGCGGCGGACTGCTGCTCGCCCAAGGCTCGCACGCATCCTCCGCCGTCGGCGAACAGCAAGCGCTACCCCAACGCCACGTCGAGCACCATCATCAATGCGAAGCCGAGCGCGACGCCTATCGTTCCGATATTGGAGTGACGGCCGTTCTGCGATTCGGGGATGAGTTCCTCCACCACGACATATATCATGGCTCCCGCGGCGAAAGCCAGCAGATAGGGCAATACGGGTGCCAGCAGATCGATAAGCACGATTGTGAGTATTCCCGCCAGCGGCTCGACGGCACCCGACGCGACGCCGAAAGCGAACGCCTTGCGACGGCTGTGCACGCTCTCTTTCAACGGCATCGACACGATAGCCCCTTCGGGGAAGTTCTGTATGGCTATGCCGAGCGACAAGGTCATGGCTCCCGCCATCGAAATCCCCGCATTCTCGGCCATCGCACCCGCCAGCACCACGCCCACGGCCATACCCTCGGGGATGTTGTGCAGCGTGACGGCCAGCACCAGCATGGTGGAGCGTCCGAAACCCGTCCTGACACCCTCGGGCACCGACGAGTCGATATGCAGGTGCGGCACCACGCTGTCGAACAGCAGCAGCGAGAAGATTCCCGCCAGAAAACCGACCGTGGCAGGCAGCCAGCCTATGCCGCCGCTCTCGACGGTCATGTCGATCGACGGCAGAAGCAGCGACCACACCGAGGCCGCAATCATGACCCCCGAGGCGAATCCGAGCAACAGCTTCTGCAACCACGGTGCAATCTCGCGGCGCAGCAGAAAGACCATTGCCGCGCCGAGCGAAGTACCCAGAAAAGGTATCAGAAGACCGTATGCCACCTCGCGATACAAACCGCTCCCGTTTTTTTATTTCAGATTCTCCAGATAATCGATTATCGCGCCGAAATCGGAGTGCGAATCGACAAATTCGTCGTAAGAGTGTTCGGTATCGCCCTCCTCGGGCACGTCCGACACCATCTTAACCACCACCACGGGCAGATCGCCGAACAGTTCCGCCGCCTGGCATACTGCCGTCGACTCCATGTCGAACAGTCCCGACGTCACGCCGAAGCGCTCCTTGGTGTCCGCTATCATCGCGGCGTCGACGAACGAATCGCCCGTCCACACCACGGCATCGTCGTGGCCCATGAGCGGATAGGGCTCGGTAAGCTCGGGCACGAAATCCTGCGGGATGCGGCAGTCGTGATAGCGTGCTGCGCGCGGCGCCACGATATCGCCGCGGCTGCGGCCTATGGTCGAGGCGGCATACCCCACCACCGCCGCACGGTCGAACTCGCCGCCAGCACGGGCTATGGCCAGCGCCGTATTGGCTGCCGCCAGCGCCTTGCCGACGCCGCAGCGCACCACGGTGTAGGAGTGATGCAGGTCGCGACCCTGCAAAGAGTCGTTCATGTTGCGATATTCGCGGCTCGTGGGAGCCAGAACCAGATAATTCATTACCAAGCGCAATTATAGATTGAACCTATGCCCGCCGCCTCGGCCTCGGCACGCGTGTAGAGACTACGCATATATTGGGCCATGGCATCGTTGGTGGACGCTACGGCGTAAAGCCCCGGGTTGCCGCACTGCACCTCGTTGAGCCCCACTATGTCGTCCTTCGAACGCAGCGGGAACACATTCTTATAAACGCGGGCCAGCGCCTCGCGGATCATCTCGGCCGTGACGTCGTTCATGGTCGAGAGGTAGAATCCCGTCTTGCACCCCATGGGGCAGAACGACACGATGCTGCCGCCGATGACGGGATCGAGACGGAGATGATAGGCCATAAGGTGTTCGATGGTGTGCACCTCGCCCGAACCGAGCGGCGCATGGTCCATCGGAGCGCGGAAACGCATATCCCACGAATGTACGGCCAGTTTGTCGTCGATCGTGTAGACCGAACGCAGGTAGAGTCCCGCTTTCAAAGTAAGATGATCCACGTCGAAAGACGAGACCACCGATTTCTTGCTATCCATAATATTACTTCTATATGTTTTCTATTTCAAAGCCTCCGCGGCAGGTTTTTCCGCCTTCTTATCGGGCGACTTGCGGTCGAAGAAGGGATTTTTCGACGCCGCGCCGAGCGGAATGCCGAACACCAGATCGGCACCCTCCAAAACATTCATCCGCTTCGCCGCCCAGCCCGCCGAGAACATCACTCTCGAATCGAGCCGCAGATCGGCCGCCTGCGCGCAAGCCGACCCTATGGCTATGCCCACATCCACGCCGTTCATGACGCACGGAACATTCGCGGGCTTCGCCTCGCACGAGGGATAGCCGCAGTAGGAACAGTTCAGGCCGCATACCGTCCCCGCCTCGCGGATGCCTATCGCCAGTACGGCTTCGGCCTCAAGCACGTTATTGGCATCGCGCAGCAGGAACTTCATACCCGATTCGGCGCTCATCTCGCGCATCGTATCGGCCAGACGCTGCAAATCATCCTCGGTAATCAAAGCCGCCTCGACCAGATCGCGGCCCTTGGCCTTGGGAGCAGTGCGCGCGGCCGTCATCACGGCCTCGGCCAGAGCCAGCACCGTACGGCTGCGTATGTCGCGTTCGTTATAAATCATAGTCACTATTGTTTTTCTCGGGGTTAAAATTACAACTTTTTACTTAAACGGCGAAAAGCGACGGGCGATTTTGCCGCGACGGCAGCGGCAGGCATCCTCCGCGCGCCCCGACCGTTGGCTTGCTTTTTGCTCATCGATCCGACAAACAAAACTCTGACAACATGAACAAAATCACCGTTTACCAATTCACCGACCCCGTATGTATATGGTGCTGGGGCAACGAACCCGTCATGCGGGCCATAGATTATCTGTACGGCGACAAGATCGACATAGAGTTCGTCATGGGCGGACTGGTGGAGGACATAACCACACTGTTCGACGATCTCGCCGCGGGCGACGACGCGATAGCGCGCGCCAACGAACGCCTGCACCGCGACTGGATCGCCGCTTCGGCCCGCCACGGCATGCCCGTGAGTGCCGAGTGCGTAAATACGTTCAGCCGCGAACAGCCGTCGAGCTTCCCGCAGAACATAGCCTACGAAGCCGCCAAACGGCAGGATCCCGCCGCCGCGAAACGCTTCCTGCGCCGCATACGCGAGGCCACGTTCGCCGAGGCGCGTCCCACGGCGCGGATCGACGTTCTGGTCGAACTGGCCGCCGAGGCGGGACTCGACGTGGCCGAGTTCGTGGACGAATACACCCACGGCAACGCGCAGGCCGACTTCATGCAGGACCGCACCAAATGCCGCCGCAACGGCATCACGGGATTCCCGTCGTACATGATAAAGAGCGAGCAGACGAGCATCATACTCGGCGGCTACCAGAATCTGGGCACGTTCCACACCATCGTACGCCGTCTGTCGGACGGAAAGATCAAGCCGCGCAAGGTAGGACCGTCGCAGGCCAACGTGGCCGATTTCATCAAACGCTACACGACGGTGTATCCCGTGGAGATAGAAACGGCATTCGGACTCGACCGCGACCGAACCGACCTCATCATCGACCAACTGTTAGCCGACAACCGCATCACGGCCGAGCCGATCGGCGACGGGCGGCGCCTTACGGCTGCAAAAACGGCTCGCAAAGAGCGGCCGCAGAACACGTCGACGGCGAAAAAACGCACGACGAAGGCAGAATCGAAGAGCGACGGCGACAAAAACAAGGCGACGAAAAAGAAGCCGTCGCCCGTGGCGACCGAAGCGTAATATAATTCGGGCCGCAGCCTGC
>CAUHCL010000098.1 GCA_959604655.1 uncultured Alistipes sp. | reverse complement strand
CCCGACACCTCGCGCGACGCCAACGCGCACACCTATTACGAGCTGGGACTCCATTATAACAATGTATTCGGCGACAAGCACGACGTGGGCGCCGTGGTGATCTACACTCAGGAGGAGGACAAGAACACCAACGGAGGTTCGACCATTCAGGAGACGCTGCCCGCGCGCAACCAGGGTATCCGCGGCCGTTTCACCTACTCGTTCGACGGCCGTTACATGGCCGAGCTGTCGCTCACCTACAACGGTTCGGAGAAGTTCGACCGATCGAAGCGCTGGGGTCTGTTCCCCGCGGTGGGCGTGGGTTACATGATCTCGAACGAGAGATTCTGGGAGCCCGTGAAGAAGGTCCTGCCCAAATTCAAGCTCAAGTATTCGTGGGGTAAGGTAGGAAACGACAACATTGCCCGCGCGGCCGACCGTTTCTTCTTCCTCTCGGACATAGCCTTCGGAGGCAACGGCTACCGCTGGGGCAGCACCTTCACCAACCAGTACAGCGGCTACACCATATCGCGCTACGCCAACCCCGACATACAGTGGGAGATCGCCGAGAAGCAGAACATGGGCGTGGAGTTCAATCTGTTCGACATAGCCGACATTCAGGTGGAGTACTTCACCGAGAACCGTTCGAAGATCTACATGGCGCGTCAGGATCTGCCGCCCTCGATGGGTCTGGCCTCGGGCGTGAGCATCTACGGCAACCTGGGCGAGGTGACATCGAGCGGTATCGACGCCTCGGTCGACATCAAGAAATACATCAACAAGGACCTCTTCGTGACGGGCCGATTCAACTTCACCTATGCCCACGGCGAGTACAAGGTGGCTTCGGAGCCTACCTACGAGAACACTCCCTGGCGCAGCAAGGTGGGCTATCCCGTGACGCAGACGTGGGGCTACATAGCCGAGCGTCTGTTCATCGACGCGGCCGATGTGGCCAACTCGCCCACGCAGAGCTTCGGCACCACGCAGGCGGGTGACATAAAGTATAAGGATATAAACAACGACGGCAAGATCTCGCAGGACGACCTCGTGCCCATAGGATATCCCACCACGCCCGAGATCAACTACGGATTCGGATTCTCGGTGGGCTGGAAGGGCTGGGACCTCTCGGCGTTCTTCCAGGGACAGGACCGCGTGTCGTTCGTGATCGACGCGGGCGCGATAGCTCCGTTCACGGGCTACCGCAACGCCATGCAGGCCATAGCCGACGATCACTGGAGCCCCAACAACCCCGTGGCCGATACGTTCTGGCCCCGTCTGTCGGCGGGCAGCAACGCCAACAATACCCAGACTTCGACATGGTGGCTGCGCAACGGACGTCTGGTGCGTCTGAAGACTCTGGAGTTCGGTTACTCGATCGAGCACAGCGGCATTCTGAAGAAGACGCCGTTCAAGGTGTGCCGCATCTACTTCTCGGGTTCGAACCTGTTCAAGATATCGAAGTTCGACCTGTGGGATCCCGAGATGGGACGCAACGGACTGGCATATCCGCTCCAGCGGGTATTCAGCATCGGTCTGCAATTAACATTATAAAAAACTTACACTCTTATGAAGATACGTAAAATATTCATGTCGACCCTGCTGGCGCTCGGACTCACTGCCTGCGGCGACTATCTCGACATAGTGCCCGACAATACGGTCGATCTGAACAGCATATTCGAAACCAAGGACAAAGCCTACCATGCCCTGGCCGACGCATATTCGTTCATGCCCAACTGGGAGGCTTTCCACAACTCGCTCGCGCTCATGGGCGACGAATGGATAGGCCGTCTCGACTCGGGCGTGGCCAACACGCGCGCCTATTGCCGCGGTATAAAGATCATGCGCGGATGGAACAACTCGTCGGACCCCATCATGGGCTACTGGGGCGGTTACGGCGGCGCGAGCAACCTCTACGAGGGCATACGCAGCTGCAACATATTCCTCGCCAGTCTGGGTGAGGACATCCCCAACTTCTCGCCCGAGGAGCGCGCCGACTGGATCGCGCAGGTGAAGATACTGAAGGCATACTACCATTTCTTCCTGCTGCGCATGTACGGTCCCATAATCATCATGGATACCAATCTCGAACCCAACGACCCCGCGTCGGCCATACAGCAGCAGCGCCGTCCCGTCGAGGAGTGCTTCCAGTATGTGCTGGGACTTATCGACGAGGTGCTTTACAATGCCGACGGATCGGAGAAGAACGACCTGTACGAGACCCGCAGCAGCCTCTTCTACGGCCAGATCGACCGTGTGATAGCCAAGGCTCTGAAGGCCAAGATCCTGCTCTATCGCGCCAGCCCGTTCTTCAACGGCAACAGCGAGTTTTACAGCACCTTCCGCAACGAGGCGGGCGAGCACTACTTCCCGCAGACCTACGACAAGGAGAAGTGGAAGGAGGCTCTCGACGCGCTGGAGATAGCCATAGCCGCCGCGGCCGATCAGGGCAAGGACATCTACGAGTACAAGGGCCAGCCCAAATTCTGGGACGTCGAGGACTACGAGTCGTCGGAGATCATGAAGTACTGCTACAACAACCGCTTCTCGATCAACGACCCGTGGAACAGCGAGCTGGTGTGGGGCTATTCGAATCTGATGTACACCTCGGCGGGCAGCTTCTCGCACGCCTCGCAGGTGCGCGGCGACGTCGATAACCCGGGCAACGCATCGTTCTCGTACCAGTGGCTCGGCTCGACCTACCGCATGACCGAACTCTTCTACTCGAAGAACGGCGTGCCCATCGACGAGGACAAGACCTTCCCCTACGACAACCGTCACGACGGCGTGACCATACCCGACGACAACTACCACCGCGGCTACATGCAGGCGGGCGAGAAGACCATTCAGCTCCACCTCAACCGCGAGCCGCGCTTCTATGCGTGGGTGGCCGTGGACCGCTGCATATGGCGTACGTTCGACACCCGACTCAATATGCTCATGCGCAGCGGCGAGTTCCCGGGCGGCCGTCAGAGCAACCATGCCACCGACTACTACTGGACGGGCATAGCGGTGAAGAAGTACGTGCATCCCGAGTCGAAGAACGGCGCATGGCAGCGCGTGGTGAACTTCCCCTATCCGCTCATCCGCATGGCCGATCTCTATCTGTCGTACGCCGAGGCCTACAACGAGTATTACGGTCCCGACCAAAAGGCTTTCGACAAGATCAACGCCGTACGCCGCCGCGCGGGTCTGCGCGACGTGGAGGATGTGTGGAACGACTCGTCGATCGTGAACAACGTGGGCAAGCATCTCACGCAGGACGGTTTGCGCGACATAATCCACACCGAGCGCATGATCGAGCTCTCGTACGAGGGTCAGCGTTACTGGGACATCTGCCGCTGGAAGCGCGCCGAGGAGTTCTTCACCACCCCGATACAGGGCTGGTATGCTCCCGACGGCAGCACCTTCGACGACTTCTTCGTGCTCACCACATGGCAGCAGCGCGAGTGGACCACGCCCAAGAGCTATCTGCACCCGATACCCGACGGCGAGATCAACAAGAATCCCAAGGTGGACCAGAACCCGGGTTATTAATATTTCCAACTCAAAACATTGACAGATCATGAAATCGAAATTCAATATCGCCATCATGACGCTCGCGTGCTTCGCGGCGGCCGTAGGCTGCAAGACGGAGAGCGATACGGCTCGCGACACCCAGGCGCCCGGGCCTTTGAGCAACGTGACCTTCACGCCCCTGAACGGCGGAGGTTATTTCAAGTACACCATACCCGACGACGAGGATTATCTCTACGCCCGTGCCGAGTACTCGACCGACTCGGGCGAGACCATATCGAAAACCAGCTCGGTGTATGCCGACAGCCTCGTGATCGAGGGTCTTGGTTCCGTGAAGGAGTACGACGTGAGGCTGTTCGCCGTCGACCGCTATGCCAACGAGTCGGAGCCCGTGGCCATGACGATCACCCCGCTGGAACCTTCGGTCAACGCGTCGCTGTCGTCGCTCGACATCTATGCGGGATTCTCGTCGGTGGTGGTCACGCTGGAGAATCCGCGCGAGGTGCCCATCGATATCTATGTCAGCCTGAAGGGCAACGGCTCGGAGGCGCTGAAGGTATTCACCTCCAACAAGGCCGAGGACCGCATCTTCATCCAGGGCCTCGAGGCCGTACCCTACGAGGTGTCGGCCTACATCGAGGACAACTACGGCAACCGCACCGAGTCGAAGAGCTTTGGCTCGATTACGCCCCTGACCGACTACAAACTTGAAAAGAACACGTTCTCGTTCTTGCGCGACCAGCTCCTTTACGGCGACCGCTGGGACTACTCGGAGAGCGCGTGGGAGAAGCAGAAGCCCAAGGAGGAATGGCAGGCCCTGTACACGCAGGACAGCATGAAGAATGCCCGCGAGTCGCGTTTCGAGGGTCACATAACCAAATTCTGGGACGACATGACCGACGACGACGCAAGCTACTCGCTCAACTATTTCCACTCGGGAACGAGCTATCCCTTCTCGTACTTCATCGATCTGGGCCGCGAGGTGCAGGTGAGCCGCATGCGTCTGTTCATGCGTAACGGCAACAAGTGGGGTACCTATACGGTCAGGACCTGCGAGATATGGATCAGCAACGACAAGACCCCCGAGGACGGTATCCTCGACGACTGGGAGTATGTGGGCACCTACACGATCAACAAGCCCGCGAGCGACAGCGAGGCGGCTCTCGAATTCAAGGAGGGTTCGGAGTTCTGGATGTATCCCGAAAGCCCCGCCTTCACCCGACCGTTCCGCTATCTGCGCTACAAGGCGGTCAAGGACTGGAACAACGGTTCGATAGGCTGCATGTCGGAGATCACCCTTTACGGACAGGATGTTAAATAACGATAAAAAAGTATCATTATGAAGAACATATTAGGAACGCTTCTGGCAGCGACCGTCGCCCTGGGCGGTTTGGCCGCGTGCGACAACATGGATGCGCTCTACACCCAGTACATGCAGGAACAGACCTACTCGGGCAAGATATCGAACCTGCAAGGGCAGTCGGGCACGGGCCGCGTGGTGCTTACGTGGACCAATCCCGACGACCAGATATCGAAGAAGATAAAGATAGTATACGGCGACGACAACCAAGAGAAGGTGTACGACACGCTGGTCGACGAGGCTTCGATCGACGGGCTCACGGCTTCGGCATACAGCTTCACCGTGTACACGATGGATGCCTACGGCAATCTGTCGGTGCCCGTGTCGATCAGCAAGACACTCTACACGCAGTCGCACATCGCAGGCATGGAGCCGCCCCGCTGCACCCTCGCCAAGCAGGACGACGGCACGTACACGCTTACCTTCTCGGGACTGTGCAACTCGATGATGATGTTCGGCGGCGAGCTGAAATACACCATCCGCGGCGGCGGTTATACCCACAGCGACGTCTATACCGAGACTATTGCCGCCAACGCACTGTCGAGCAGGTTCATCTCCAAGTCGTTCACGGGGCTGGAGCTGACCGAGGGCGAGACCTACGAGGTGGAGTACGAGCTGGCGGTGTATCCTGCCAACATGAGCAGCATCGGCACCAACAACACCTACTCTTTCTCGGGTAAGTCGATCGACCTTATGATTATGTCGAAGACGGTTACGCTCAGCATCTGACGGCGGGTGTGACCGAGAACGGTTTATTGGCTCGGGGCGCGATTTCTGTCGCGCCCCGAGTGTTTTTTGCGGCTGTTCGTGAGTGAGTGAGGGCGCAGCTTGCGCCGCGTGCGGGTGGAGGCATATGTTTTGCGGCAATGCGGGGGGGCGTGCGTGTGAGTTAGGGCCTTGCGAGTTAGGGCCTTGCGAGTTCGTGAGTACGGGTTCGTGCGTGTGCAAAAAAAAGTTCCCTCCGCCCGAAAACGAAGGGAATCACAAAAAAACCGACCTATTCAGTGTTCGATACGTCTGTTTGCTCAGCACGCGAGGAAAATCCACAAACCCCGCACGCTCCATACGTACCTCCCACTTTATCGTTGTGCCCGACTCATGCGTTCGCGCATGAGCACGAGCTCCTTTTTCCATGTAACGGCGCAAATGGCCGTAGCTATCGCGCATGCCGCGACGAACATCCAAAAAGCGGTGTTCCATCCCAGACCCGAGCCCGCCACCTGACCGACCACGATCTTCGACAGCACCGCGTCGCCCAACAGATAGCCGAACAGACCGACGAATCCAGCTGCCGTACCCGCGGCGTTCTTGGGCACGAAGCTCAACGCCTGGATGCCGATCAGAGCTATGGGACCGTAGACGGCGAATCCCGTAAGCGCCAGCGCGAAATACACCACCATGCGGTGCGTCGTGGCGAAATCGCCGCCCAGAAGCGACGCTACCGCGGCCGACTGCCAGTATACGACCACGCCGACCAGCACCAGAAGCATGTAAATGACGTTCACGGGAGCGCAGCGGCCGTTGAAGAACCGCGACGACATCCATCCGCAGAGGATGGTTCCCGGGATGCCCGCATATTCGAACAGCGAGAACGCGAAGCGGCTGTCGTTCTGCGACATGATCTGCATGTCGTGCAGGTAGGTGGGCGACCAGTCGCTTATGCCGTAACGCACGAAGTAGACGAATACGTTGGCGAAAGCTATCATCCACAGCAGTCCGTTGCCGAACACGTAGTCGACGAACAGCCTGCGGAACGGGATCTTCGTCTCCTCGCCTGCGGCGGCACGGCGGCTCGAATAGTCGTTGCGGTACTCCTCCACGGGCGGCAGGCCGCACGATTCGGGCGTGTCGCGGACGCTCCACCAGCAGAATGCGGCCAGCAGCAGCGCCACGAGCGACGGGAAGATGAACGCGGCGCGCCAGCTTTCGGCTATGCCCATCGCCGCGAATATCGCGGCGCCCGCAGATACGAGCAGCGCCAGCGAACCGCCCCCGACATTATGCGAGGTGTTCCACAGCGACATCTTGAAGCTGCGTTCGTTCTGCGAGAACCAGTGCGCCATGATTCGTCCGCACGGAGGCCATCCCATGCCCGACAGCCATCCCACCGCCAGCATGAAGGCGAAAAGGATGCCGGCATTGACGGCTATCGACGACGAGAAGGGCACCAGCCCCACGCACATCATCACTATCGAGGATATGACGAGTCCCACGACCAAGAACTTGCGCGCATCCGAACGATCGGAAAGACTGCCCATCAGGAACTTGCTGAAAGCGTAGGCGATGGGGATTCCCGCCATGGCGAATCCCGCGCTCTCCTTGTCCAGAAGTCCTTCCGCCATCATCCCGGGTGCCGCGAGCGACAGGTTCTTGCGGACCAGATAGTAGGCCGCATAACCCAGAAACGCTCCCAGAAAAACTCTGAGCCGCATACGGCGGTATTCACCGTCGATCTTCTCGGGCGCCAGACGCGGACGGGCCGCGGGCGGGGTGAAAAATTCAAGCATTCGGACTCTCCGACAGTTGTTTTTCGTTACGCGTTGGTAAAGATAATCAAAAATCTTATACTTTCGCTATAAAACGATATAATTATTCGAAATTTTGGTGAAAGCCTCTGTTTGCGCTTCGATCCAGGCCTCGTCGTGACCGCATTCGGCGGCCATGATCTCGGCCGTGCGCCGTGCTGCGGCCTGCGCTTCGCGGGCATCCACGAACAGCATACGCACACGGCGTGCCAATACGTCCTCGACCGTTCGGGCCATCTCCTCGCGCACGGCCCATACCACCTCGGCGGCGGTGTAGCCGTACTTCTCGCTCAGGCGCTCGCCCAGGGCGGGGTTCTGCTCGATGAGCTTCGTTATGGCCGGCTCGTCGCTGCCGTAGACGTACATGTGGTCCGACAGATCGGGATTGGGACGGTAGCCGTGGATCCTGAGCGTGCGGGTGCGGCACTTGCGTTTTTCCAGCTTGCCGAGCTTGATGGCGCGGTCGATCGTGTCCTCGGCCATGCGGCGGTAGGAGGTCCACTTTCCGCCCGTGATGGTTATCAGATCGTGGTCCGACACGATGATCTTGTGGCTGCGCGACACCTCCTTCGAGTTCTTGCCCTCCTTCTTGGGCGCCGCCAGCGGGCGCTGTCCCGCGAATACCGACACTATGTCCTTGCGTGTGGGCG
>CAUHCL010000097.1 GCA_959604655.1 uncultured Alistipes sp. | reverse complement strand
GTCAGGTCAAGGTAGGTGCACCTGTAGTAGAAGGCGCCTCGGTAAAATGTAAGATCTTGAAGCACCTCAAGGACGAGAAGGTTCTGGTGTTCAAGAAGAAGCGCAGAACGGGTTATCAGAAGTGCAACGGTCATCGTCAGTATCTGACCCAGGTTCTCGTAGAGGATATTGTCGCATAATTAAAATTAGAGAAACATGGCACACAAAAAAGGAGTAGGTAGTTCGAAGAACGGCCGTGAGTCGGAGAGCAAGCGACTCGGTGTAAAGCTTTTCGGTGGTCAGTTCGCTAAGGCCGGCAACATCATCGTTCGTCAGAGAGGTACCGTCCACAACCCTGGTGAGAACGTGGGTATGGGCAAGGACCACACGCTGTTCGCACTGGTCGACGGCACTGTCGAGTTCTGCAAGAAGTCGTCGGGCAAATCTTATGTAAGCGTAACTCCTCTGGCCGAGTAGGTCGGGACGTAACCGAATAGAAAGGCGGGTCGGATTTTTCCGACCCGTTTTTTTGTGCGTTCGGTGCAGCTGTTCGGGCGGCAGTCTGCGGATACCGCATGCGAACGTAAAGAGTGTTGCGGGCCTGAAGCGTGGCAGAGGCTGCGTCCCGCACGGCTCTGACGGGTCGCAGTCCGAGCCATTGTATGGCAACCGCCAAATTCGCAAAATAAACGGCCCGATCGGTGCGGATACTCCTCTGCATTTTATAACTTTGCCTGCGATAATGATCCTATGCCATGAAAACCGTAATAAAATTTCTCGACGATCTGGCGCGCAACAACGACCGCGACTGGTTTGAGGCGCACCGCGACCTCTATGTGGAGGCGAAGCGCCGCTTCGACGACTTCGCCTCGCGCTATCTCTCCGCCGTGGCTGCGTTCGATCCCTCGGTGGCGGGGCTTGCGCTCAGGGACGCCACCTACCGCATCTATCGCGACACGCGGTTCAGCGCCGACAAAAGCCCTTACAAGACCTATATGGGCGTCTTCGCCTGCCCGCGCGGCAAGAAGTCGGGCAATGCGGGATATTATCTGCACGTGGAACCCGCCACCGATACCTATCTCATATGCTCGGGGTTTTATCCCCAACCCGCGGGAGTGCTGCGCAGCATCCGCGAGGAGATCATGACCGAAGGCGAGGCGTTCGAGGCTGCCGTGAAGGCCGCCGAGGGATTCGACTTCGACTGGCAGACCGCCTATAAGCGCATGCCGCGCGGATGCAATGCCGACGACGAATATTCGAAGTACTATATGTTGCGCGATTTCTGCCTGAACCGATATTTCGACCGCGAATCCGTCCTGGCCGATGATTTTCTCGACCGTGCGGTCGGCGATCTGAGCCGTGCGCGCAGCTATAACGACATGCTCAACCGCTGCATCGAGTATGCGCGCGAGATGGGGTGGTAGCGGGCGGCCCCGCTGCTGAAACAGAGTTTGCGCTATGGAACGACTGGATGTGTTCGATTGCTCGAACGTACTTATGGCGAGCTATTTCACCGACGACAGAGGGTGCGCCCACGAGAACCGTGAGCACACGCTCATCTACCTCTGCTCGGGTGAGCTGGAGATCGAGGAACGCGGCCGCCGCACGCTGCTGCATGCGGGCGAGTGCGCTTTCATGCGGCGCGACAACCGCATGTGGTTGCAGAAGCATGCCGACGCGGAGCACCCTTACCGCTCCGTCGTGCTGAAGTTCACGCGGCCGTTTCTGCGGGAGTTCTACCGTACGCTCGATCGTAAGGATATTCCCGCTGAATCGGGACGCGACAAGACGAGCCTGCGCGTGTTGCCGAATAACCGCCCCGACATCCGCAGCCTGTTCGAGTCGGTGGTTCCCTATTTCGACGCGGGCGTGCGTCCCTCCGACGACGTGCTGAAGCTCAAGATGATCGAAGGGGTCTATGTGCTGCTCCACACCGACCGCAGCCTCTACGCCTCGCTGTTCGATTTCGTCGATCCGTGGAAGATCGACATCATCGACTATCTGAACGAAAACTACATGTACGATCTGTCGGTGGCCGAGATAGCGAGTTACACGGGCCGCAGTACGGCGACCTTCAAACGCGATTTCGCCAAGGTGAGCGACCTGACGCCGCAGAAGTGGATCATCAGGCGGCGTCTGGAGGCGGCGCACGAACAGATCCGAAAGGGCGGCCGCAAAATATCGGACATCTGCTACGACGTGGGATTCAAGAATCTGTCGCATTTCTCGAAGATATACAAAGCGGCGTATGGAGTTGCTCCGACAGGACATACGTAATTGAGCCGATCATATCCGATTTTGTATGAACTCCGTTTCGACTCACTATAAATTATTGGGTTGCGGCTAAAGACCGCTGGACATCGATCGGCCTATGCAAAATGACGGTCGGGAAACGCAGGCGGTGTAAAGTTGTATCATCATTAAAATTCGACGATAATCATGGCGACTATCATTCACAAAGAAGAGCGCGATTTCCGGCCTAATTCGGGTAAAATCGACGGATTCAGGCTGTTTACCGATATTTCGCGCGTCAGAAAGGGCATTGCTCCGCAATATTTGAATTTCGATCTGCGACGGCTCGATCCCGGGCAATACAATGCTCCTTATCATTTCCACCGTTATGCCGAGGAGTTGTTCTTGATACTCTCGGGCATGGCGACCTTGCGCACTCCCGCAGGTCTCGAAACGGTCGCAGAGGGTGATATTCTCTTTTTCGAGGCGGGCGAAAGCGGTGCGCATCAGCTTCACAACCACACCGATGAGCCGTGTACCTATCTCGATATGCGTTCCTACATCGGGCATGACGTCTGCGAATACCCTGATTCGGATAAAATCATTATCGTTCCCGAAGGTGAGACTTTCCGTCGCAGTGAGCAGCATCCCTATTTCGAAGGCGAGAGCGACGCGGATCAAGTTTGGGCAAGATTGCGGGAAGATGAGAGGCGATAACCGCAAAATATTTTTCTATATTGACCCTCTCGGCAAAGAAGTTTGAGCCTCGCAACAAAATCGTTGCGGGGCTTTCTCTTTACCTTTGCCGAAGAAGATCAAACCTGAAAACTATGGAAAACGATATTTTCGCAAGGGACCTCCGCGGCGAGATGGTTTCGCCCAACGATGCGGGTTACGACGAGTTGATTGCCGACATCTTCGCCACGATCGATACTGCGACGGAGATGAACACGGGCCGCCTCACGCCCGAAGAGGTGCACGAGTACATGGAGCGCATCCTCGGCAAGCCGCTCGACGCGGGCACAACGCTGCTGCCTCCGTTTTATATCGACTACGGCAAGCCCGTCACCATCGGCAAGAGATGCTTCATCCAGCAGTGCTGCACCTTCTTCGGACGCGGCGGCATCACCATCGGCGACGACGTGTTCATCGGGCCCAAAGTGAATCTCATCACGATCAACCACGATCCCGACCCCGACAACCGCAGCGCCACCTGCGGCCGCCCCATCGTCATCGAGGACAAGGTGTGGATCGGCATCGCCTCTACGATACTGCCGGGTGTCAGACTTGGTTACGGAGCCATCGTGGGCGCGGGCAGCGTGGTGACGAGAGACGTGCCGCCCATGACCGTCGTGGCGGGCAACCCTGCACGGATCATCAAAACGATCGGAACCAGGTAAGCTATGGAAGAGAAAAAAGGAATCGACCGCTACAACGCCGAGCAGCAGCGGCAGGCAGGACGTTAAGATTCCGTAAAAAAGGTATTTCAATCCGTAATCGGTCTATCGTCCGCGAGGCGGAACTTCGCTATTTTTGCATCTGATATCGCAGTCGCGCGGAGCGCAGGCCGTGCAACCGCTCGCAAGCGGCCGCGCCTGCCGTGCGGGCCGTTTGCGTGAAAAGAAAAAGGAGACTTATATGAAAAAGTTATTGTCGGGCATTTTGTTCGCCGCTCTCTGCTCGTGCGGGGCGGCTGTCGGGGAGAAGCCTTCCGTGTGCGCCAAGGAGCCGATGGCGGCCGACGGGATCGTGCGTCTGTCGAAGATCGAGGTCTATCCGCAGTATCTCGACGAGTATGTGAAATACGCCGTCGAGGTCGGCGAGGTCTCGCTGCGTATCGAGTCGGGCGTGCTCACGATGTATGCCGTCAGCGAGAAGGAGAACCCGTGCAGGATCACCATCCTCGAAACCTATGCGAGTCGGGCGGCCTACGAGAAACACATCGCCTCCGAGCATTTCCGAAAGTACAAGCAGGGGACGCTGCACATGGTCCGCTCGCTGGAGCTGTCCGACCAGACGCCGCTCAACCCCGCAAGCAGAATCGACAACTTCATTCAATAATACCTCATGAGACGAATCATTTTAATTTCGCTGTTAAGCATTCTAACATTCAACGTTATGGCACAGGAAAAGATAGTACAGACGGCGGGCCGCGACCAGTTGGGCGGGTTCGCCCCCAAATTCGCGGAACTCAACGACGACGTTCTGTTCGGCGAGGTGTGGAGCCGCACCGACCGCCTCGGTCTTCGCGACCGCAGCCTGGTGACGATCACCTCGCTCATCAGTCAGGGCATCACCGACAGCTCGCTGGGCTTCCACCTTCAGGAGGCCAAGAAGAACGGCATCACCCGCACCGAGATCGCCGAGATCATCACCCACATAGGCTTCTATGCGGGTTGGCCCAAGGCGTGGGCCGCGTTCCGTCTGGCGAAAGACGTGTGGGCCGAGGACACTGCGGGCGACGATGCCAAGGCGGCCTTCCGGCGCGGGATGATCTTCCCGATAGGCGAACCCAACACGGCGTATGCGCAGTATTTCACGGGCAACAGCTATCTGGCCCGCATCTCGTCGGAACAGGTCCCCATAGCCAATGTCACCTTCGAGCCGCGATGCCGCAACAACTGGCATATACACAAGGCGACCAGTGGCGGCGGTCAGATGCTCGTCGGCGTGGCGGGCCGCGGCTGGTATCAGGAGGAAGGCAAGCCCGCCGTGGAGATTCTCTCGGGTACGGTGATCCACATTCCCGCGGGCGTGAAGCACTGGCACGGTGCGGCGGCCGACAGCTGGTTCGCGCATCTGGCGTTCGAGATCGCGGGCGAGAACACCTCAAGCGAGTGGCTCGAACCCGTGACCGACGAGGAATACGACAAACTGAAATAGGCACGTCGGCTTCCCCGACAGAGCGATCCCCGCGGCCGATCGGCTGCGGGGATTTTGTCTTTACCGACGGCCTCGGGCCGCCGTGCCGACGCCGACGGGCAGCCCGCAAAATTGCCCGCGCCCGATCACGGAATCGGAATTTTTTTGTAATTTCGCACCGCAATTCACAAAGAGTTGCGCTCGTATGACGGCAAAGTCCAAACGTATCGCAATCATTGACAGCCCCGTGAGGAACTGGGGATATCTGGAAAACTGGAAGAGCACCGCTTCGGTTCTCGGCTCGCAGGGCCTGCGGGTCGTATTCGGTCGTGCGTCACGCCCGATGAAATAATCTTCTTTTTATATAAAACAAATCAATTATGAACAATCTTCGATTGCTCACGGGGCTGCTCGCCGCAGTCCTGCTGGGCGGCGGAGTGCGCTCCTATGGCCAGACGGTAATCACGCTGGACGAGATTTTCGAGATCGCCGAGGCCAACAGCGCTAAACTCCGACCTTCGCTGGCCGCACAGACCGAGGCCGATCGTGCGGTAAGCGTGGCACGTGCGGGCCGCCTGCCCGACATCGACGTGTCACTGTCGGCGAGTTATCTGGGCGACGGTTTTACCACCGCACGCGATTTGGACGATTACCAGAAAGCTCCCATCCCTCATTTCGGGAACGGCCTTTCGCTGAATGTCACCCAGCCGATCTATACGGGCGGCGCCGTGAAGAGCGCCGTCGAGCTGGCCGAACTGAAATCGGCGGCCGCACGGTATGCCGCCGATTTCAGGCGGGACAACATCCGTTTCCGCCTTGCGGGATTCTATCTCGACATATACAAGTACGTCAATCTGCGCAAGGTCGTGGAGAGCAACGCGGCCGCGGCGGCTAAGGTGCTGGACGAGATGCGCGTGCGCTACGAGCAGGGCACCGTCCTGCACAACGACATCACGCGTTACGAACTGCTGCTCTCGAATCTCGAATTTCAGCTCGTGGGGATAAACGACATGCTCGATATCCTCAACGCCAACCTCGTGACGACGGCGGGGCTGCCCGACGGCACCGTCGTGGTCCCCGACTCCGCCATCCTGGCCCGCTCGATGCCTGCCGAGAACGAGGATTGGTGGCAGCGCGAGGCGGAGGATAACTCTCCGTCGCTGAGCCTCGCGCGTTCGGGCGTCGACATGAGCCGCAAGATGGAGGGCATCGTACGCTCCGAGCGTTTGCCTGCCATAGGGCTTCGTGCGGGCTGGACCATCGACGGACCCATCCTCGTGGAGGTGCCGCCCATCAACCGCAACCTGAGCTACTGGTATGTGGGCGTCGGCGTGAGTTTCAAGCTTTCGTCGCTCTTCAAGGGCAACAGGACCATGGCGAGAAGCCGAGCCGCCACGCAAAAGGCTCGGGACGAGCTTGCCGTCGCATGCGAGGATGTGTCGCTGGCCGTGAGGGCCGACTACATCCGCTATCTTGAGGCCTGCGAGGAACTGAAGACGCGCATGAAGGGCGTGGAGCTGGCCGAGCGCAACTACCGCACGGTATCCACCCGCTACTCGGCCGACATGGCGCTTATCACCGACATGCTCGATGCCGCCAATGCGAAGCTCGACGCGGAGAAGCAGCTGGCCAATGCCCGCATAAACATCGTATACTATTATTATAAACTTTTATTCACGACAGGAAAGATATGAAACACGCAGATAAAAAATTACTCTCTTATGCCGTCATTGTCGCGGTAGTTGCGGCAGCGGCGCTGTGGGTCGGCGGCAAGTTCGTCCGTATGGGCCGTGTCGAGTTCACCGACAACGCGCAGGTGCGTCGGCAGATCGTGCCCGTCAACAGCCGCGTGCAGGGCTACGTAAAGGAGATACGCTTCGAAGAGTACGGGAAGGTCCGCAAGGGTGACACGCTCGTGATAATCGACGACGCCGACATGCGGCTGAACGTGGCCCGCGCCCGTGCCGACTACAACAACGCCCTGGCGGGCCGCGGCGTGGCCGATCGGTCGGTGGCGTCGGCTTCGGCCAACGTGGCCGTCAGCGAGGCGTCGGTGGACGAGGCCAAGGTGCTGATGGACAACGCCGCTACCGATCTGGCGCGATACGAGAAGCTGCTGGCCGAGGATGCCGCCACCCGACGGCAGTACGACGGCGTAAGGACCGACTACGAGGTGAAGCGCGCCCGCTACGAGATGCTCGTGCGGCAGCGTTCGGCCACCTCGTCGGTCGTGGATGTCAGCCGCCGTCGCATATCGCAGTCGGAGGCGGGTATCGAACTTGCCGCGGCGCTTCTGGAGATCGCGGAGCTCAACCTCAGCTACACCGTGATCGTGGCTCCGTGCGACGGATATGCCTCGCGCAAGGAGATACGCGAGGGGCAGCTCGTGCAGCCAGGGCAGACGTTGCTCGACGTGGTGGATTGGGGCGATGTGTGGGTGGCCGCCAACTACAAGGAGACCCAGCTCCGCCATATCGCCGAGGGCAGCAGGGTGGAGATAAGGGTCGACGCCGTTCCCGATGTGGTCTTCGACGGATTCGTGCGTTCGATCTCCACCGCCACGGGATCCTCGCTTTCGCTGCTGCCGCAGGACAACTCGGCGGGCAATTTCGTGAAAGTGCGTCAGCGCGTGCCCGTGCGGATCGAGTTCTCGGCGGACAACCGACCCGAGGATATGGACAGACTCGGCGCGGGCATGAACGTGGAATGTAGCGTGAAGTACTGACATGGCAGACCACAACGTTCCGCAGGGGCCGTTCGACATTCCCGACGTTCCCGACTTCGTTCCGCGGCGGCTGAAGCCCTGGCTGTTCATCCTCTTCGTGCTGATAGTCCAGTTTTCGGGCGGGGTCTACCTTGCCGCCGTGTCCGACATGGTAGGCACCACGGCGCTCATGCGGGAAGACATCCTGATGGCGGGCTACGCCTCGCTCGTAGGCATGTCCGTCAACTTCGCCGTCATGTTCCGCATCAAGTTCCGCTTCTCCACCCGTACCCAGCTGATAGTGTCGGGCATGGTGCTC
>CAUHCL010000096.1 GCA_959604655.1 uncultured Alistipes sp. | reverse complement strand
CCCGACATAACCTTTTCGGACGATCCGCTGCGGATGATGCGCGCCGTGAGGTTCGCCTCGCAACTGGGGTTCGACATCGAGCCCGAGACGTTCGATGCCATAGCGCGTAACAAGGAGCGGATAAAGATAGTCTCGCGCGAGCGCATCGCCACCGAACTCAACAAGATCGTGCTCTCGCCCGTGCCGTCGATAGGTTTCGACCTGCTGGAAATGACGGGCCTGCTGGAGCTGATATTCCCCGAAATGCACCGCCTCGGAGGCGTGGAGCGCGTGGGGAACCACGCCCACAAGGACAACTTCCGCCACACGCTCAAGGTGCTCGACAACGTGGCGCGCAAGAGCGACGACCTGTGGCTGCGCTGGGCCGCGGTGCTGCACGACATAGCAAAGCCGCTCACCAAGGCCTACGACAAGCGCGTGGGATGGACGTTCCACCAGCACGAGGCCCTCAGCTCGAAGATGGTGCCCGAGATATTCCGCCGTCTGAAGCTGCCGATGAACGAGCACATGAAGTTCGTGCGCAAGTTGGTCTATCTGCACATGCGCCCCATAATCCTCTCGGAGGATATGGTGACCGACTCGGCCGTGCGGCGCCTGCTGTTCGAGGCGGGCGACGACGTGGAGGCTCTGATGACCCTTTGCGAGGCCGACATCACCTCGGGCATCGACGCCAAGGTGAAGCGCTACATGGCCAACTTCGAGCTGGTGCGCCGCAAGATGAAGGATCTGGAGGAACGCGACCGCGTGCGCAACTTCCAGCCGCCGATCACGGGCGACATAATAATGCGTTGTTACGGCCTTGCGCCGTGCAGCGCCATAGGCGAGATCAAGGAGCGGATAAAGAACGCCATACTCGACGGCGAGATCCGCAACGACTACGACGAGGCCTACGCGCTCATGGAGAGGCTCGCCGCCGAGCGCGGGCTGGAGAAGGTGTGCGACGTGCCGCGCCCCGAGCCGAAGGCCGAGGCGGAATAAATGCTGCCCGATTTATCCTCGGCGGCTCGCACCTTCGGCCCCGTCTCCGAGGACATTGAATATTAAAATTACTTCGATCATGAAAAAAACCGCTATCCTGTCGGCGCTCTGCGCCCTGCTGCTCGGAGCGTGCCGCGACGGCCGCGTCGACGTATACACCACCTCCGCATCGGGCGACAGGCTGTTCGAACACACCGAGGCGACGCTCCGTCCCACGGCGAAGGCCGAGCCGTCGCAGTCGCGTCTGACGCTGCATCCCGAGACGCCGTTGCAGCCCGTCTACGGCTTCGGCGCGGCGATAACGGGATCGACGTGCCACAACCTGCTGAAGATGACCGCCGAGGACCGTGAACGCCTCCTGCAGGAGTGCTTCTCGCCCGAGGGGATGAATTTCAGCTTCATACGCATATCGATAGGCGCCTCGGACTTCTCGCTGGACGAATACACCTGCTGCGACAGGGAGGGCATAGAGTTCTTCGAGCTTCACGAGTACGACCGCCGCGACCTGCTGCCCGTGCTGCACCGCATTCTGGAGATCAACCCCAAGGTGCGCATCGTGGGATCGCCGTGGTCGTGCCCCAAATGGATGAAGATAGGCTACGACAACGACGAGCCGCTGGACAGCTGGACCGACGGCCGTCTGAATCCGAAGTATTACGACGACTACGCCGAATATTTCGTGCGCTGGATAGGCGAGATGGAGTCGGAGGGGATTCCGATCTATGCCGTCACGGTGCAGAACGAACCACTGAACCGCGGCAACTCAATGTCGCTCTACATGGGCTGGGAGCAGCAGCGCGACTTCATCCGCGACCATCTGGGTCCGCAGCTGGCCGCCAATGGCATCGACACCAAGATATGGCTTTTCGACCACAACTACAACTACGACAACATAGCCGCCGAGCAGGACTATCCGCTGCACATCCTCGCCGATCCCGAGGCGGCGAAGTATGTGGCGGGTACGGCATGGCATAACTACGGCGGGCGTCCCTCGACGCTCGACGGCGTGCGCGAGGCCTATCCCGACAAGGAGATCTTCTTCACCGAGGCCTCGATCGGAACGTGGAACTACGATTTCGGAAAGTGCGTGGTGGAGGATTTCGCGTCGATATTCGTCGGTACGCTCAACCGCGGCGGTCGCGGCGTGACGCTGTGGAATCTGGTGCTCGACGACAAGGGTGCGCCCAACCGCCCCAAGGGGTGCCGCACGTGCTACGGCGCGATAGAGATCTCGTCGGCCGACTACTCCTACGAATCGCTCGTGCGCAAGAGCCACTACTACGACATAGCCCACTGCTCGAAGGTGATCGATCCCGACGCCGTGCGCATAGGCTGCGATCCGCAGCTGCCCGACGGCGTGGAGATGGCGGCCTTCGCCAATCCCGACGGCACACTGGCAGTGATAGGTTTCAACCGCACCGATGCGCAGCATACGGTGACGGTCGGGTGTGCCGAGCAGGCGTTCGACCTCGTGCTTCCCGCCCGCTCCGTGGTCTCGGCCCGTCGGAGAAGGTAGAACGCAAATTCCAACGGATCACAATTTGCCGCATATGTATCTGGAGCTTAACAACAGTATTTTTCTGACGATCATATCTATCAATATGACGATAATCGGCCTGACCTCTCTCGCCGAGAAGAAGAACGTCATCGGAGTGGATTACGGTAAGTATCTGATAAATGAGTACAAACTGTTCCGAACGGTCCCGCTCTACCTACTGCTGATCGTGTTCGCTGTCATAAACGTGCTGGCCCTGTTCACGCTGTTTTACAGCGGCTACAATTTCCGTATCGTCGTATTCATATGCCTTACGGTCTGTCTGTCGTTCGCGATCTACTACTTTTTCGGGTTCATACTCAGGGAGAACTCGAGCGTGAAGAAGCAGCTTTACGAAAACGAATTTATCGGACTGTATTATAAGGACGGCACGCCTCCCGCGGCGGAGTGCGATTTGCTGGTGAAAATGAACTGCGGGTTCAGGACCTCGAAACGCCTTTCGTCGGATGTGGTCACTTATTTCAACAAGTTCAACAACGAAACGCAGAAAGCGTTCGAAATAGGCTTCGGTCCCGATTCGTTCATTTATGAACGCAATCCGCGCATTACCCGCAAGTATATCGAAACGATCGGCCATGAACCGTACGATTATACGGGCACGGACGGCCTGTATCACATATCGTGGGAGTTTTTCCAGCTTTTCCGATGGACCGAGCTGCAAGACAAATGGGCCGTCGAGATCCTGATACTGTTCAACGACCGACACGCCAAGGACAGCCCCGAGATGAGGTTGAACAACGTGTTGCGCGTGCTGTTCCACGTAAACACCTTCGGCAAATGCGACAGTCTGTTCGGATACAGGACGATCGACTACATGTACAAATACGTGAAGGACGTATACTCGGCTACGGGTTTCGAATACGGCAGCGACCGCAGGACCAAAGAGCTGAAACTGTTCGAATACTATTGCAAGTATATTTTCAACAGTATCGATTCCCATTATTCCGACCAGACGTACAAATTGGCGGCGAGTCTGTTCAAAGATCTGATCGAAATCGTCGGCATCGGGCGGGACACGTCGGGCCGCATCGACTGCAACGACATGATGCGCATAATGTTGTCGCAATCCGCAGTCTGCGACAATACGTCGGTCGAGAACCTCGTCACCGCCGTTTACGGCCATTATGTCAACATCGCCGAGCCGTCCGACGCCTGCATCGGTTTGGATGAGGCGAAACGGATGATAATGTCGTGCAGGAAAGGCGCGTCATGCGGAAAAATATCCCGCAGCGATCTGTTCGGCGACGATCACGGCGCCGAGCTCTGCGCGTGATTCCAACACAGCCATTCTGACGAGGCGCGCAGTCGCGTGCTCCGCAGATTGGCCATCGAAGCGATGTTTCCGAAGCAGGACAGGAACACGCCTGCTATTTGCGCTCTTCGGCCACGGCTCTCTCGAAGCAGTGGCGGCACAGCGGTTCGTAAGACTCCTTTTCGCCGAGCTGCACGAGGCTGTCGCCGCCGCTGAGGCGGTGCGAGTGGTTGGCGGGGTCGCCGCAGCGCATGCAGATGGCGTGCACCTTGGTGACGTATTCCGCCGTGGCCATCAATGCGGGCATGGGACCGAAGGGCTTGCCCGTGTAGTCCATGTCGAGTCCCGCGACTATGACCCTTACCCCCTGCGACGCCAATCGGCGGCACACGTCCACGATGCCGTCGTCGAAGAACTGCGCCTCGTCGATGCCCACGACATCCACGTCGCCGCACAGCAGCAGTATGGTCTGCGGCGAGTCGACGGGAGTGGAACGGATGGAGTGGCCTTCGTGCGACACCACTTCCTCGCGCGAGTAGCGCACGTCGACGCTCGGTTTGAATATCTCTACTTTTTGGTTGGCAAACTCGGCGCGGCGCAGACGGCGTATCAGTTCCTCGGTCTTGCCCGAGAACATCGATCCGCACACCACCTCGATCCAACCTCGCTGTTTGGGTTTTTCGGGAAACATAATTATAAAGCAACTGTTAAACTATTCGCGGTTCGCCGACGGCGGCAGGAATGCGACAGCAGTCCGCCGCAGTGGGGCGGCGGCGAACTGCCGACATCGCATTGCGGTGCCGTTATATAACGGCATTTTGCGAACAAGCATATGAATTTATTCCTCCGAGCGGATTATTCGGGCACCCAGAGCATTCAGGCGCCCGTCTATGTCGCGGTAACCGCGGTCGATCTGCTCGATGTTCTGAATGACGCTCACGCCCTCGGCGCTCATGGCCGCTATCAGCAGCGCGACACCCGCACGTATGTCGGGCGAAGTCATCTTCGTGGCGCGCAGGCGTATGCGGTGGTCGTGACCTATGACGGTGGCGCGGTGCGGGTCGCACAGGATGATCTGCGCACCCATGTCGATGAGCTTGTCGACGAAGAACAGACGGCTTTCGAACATCTTCTGGTGGATGAGCACGGCGCCCTTGGCCTGCGTGGCCACCACCAGAAATATCGACAGCAGGTCGGGCGTGAGCCCCGGCCACGGGGCGTCGGCTATGTTCATTATCGATCCGTCGATGAAACTCTCGATGCTGTAATGATCCTGCTGCGGGATGTAAATGTCGTCGCCGCGCTGCTCGAACCGTATGCCCATGCGCGAGAACTGCGCGGGGATTATGCCCAGATTGTTGTACGACACATCCTTTATAGTCAGCTCCGAACGCGTCATGGCGGCCATGCCTATGAAGCTGCCCACCTCGATCATGTCGGGCAGCAGTGTGTGCTCCGTACCCCCCAGCTCGCGCACGCCCTCGATGGTGAGCAGGTTCGAGGCTATGCCCGAGATCCGCGCGCCCATGCGGTTGAGCATGCGGCACAACTGCTGCACGTAGGGCTCGCAGGCGGCATTGTATATAGTAGTGGTGCCCTCGGCGAACACCGCAGCCATGATTATGTTGGCCGTGCCCGTCACCGACGCCTCGTCGAGCAGCATGTAGCAGCCGCGCAGCTTCTTGGCCTCCACCGAGAAGAACTCCTCGGCCTGGTCGAAATCGAACGTCGCGCCCAGCTTCTGGAATCCGAGGAAGTGGGTGTCGAGTCGTCGTCGGCCGATCTTGTCGCCCCCGGGCTTGGGGATGTATCCCACGCCGAAGCGGGCCAGCAGCGGGCCGATCATCATCACCGAACCGCGCAGACGGCGGCAGCGTTTGTGATAGTCGTCGCTGCGAAGATAGTCGAGATCGATGTTTCGGGCGCGGAACGCGTAGCTGTCGCCGCCGAGGCGCTCCACCTCGACGCCCATCGCGGCCAGCAGCTCGATGAGCTGCAACACGTCGAGTATCTGCGGCACGTTGTGCACCACCACCCGCTCGGGCGTGAGCAGCACGGCGCACAATATCTGCAATGCTTCGTTCTTGGCACCCTGCGGTTTTACGCTGCCTCGGAGGCGGGTTCCGCCCTCCACTCTGAATACGGCCATAGGGTCTGTAAGGGTTTATGTTTTATGTAAAGATAATCTATTTAACGGTTATTCGCAAATAACTCGGATATGTAATTGCGGTTCGCCGACAGCGGAGGACGCAAGCGAGCGAAAAGCGAGTTGCAGTCCGCCGCGCGGGGTGGCGGCGAACTGCCGACACGGCACAGCCGTGTCGTGATATGACGCTATTTCTCCGTCGGACAGAGTATCCGCCGCCACGCCTCGGGTACTTCCACCGACTGCTGGTGCTCCTTGTCGAATACGACCATCACGGTACGGCTGCGGCTGCACTCCTGCCCGCCGCGCATGATGCGTTGCAGGAGCGTGAAGCTCTTGTGACCGATCTTCTCCACCTCGGTCACCACGCATATCTCGTCGCCGAAACGTATCTGGCTGAAGAAATCGGTGTTCACCGACACCGTCACGGCGGGGACCTGCGCCAGAATCTCGGTGCGGTTCCACAACTCGCGGAACAGGTCGGTCTTGCCCTGGTCGAAATACATCTGCTGGGCCACGTTGCTCACGTGCCCGAACGAATCCATGTCGAAGAATCGCATCTGGATGGGAGTGGTGATCGTCATGTCGGTCGTCATTTGCGTATTATCTTCACCTCGCCGCGCGGGCCGAAGGCTATGATCGAACTGGGTTTGCACGTCGGATGTCCCTGAAAACGGGGGTTGACCACGAAGTCCACCCCGTCGATGATCTCGCGGCTCACCTCCGCAAGGCCCTTCATCGGCGTCGCCTCGCCCGAGATGTTGGCCGAGGTCGACACTATCGGCTTGCCGAAACGGCGCAGCAGCTGACGGCAGAATTCGTGGTCGGGCACGCGCACGCCCAGCGTCCCTTCCTCGGGGATGAGGTTGGGGGCCACGCCCACCGCGCCTTCGAGTATGAGGGTCAGCGGTTTGTCGGCCATCTCCATCACCTCGAACGCTATGCCCGGGGCCTTGTCCACGTAGCGCACTATCATGTCGGCGTCGCGGCACAACACCAGCATCGAATGCTTGTTCACGCTGCGCTTGAGCGTGTAAATCCTTTCGACGGCCTTTTCGTCCGTCGCGTCGCAGCCTATGCCCCACACCGTGTCGGTGGGATAGAGGATGAGTCCCCCGCGTTTGAGCGTGTCGAGCGCCGCTTCGAGCTCCTTTTCCATATTCTTGCCTTGTTTTGGCGCAAAAATAGTCATTTTTCATCGGATAAGAACCCGCCGCGCCCCGTAATTTTGGCTTCGGAGGTTGTTCGTTGATTATTATTTTACTAATTTTGCGACCAACGAAAAATAATGACAAAACATAACGCACTATGGGAAGAGCTTTTGAGTATCGCAAAGCGAGGAAATTGAAGCGTTGGGGACACATGGCCCGCGTGTTCACCAAAATCGGCAAGGAGATCGAGATCGCCGTCAAGGCGGGCGGCGCCGACCCGTCGGGCAACACGCGTCTGCGCATTCTGATCCAGAACGCCAAGGCCGAGAACATGCCCAAGGAGAATATCGAACGCGCCATCAAGCGCGCCACCGACAAGGATGCGGCCGATTACAAGGAGGTCATCTACGAAGGATACGGCCCTCACGGAGTGGCCTTCCTCGTGGAGACTGCGACCGACAATACCAACCGCACCGTGGCGAGCGTGCGCATGTACTTCAACAAGTGCGGCGGTACGCTGGGCAACTCGGGCAGCGTGGCATTCATGTTCGAGCACAAATGCGTCTTCAAGTTCAAGCCTGCGGCCGAAGCCGATCTGGAGGAAATGGAGCTGGAGATGATCGACCTGGGCGTCGACGAGTTCTACCCCGAGGAAGAGGCCGTTACGGTTTACGCGCCCTACGAGTCGTTCGGCGCCATCCAGAAGTGGATCGAGGACCAGGGTTACGAGCTGGTATCGGGTGAGTCGGTACGCATCCCGACCGACACCAAGGAGCTCACGGCCGAGGAACGCGAGTCGGTGGAGAAACTTCAGGAGAAACTGGAAGAGGACGACGACGTGGTGAACGTATACACCACCATGCGCGAGCCCGAGGAAGACGAGAGCGAGGAATAATCGCTCCCTCCTTGCTGACGAGAACTGCGGCGCGGCGGATTTTCCGTCGCGCCTTTCTTTATCGCTCTCGGGGCAGGCGCTCCGCTGTTTGCCGACGGCGGTGTGTGTGGGACATTTATCTTCGGCGGCTGCGGGGGTCGCGCTTTGCGCGAGCCGCCGAAGATA
>CAUHCL010000095.1 GCA_959604655.1 uncultured Alistipes sp. | reverse complement strand
CGGCATTCATCGCCACGCAGAACGACAAGATGCAGCAGGCTGTAGAGGCCTTCGAGCAGATCATAAACGAAATGCCCGAGTCGCAGGCTGCGTTCGAGCTGGCCAAGCAGTCGCTGCTGGGTTCGATAGAGACCTCGCGCACCATAAAGAGCCAGGTGCTGAACAGCTATCTGTCGAACGTGATCTACAAGGGAGTGAAGGAGGACCGCAACAAGGCGATATACGAGCAGGTGAAGAACATGACGCTGGAGGACGTGAAGGCCTACCAGCAGAAGTGGGTGAAGGGACGCACCTACACCTACTCGATCCTCGGCGACAAGCGGGATCTCGACATGGATTATCTGCGCACGCTCGGCCCCGTGACCGAGGTGACGCAGGAGCAGATCTTCGGATATTGATCGGGATCCGCCCGATAAGACAGACGGCAGCCCCCGCGCTGGGGCTGCCGTTTTTTTTGCGATGCGGCTCCGAGCAGTCCGACGCCCTGCCGACAGCAAGACTCGTCATGCCACCGAGCCGCAGGCGAGGATTGGCATCGCAAACGGAAAGTTTTCGTTAGAGATTCCATTCATTTCACCGTTCTGCGAAACGGTGAAATGTGGAATGACGCGTATGTTTTCCGAATTTTGGCTCACCGCCCTGCCGACAGCAAGATTGTTTATCTTCGGCGGCTGCGGGGGTCGCACCGAAGGTGCGAGCCGCCGAAGATAACGCCGCACGGCGGCGCAGTTTTTCAAACCTCGCGGAACAAGGCTGCCGACTGCAAGGAAACTACCTCGCGCCGTACATGTAGGCCCAGAAGCTGTCGGGATACATGGCGCACGCCTGCGCACGGCGGTCGGAGTCCATCAATTCGACGAAGCGGCCGAACTCCTTGGCCCGCAGGCTGTTTACGGGATACATATTCAATATCTCGGGATTGCGGCGCGACAGCAGCAGCAAGGCTTCCTCGTAATGGCGCGGGAGCGGCTGCGAGGGCGGGTACACCCTGCCCGCCACGCTCGGGAACAGCTCCGCGAATCCGTCGAGATCCCTCGACGCCAGCAGGCCGCACAGCAGCATGTCGCCGCACTCGCGGTTGTCGGGCCGCGCATGGAACAGACACGCCATGTCGGTAAGCAGCGGCCGATCGTTGCGCGCGCATGTCAGCACGGCATCGTCTGCTGTCTCAGCAGGTTCGGAGATTATGCGCGACAGTTCGCCCATGCGGCTGCGCACCCAGCTGCCGTGACACGACGAGTGCATCAGAACACGCAGGTATTTTTCGGCCGTCGCCGCTTCGCCCTGCCGCAGGAAGGCGTCGGTTATGCGCCGCACGGATCGGAACGAGCAGCCGAAGGTCGACAGACAGTTGAGCTGGAACAGCTGGTGCACGGCCTCGTTGTCCAGCCCGAGATTCTCGGCCAGAAGAGCGTTGAAATTGCACCCCACCACATCGGTGCTGCCCGCGAAAAACATGTCGTCGGCACCCGTTATCCCGTAGCGGAACGCCTCCTCGGCCAGCCGCCCCGTCTCGGTCAGCGCCAGCAGCGCGTAACGCCGCCGCACGGGATCCTCGGCCGACACTTCGGGCGTCACCGTCTCCAGAATATCGGCCCAGCGCCCCTGCTCGGCCATGCGCTCGACGCGATGTATACGTTCGCGGACACGGTATTCCCTGTGCCCGAGCGATGCGCCCATGCCCGCGGCCAGCAGCAGGCACGGCAGCACGATACGCATCGCGCCGCTGCCGACATGCCCCACAGCTTTGCGCCGCACGAAAAGACAGACTGCAACGGCGACGGCGGCCGAGCACAGGCACCACGCCAGCGAACCCTCCAGATCGCGATAACCGCCCTGCAAGGCGACGAACACCGCTACGGGAACGAAAGCCGCCCACGTCATGCGTCCGCGCCACAGGCGCCACACCGCGACATCGGCGCACGCCAGCACCACCCATGCGAAGAGCGTCTGCAACAGCGCGCCCAAGATCGGCGAGTGGTAGAATTGCAGCAGGAACGCCCCCGCATACTTCAGCGCACCCGACGGGTAACGCACCTGCAAACGCAGGAAGTCGGGCAGGGTCGAGAAGAAGGACATGCCCTCCATCCACCGCATGGTCTCGGGATAAGCCGCGATCCAGAACAGAAACACGGCGGGCAGCAGCAGCGCCGAATGGAGCAAAAGGGTTTTTCTCATCGCATCGTATTATTTGAACAAGGCTTTCAACTCGCCGCGCGACAAACGCACCTCGCCCCGCACGAACTCGGGGATATTGTACGATTTCATGCGCCAGGCGTTATGGTCGGGATTGCGCTGCGGCAGCAGGAAGGGTTTGCCGCACACCCCCTCGGGCGACACCGAGGCTATGTAGAGCCGCGTGTAGCGACCGTCATCGCGGCGGCTTGAAAACACGACCCAGCGGCCCGACGACGACCACGCGTGGCAGCTCTCGGCCTCGTCGCTGTTCAGCACCGAGACGTCGACCGACGAGCCGTCGCGCAGATCGATCATGGCCAGATCGGCCTCCCTGTGCCATATGGGGAACGTGCCGTAATCGGCGAGGGTGTACATCAGAAAACGCCCGTCGGGCGACACGCGCGGAAACGAGACGCTGCCGCCGTCGAGACGCGAATTGCGGAGCGTGTCGACCCGCTCGCCCAACTGCCCCGTCGTGCGGTCGAAAGAGACGCTCAGCAGGTCGTAGTGCACCGACTTGCGGTCGAGCGGCATGCTGCGCGGCTCGGCCGAACAGAAATAGAGGCGGTCGCCGTCGGGCGACCATGCGGGAAAGGTCTCCCACCGCGTCTCGGAGAAGAACCGCTCGTCGGTGAGCATGCGGCCCGTCTCGGTGTCGTAGATCATCAGGTCGGAACTCTGGTCATAGACCTCGATGGGCTGCCCGTGGCCGCCGAAGAACGACTGCGCCGTGTCGTTGGACGAGAAGGCCACATAACGGCCGCGGGGATTCCACATGGGATATACGCCCTGACGGCGGGGGGGGGTGGACGCAAGGTCGACCTTCTCCATGCGGCCGTCGCGCACGAAGACGGTCCCGCCGCTCTTGCCGCGGGCGTGGAAAAGCATCTCGTCGGGCGAGTAGTCGCGAAAGGAGTGGCAGTTGACGCAGCCTGTGGAGTTGACCGAGTTGTCGACCAGCACATCTTCGTCGAAACACGTCAGGTCGCGTTGGTAGATGCCCATCTGCAACCACCCCTCGTACCCGGGCTCGATCAAGCGGTAGGCGACGCGCTCGTCGATCGGATCGGGCGAGACGCCTATGCTGAACGGGGCGTACCGCACCCCGTCGGGCTCGGCCGCGCTCCACGCCGACACGGCAACCTCGATCTCGCCGCCCGCAGCGGCGGCAAGCAGCGCACGCCATTTCTTCAAGGGAATATCTATCGCGCCCTTGCGGCCCTCGGCGACGAGACACACCTCGCCGCCTAAAGCGAACTCGGCGCGGAGGCGTTCGGCACCGCGGATCTTGAAATTGAGAGGCGCGATGTTGCACGGCACCGTCACGCCCGTGTAGTCGGGAAAGATCGGGGGCACGGCATCGGCCGACCGAGCGGCATCGCCGTCTCCGCCACCGCACGAGAGCAGCAGCGCGGCGGCCGACACGATCGATATATGTCTGACATTCATCGGGAATCGGTATTTGCGGGACTAATCGCAGTAGAGGTACGCCCAGAAGCTGTTCGGCCAGTTCTGTTTCACCGCTCCGCGAAGCCCCTTGTTCATGAATTGCGAAAAACGGTCGAACTCGCGTTTTTTCGCGGGATTGATCTTATAGCGGCCCGCCAGCTCGGGGTTGCGCAGCGATACGAGCAGCAGCGCCTCCTCGTAATGCGCGGGCAGACGCTCCGCATCGGCGTAGAAGCGCGGGGCGAACTCGGCGAACATCTTCTCGAAATCGTCCAGAAGCCCCGCCGAGAGGAAGCCGCAGAGCAGCAGATCGACATACTTGCGGTTGTCGGGTTCGGCCTGCGACAAGCTGTACATGTCCATCAATATCGGCGCCTCGGCCTGCGAGCCGACACACAGGTCGCCCGCGACGAACGGGTCGGGACGCACGGCACCCGACTTCAGATCGTCGAGCTGCGCCATGCGCGAACGCACCCAGCCGCCGTTGCAGGCGGAGCTGCTCAGGACATTCAGATATTTTTCGGCCAGCACGGCATCGCCCTGACGCAGGAAGGCATCGGCCATACGCCGCAGCGTGCGGAACGAGAAGCCGAACACCGAATGTTCGTTGAGCAGATACATCATGTGCACCACCTCGTTGTCGATACCCAGATTCTCGTAAAAGAGCGAATTGAAGTAGATGCCGACGAAATCGTCGCTGTGCGGGAAGAAGAAGTCGTCGGGCGACTCCACACCGTACTCGAACATGCGGTCGGCCAGCTGCCCCGTCTCCGAGAGCGCCAGCAGCGCGTAACGCCGCCGCACGGGGTCCTCGGCCGCAGCCTCGGGCGTCACCACCTCCAGCAGCCGATCCCACTCCCGCGCCTCGGCCAGATGCTCGGCGCGGTGGATGCGTTCGCGGACCAGAAACTCCTTGTCGGCATAGGACACCCACATGCCCGCGAGCAGCGCCGCGCAGGGCAGCACGTAGCGACAGAGGATGTTCAACGCCCCCGCATGCGACCTGCGTTCCTTCACCTTGGCGTCGCGTCCGCGCTTCACGGGCTTCGCCGCGACCGCTTCGGGGGCACGGAACCTGTCATCGTCGGGACGGCGCACGAAGATGTGCAGCACCGCGGCGACCGTCACGGCCCACAGACACCACAGAAGCGATTTTTCCAGATCGCGGTAGCCGCACTGCCCGGCCACGAACACGGCCACGGGGATGAATGCCGTCCACATGAGACGCTCGCGGCGGAGCAGGCGGCAGGCCGCCACATCGGCGCACACCAGCACGATCCACGCAAACAGAGTCTGGAGCAGCGCCCCCGCGACGGGCCACCGATAGAATTGCAGCAGGAACGCCCCCGCATATTTCACCGCGTCGGCGGGCAGGCGCACCTGTAGATGCAGGAAGTCGGGCAACGTGCTGAAGAACGAATATTCCTCCATCCACCGCATGGTGTGCGGATACACAGCCAGCCAGAACACGAACAGCATCGGCACGGCGATCGCCGAATGGGTCAGAATTATTTTTTTCATAATACGTTATTTCTTTTCAATATACTTCCGCTCCGCCTCGGGCGGAACTATTTTCGGCGGCTCGTGCCTAAAGCGACCCCTGCGCCGAAGATAAAGTCGCGGCAGCCGATCAGTTGACCGCCTTGCTGCTCACGCCCTTTTTGACCGAGGTGTCGAGCAAATCGAGCAGCCGATCCTTGGGCAGTTTCACTTCGCCCTTCACCAGTTCGGGGATGTTGTAGGACTTCAGGCGCCACATGTTGTGGGCGGGGTCACGCTGGGGCAGCAGAAACGGTTTGCCGCACACCCCCTCGGGCGACACGTGGGCTATGAACATGCGGGCGTAGCGGTTGTCGAGCCGACGGCTCGCGAAGACCACCCAGCGGCCCGACGACGACCACGAATGGTAGCTCTCGCTGCAATCGCTGTTCAGCGCCGACACGTCGACGGCCGAGCCGTCGCGCAGGTCGATCATGGCCAGATCGGCCTCCTTGTGCCACACGGGGAACGTGCCGCAGTCGGCGCGGGTGTACATCAGGTAGCGTCCGTCGGGCGATACGCGCGGATAGGCCGCGCTGCCGCCATCGAGGCGAGAGTTATAAAGCGTGTCGACCCGCTCGCCCAACTGCCCCGTCGCGCGGTCGAACGGCACGCGCAGCAGATCGTAATGCAGGTCGCGGCGCTCGGCGGGCATGGCCACCCCGTCGGCCGAGGCGAACAGCAGGAAGTCGCCCTCGGGCGTCCACTCGGGATAGCTCTCCCAGCGCTCGGGAGTCATGAAACGGTCGTCGGTCAGCACCTTGCCCGACTCGGTGTCGTAGATGATGATGTCGGAGGCGGTGTCGAACGTCTCGTTCACCTGACGGTCCTTGGCGTAGAACGTCTGGTAGGTCTCGTTGGAAGAGTAGGCCACGTAACGCCCGCGCGGATTCCACTTGGGGTAGGTGCCCTGCTTCTTGGGGCCCGTGCCCGCGAGGTTCACCTTCTTCATCTCGCCGTCCTGCCAGAACACCGTGCCGCCGCCCTCGCTGCGCGAGTGGAACATCATCCTGTCGGGCGAATAGTCGCAGAACGAATGGCAGTTGACGCAGCCCATGCCGTTCACCGAGTTGTCGACCAGCACCTTCTCGGTGAACGTGGAGAGGTCGCGCTGGTAGATGCCCATCTGCAACCACCCTTCGTACCCGGGCTCCATCAATCGGTAGGCGGCCCACCCGTCGATGGGATCGGCCGAGACGTTCACGGCGAACGGGGCGTAGCTCACACCGTCGGGGCATTGCTCGCCCCAGGTCGACACCCGCACGGCCAGCGTGCGGCCGCGGTTGGCGTCGAGCAGCGCGCGCCACTCGTCGATCGGAATGTCGACCAGACCTTTACGGCCCTCGACCGTGAGCTGCGGCGATCGGGTAAGCGCTGCGGGGGGGGGCAGGACCTCGCCCGCAGCCGCGTCGCACGCAAAAAACTCGGCGCGGATGAAATCGGCGTCGTCGACAGAGAAATTGAGCGGCGCGATGTTGCACGGCACCGTCACGTCGGTATAGTCGGGAAAGATCGGCGGCGGAAAGTCGATGCTTCTCGCAGCATGCTCGGGACACCCCGCGCACGATGCCAGAAGCGCGACCGCCGCGGCCGCCGTAATCGATTTGAAGTTCATGGGTTGAGTAATTTTTAACAAACATAACTAAAAAAAGCGACATTCGCAAAGGTCGCGGGCGATATTGCCGCGCGCGGCCCGCAAGCAGAGGCTAATCGGGCGGCGGCAGGGGCGTTTTTGCAGATAAGCATATTATTTCATATATTTGCGGTTCAGGTTCGTCGCGCACCGCAGCGGACCCGCGACCCGAACGGCAAGAAACACAAAACAACATAACAGCTATGGTAGCAGACAAGTACGCACCGCGGGACATAGAGTCCAAGTGGTACGAGTATTGGATCGAAAACAGACTTTTCCACTCGGAGCCCGACGCTCGCGAGCCTTACACGATAGTGATCCCGCCCCCCAACGTGACGGGCATGCTCCACATGGGCCACATGCTCAACAACACGTTGCAGGACGTGCTGATGCGCCGTGCCCGCCAGCTGGGCAAGAACGCCTGCTGGGTGCCGGGCACCGACCACGCATCGATAGCCACCGAGGCCAAGGTGGTGGCCAAGCTCAAGGCCGAGGGCATAGACAAGGCGAGCCTCACGCGCGAGGAATTCCTCGCCCACGCATGGGAGTGGAAGGAGAAGCACGGCGGCATAATCCTCAAGCAGCTGCGCAAGTTGGGTGCCTCGTGCGACTGGGACCGCACATGCTTCACGATGGACGAGGCCCGCACCGAGGGCGTGATAAAGGTGTTCGTCGACCTCTACAACAAGGGCAAGATCTACCGCGGAGTGCGCATGGTGCACTGGGATCCCTCGGCCAAGACCGCGCTGTCGGACGAGGAGGTGATATATAAGGAGTCGCAGGGCAAGCTCTACTACCTGCGCTACAAGATCGAGGGCAGCGACCGCTGCCTGATAGTGGCCACCACCCGCCCCGAGACCATACTGGGCGATACGGCCGTGTGCCTCAACCCCAACGACGAGCGTTACAAGGACATTCCCGCCGACGCGCGCGTGATCGTGCCGCTGGTGGGCCGCTCGATACCCGTCATCCGCGACGAGTACGTCGACATAGAGTTCGGAACGGGCGCGCTGAAGGTGACTCCCGCGCACGACGTGAACGACTACATGCTCGGCGAGAAGTACAACCTCGAAACAATCGACATATTCAACGACGACGGCACCATCAACGACAAGGTGGGCATGTACGTGGGCATGGACCGCTTCGAGTGCCGCAAGGTGATCGAAGGCGACTTGCAGGCCGCGGGCCTGATGGAGAAGGTGGAGCCCTACACCAACAACGTGGGCTACTCGGAGCGCACGGGAGCGGCCATAGAGCCCAAGCTCTCGATGCAGTGGTTCCTCTCGATGAAGGAGCTGGCCGAGCCCGCCGCCAAGGCGGTGGCCGAGGACGTGATAAAGTTCATCCCCGCCAAATACAAGAACACCTACCGCTACTGGATGGACAACATCAAGGACTGGTGCATATCGCGCCAGCTGTGGTGGGGCCAGCGCATACCCGCCTACTATCTGCCCAAGGGCG
>CAUHCL010000094.1 GCA_959604655.1 uncultured Alistipes sp. | reverse complement strand
CCCAATGATAATGGAGAATCCTGTTCTTTCATCCCGTAAAGTTACGAAAAAATTTTCAAAACCGAGCAATGCGCTGCGGCGGTCCGACGCGCGGGGCCTTCCGCGGGGCGCCGAGTGCGGTTCTACGGGAGGGGACGACGGACACACGTCGCCCCTCGCCGTATACTCTGCCCTTCCCATCGCAGTAGACAGCGTAAAAACAACCCCGCCATCGCAGATGGCGGGGCGGAGTCGCTTATGTGTAACCGTTTGTCGGTAGGTCCGAAACCGAGAGGTTAATCCGTTACCGAAGCGTACTGCTTTATGCAGCCGCGTTTCGACGAGCGGATGAACTCCAGCAGATAGTCGCGCTCTGGCGAAGCGGGGAGTTCGGCCTCCACCTTGTCGCAGGCGTCCATGTAGTTGAGTCCGCTCTGGAACAGTATACGGCACGCCTCGTGAATGGCCGCTATGCGCTCGGGGGTGAATCCGCGACGCGCGAGACCTATCTTGTTTATGCCTGCGTAGTGGTCGTCGTTCGACGCCGTGATGTAGGGCGGTATATCTTTCGATACGCCCGACATGCCCTGAATCATGGCGTGGCTGCCGATGCGCACCCACTGGTGCACGGCGGTGTGTCCTCCGATCACGGCCCAGTCGCCCACTTCGACCTCTCCCGCGAGCGATACGCGGTTCACGATGACGTTGTGGTCGCCGACCACGCAGTCGTGCGCCACGTGCGCGTAGGCCATTATTAGGTTGTGCGAACCCACCACCGTCTTGCCGCGCGATGCGGTGCCGCGGCTGATGGTCACATATTCGCGGATGTCGTTGTAGTCGCCTATCTCGGCGGTGGAGAACTCGCCCTTGAATTTCAGGTCCTGCGGGGTGCAGGCTATCGATGCGCAGGGGTGTATGCGGCATCCTTTTCCGATGCGTGCGCCGTCGTGTATGACGGCCGAGGGACCTATCCAGCAGTCGTCGCCTATCACCACGTCGCCCGCAATGCAGGCGAAAGGCTCCACGACCACGTTCGCGCCCAACTTCGCGTCGGGATGCACATATGCTAAGTTGCTTATCATTACTCGCTCTGTTCCGATTTTTTGTTTCTCACGATTTGTGCCATAAGCGTGGCCTCGCAAGCCAGAACGCCTCCGACGAATACCTTGCCCGCCAGCGTGGCTATGCCGCGACGCACGGGTTCTATGATGTGTGCCTCGATCTGCACCGTGTCGCCGGGTACGACCTTACGCTTGAAACGCACGCCGTCGATACGCAGGAAGTAAGTCGAGTACTCCTCGGGATGCTCCACGCCGCCCAATACGATGATGCCGCCTGCCTGGGCCATGGCCTCCACCAGAAGCACGCCCGGCATGACGGGCTCTTCGGGGAAGTGACCCGTGAACTGGGGTTCGTTGGCCGTGATGTTCTTGATGGCGCCGATAGACGATTTGTCGAGATAGAACACTTTGTCTATCAGCAGGAACGGATAGCGGTGGGGAAGCAGCTTGCGTACCTGGTTGATATCCAGCAGCGCGGGCTTCGCGGGATTGTATTTGAATGCGGGTTTCTCGCCGTCGCGGCGTATGGCGCGTATGAGCTGCTTCATGAACTCGGTGTTGGCGTAGTGGCCCGGGCGCGAAGCCCACACGCGGCCCTTTATGCGCATGCCCAGCAGCGCGAAGTCGCCCAGCAGGTCGAGCAGCTTGTGGCTGGCCAGCTCGTTGCTCGAACGCAGTTGCAGGTTGTTCAGATAACCGTCCGTCACACGGATGTCCTCCTTGCCGAATACCTTCTTCAGGTGCTCCAGCTGCTGGTCCGATACGGGGTTTTCCACCACCACGATGGCGTTGTCCAGATCGCCGCCCTTGATGAGATTCATGTTGAGCAGCGGCTCCAGCTCGTGCAGGAACACGAACGTGCGGCTGGGGGCTATCTTCTCGGCGTAGTCGTTGTACATGTCCAGCGTGGCGTACTGGTTGCCGATCACCTTCGAATTGTAGTCGACGTGCACCGACACGGTGAACTCGTCGTCGGGGTAGATGATGATGGCCACGCCCTTGTCGGGAATGGTGTATACCTGCTTCTCGGTCACCTCGTAGTATTTGCGGTCGGCCTTCTGCTCGACGAGTCCCGTTTCGGTTATGCGCTGCACGTATTCGCGGGCCGATCCGTCCATGATGGGGGTCTCGGGAGCGTCTATGTCGATCAAGGCGTTATCCACGCCCATGCTCCACAGGGCCGAGAGGATGTGTTCTACTGTGCTTATTCTGGCCTCGCCCTTTTCTATGGTAGTTCCGCGCGAGGTGTCGGTGACGTATTCGCAGAGCGCGGGCACGGTCGGCGTATTTTCGAGGTCGATGCGACGAAATACTATTCCGCTGTTGTCGGGAGCCGGATTTACCGTCATCGAAACATGTACTCCGGTGTGTAACCCTTTGCCCGAGAATGATATCGGGGCGGCGAGGGTTTGTTGTTTGATCTGCATGGTTCGTTATAGTTTGTTGTTGCCCTCCTTTGGCGGAGAGATAATAATGCGGACAAAGATACTAATATTTCACAAAAAAACAGTACTTTTGCGATAGATTTGCAATTACCCGAGAACGAACATGTCGAACATCGAACCGCAAAACAATTTGGAAGATAAGCCTTCGCACACGCCGCACACGCCGCAGAGGCCGCGGCGGCAGCGCATGCGTCTGCCTTTCGACAACCGCCGTCAGGACGCGGGCGAATGGGCCTACGACCACAGGCTGGGGCTGAGCGTGATGATAATCGTCTATCTGGTGCTGGGCATAGTCTTCGTGGGTTCGAAGATCGTGATCGGGTCGAAGCCCCACGAGCAGGGCATCTACATCGACTTGCAGGTCCTCGAGGATCTGGAGTCCGAAAAGGAGCGTCTGGAGCGCGAGATCCGGGAGAAGCTGGCATCGGACATCGACTGGTCGGCCGTACGCAACCGAACCTCGAACGACGCCGTGCTGAACGAGGATCTGAAGGACGACCGCGGCACCAAGACCTCGGAGCTGAATGCCTCGGTCAAGGATATCGCGGCAGGCATGAACGCCAACCGCGCCGCCTACGAGGCGGGACTGGCCGAAGCGCAGTCGATCCTCGACGCCGAGCGCGGCGGCAACGAGAGCGAGGCCTCCGACGGAAAAGACTCTAAAGTCAAAGGCAGCGTGACGGTCCGTTTCGAGTTCAGGGATCCCGTGCGCACCAAGCGCAGGCTGGTGGTACCCGCCTACATGTGCGACACGGGCGGGCAGGTCGTGGTGTCGGTGACGATCGACCGCGGCGGCGAGGTGCTCTCGGCCAAGGTAGTCTCGGGCGGCGACGAGCTCATGCGCGAGGCGGCGTTGCAGGCGGCGCGCGAATCGCTGTTCAACATCGACATGTCGGCTCCCGAACGGCACAAGGGAACCATCACATACACATTCTTACCCCAGTAATCCATGCGCAGGACCCTGATCGCCATACTCTCTACCGTGCTCTGGCTGCTCGTCGGCCAAGTGTGGGAGCAGCCGTGCGGCGATCGCTCGCGGCAAGAGATCGCGGCCGCGCAGGAGCGCATAATCGATCGGTGCGGCGATATTCTGTGCGGCGGCGGGGACGATATGCTGCTGCCATCGTCGGAACCCGCCGCCGTCGGGCGATGCGGCGGCGCGGCATCGGTTCGCGGCGCGTCGGGCCGCACGGGGAACAATGCGGCGAAGATATTCGCCTCGACGGTCGCCGACAGGCATGCGGGGCGCGTTACATACATTCTCGATTTCGACATCCGCCGCTCGGCGCATTGCGTGAAGCGCTATCTCCACGTATTGCGTCGGCTTCGTATTTAGCCGTTTCCGTATGCGGCGGTGCATGCGCCGCCGACTCGACGAATATTTTCCACGGAAACGATTTCTTAATTTAACTTATTGAATTATGTCTAAATACGATATGTGCGAGGCATTGTATGCCTTGCCCGACGGTGTCGTCGTAAAGCGCCGCAAGAGCGTTGCGGTACCGCTTTTGTTATTGGTTGCGGGTGCGGCCATGCTGGTTGCAAACGGATTCGTCGGCGGTTCGGCCGACAATGCCGATCTTAAATCGGCCCTGGTGCTGTTCGGGGTCATAATGGTTCTTTCGGGCGGAATAACGGCCGCCGTGCGTCTGTTCGGAGACGGCGGGGCGCCTTATCATAGCGGCGACGGGTGTTTCCTGCGTCGCGAGGAACTCAAGTTCGACAAGGAGCGGGCCGCCGAGGTGGCCGACGCCATACGCCGAGGCGATTTCGAGGCTTTGCGGGCCATACCGCAGGGCGGAGTGTCGGCGGTGACGGCCGTGCTCTACTCGTCCGCGGCGAGCGGATTCGCCGCATGCAGGGCGTTCGAGTATGTCGAACTGGAGATGCGTCCCGTCTGCGAAATGAAGGTCGTGTGCGGCAGGACGCGTACCGAAGGCTGACGGGGCGGGACGCGAGCCGTGTCCCGATGCCGTTTTTCTCGGTCTGCGGTTCGCCGTCGGCGGCAGGAGTGCGTGAGCAGTCCGCCGCGTGGGGCGGCGGCGAACTGCCGACCTCGCGCCGCGAGGTCGAATTACCTGCCGATAGTTTTATAAAGACATAAAAAAACAGTTATGAGCGAGAATATATTGCTGGTTTGGGCCTTACTGCTCTTCGTGGCGGTGGTGGCGGGCAAGGTGGCCTATCGTTTCGGTGCGCCCGCCTTGTTGCTTTTCCTCGGGGTGGGTATGATCTTCGGATTGAAGTTCATCAGTTTCCAATCCTTCGAGATCACGCAGTTCATCGGTATGATCGCGCTGTGCATCATCCTCTTCTCGGGCGGTATGGACACCAAGTTCTCGGCCATAAAACCCATCCTCGGCCCGGGCATCGTGCTGGCCACGGCCGGCGTGGCCGTCACGGCGTTCGTCACGGGCGGATTCATCTACTGGTTCTCGTCGTGGGTGGGGCTGGCGCTGTCGTTCCCCGTGGCTCTGCTGCTGGCCTCCACCATGGCCTCTACCGACTCGGCGTCGGTCTTCTCCATCCTTCGAACCAAGAAGCAGGGACTCAAGCAGAACCTCCGCCCGCTGCTCGAGCTGGAGAGCGGAAGTAACGACCCGATGGCCTACATGCTCACCATCCTCATGGTGTCGGTGGTCACCTCGTCGTCCGAGGGGCTCGAAACGGGCGACAGCATCCTGCGGTTCGCCGTGCAGATGATCGTGGGCTCGGGACTGGGCTACGGCATCGGCCGTCTGGCTGTTCTTACCATCAACCGTATAAACATCAAGAACAACGTGTCGCTCTATTCGGTGCTTCTGCTGGCTTTCGTCTTCTTCTCGTTCTCGTTCACCACGCTGGTGTGGGGCAACGGCTATCTGGCCGTCTATATCACGGGACTTGTGGTCGGAAACCACAAGCTGGCCCACCGCGGCAATCTGGTGTCGTTCTTCGACGGCTTCACGTGGCTGGCGCAGATCGTCATGTTCCTCACCATCGGTCTTCTGGTCAACTCCGACGAGCTGATGCACTCCGAAGTGCTGCTTCTGGGTGGCGCCGTGGGCGTGTTCCTCATCCTCGTGGCGCGACCTTTAGCTGTCTTCCTCTGCCTGCTGCCGTTCCGCAAGTTTACGGGGCGTGCGCGGCTCTTCGTCTCGTGGGTGGGACTCCGCGGTGCCGTGCCGATCATCTTCGCCACCTATCCCATCGTGGCGGGGGTGGAGAACGGACGGTTGATATTCAACGTGGTGTTCATGGTCACCCTCATCTCGCTGTTCGTTCAGGGCACCACCGTGAGCGGCATGGCCAACCTGCTCGGACTGGCTTTCGAGGAGAAGGAGCCGCTGTTCAAGGTCGGCATCCCCGACAGCATAAAGAGCAACTTCTCGGAGATAGAAGTTACCGAAGCCATGCTGAGCAAGGGCAACACGCTCCGCGATATCGATATTGCCGACAATACGCTGGTGGTTATGATATTCCGCCGCGGCGAGTATTTCGTTCCCCGCGGCAACACCGAACTCGCCGTCGGCGACCGCCTGCTGGTGGTTTCCGACCGTGCCGAATCCGAATTGCAGAAGATGTACGACGAGTTGGGCATAACCGAGGTCATGAAACTTCAGTAAGGCTTCGGCACTTAATTAACCCTATACGAAGGAGACTGCTTGGTCGGAGTATGAATAAAATGTATCTTTGTATGGGTTAAATATGGATATCATGAAGACTCGTATATTTTTGCCGTTATTGTTTTTGTTGGGCTTGGGAACGGTCCGAGCAGCCGACCTTTTTGTCGAAGCCGAAAGTTTCAGCAACAAAGGAGGCTGGAAGGTGGACCAGCAATTTATGGATTTGATGGGGTCGCCCTATCTGTTGGCGCATGGAATGGGTGTTCCTGTCGAGGATGCCTCTACCGAGGTGACGTTTCCCGAGAAGGGGGAGTATTATGTATATGTACGTACTTATAACTGGACCTCTCCGTGGAAGAACGGCGAGGGACCCGGTAAGTTCACGTTGTCGGTAGGCGGGAAAAAGATGAGCTTCCCGCTGGGTGCGGAGGGTTCGGCATGGATGTGGCAGGCGGCAGGAAAAGTGTCGGTCAAGAATCTGACGACCGTAATCAAGCTGCATGACCTGACAGGATTTGACGGTCGTTGCGATGCAATCTACTTTACGACGGAGGCAGGGAAGATGCCGCCGTCGGAGCTGAAGGAATTGGAGGCGTTCCGTCGTAAGGCATTGGGCTTGCCGAATGAAGCGCCGCTTGCAGGCAAATATGATTTGGTCGTTGTAGGGGCAGGTATAGCGGGGATGAGTGCGGCGGTGTCGGCTGCCCGTTTAGGTTGCAAGGTGGCTTTGATCAATGACCGTTCGGTGGTCGGCGGCAATAACAGCTCGGAGATCCGTGTCCATCTGGGAGGCCGTATCGAAGAGGGACCCTATAAGGAGCTGGGCGGTTTGCAGAAAGAATTCGGCCCCGAAAAGGGAGGAAATGCGCAACCTGCGGAATATTACGAAGACCAAAAGAAATTGGATTGGCTGGCAGAAGAAGAGAATGTGTCTCTTTTCCTGAACTACCGTGCCATAGGGGTGACCAAGGAGGGCGATAGGATCACCTCGGTTGTTGTCAAACATGTCGAAAGCGGCAAGGAGCTGAGGTTCGAGGCCCCTCTGTTTTCGGATTGTACGGGAGACGGGACGATCGGGTACCTGGCAGGTGCTGACTACCGTATGGGGCGTGAAAGCCGTGACGAATATGGCGAAAGCATCGCTCCCGAGAAAGCGGATAAGTTGACGATGGGTTCTTCCGTCCAGTGGTATTCGGTGGATGACAAGAAACCGAGTCCGTTTCCGAAGTTCAGCTATGGCGTGGAGTTCAACGACGAGAATTGTGAAAAGGTGATGATGGGGGAATGGACCTGGGAGACGGGTATGAACTTCGACCAGATCAAGGATTTCGAACGCATCCGTGACTATGGAATGCTGGTCGTCTATTCCAACTGGAGTTATCTGAAGAATCGGATGAAGGAAAACGGCCCGTACAGGAACCGAAAGTTGGGCTGGGTGGCTTATGTGGCAGGCAAACGCGAGTCCCGCCGTCTGATGGGCGATTATATCTTGAAAGAGGACGACCTGACCAAGCATGTGTATCATGAGGATGCCTCTTTCGCCACGACCTGGAGCATCGATTTGCATTGGCAGGATCCGAAGAACAGCGAACACTTTCCCGGTAATGAGTTCAAAGCCGTCACGAAGCATATCCTGATCTATCCGTATGCGGTCCCGTATCGTTGTCTGTATTCGCGTAATGTGGACAACCTGTTCATGGCGGGCCGTAACATCAGTGTGACGCACGTGGCGTTAGGAACGGTACGTGTGATGCGTACGACAGGCATGATGGGGGAGGTCGTAGGCATGGCCGCCTCTTTGTGCAAGAAATATGGTGTGACGCCTCGCGGCGTTTACCGTTTGCATCTGGAAGATTTGAAGAGGCTGATGCGGGAGGGCGTGAACAAGAAAGGACTGCCGAATAACCAGCGTTATAATGAAGGTGGTATGTTGAAAGACAAACCTGTTGTCCGATAATACCACGATATAAAATAATGATTGGGTACGCTTCATCGGTGTATCTGGTTTTTCGTTTTCAGGTTATGGCAGTTTCTAAGCCATCACTTTCCGATGCAGAATGTTTATTTCCCCACACAAACGATATTTGTATTGTGTAAATCGCTGTATATCAATGGAGAATTTTTTTGAATGATATTTTCGGGGGACAAACGGGGGACAAAATTTCGCATATAAAAAGAAAGAAAAACAATAAAACCACTTCCTAAAAACCGTGTTGAATTGCAAGAGACACGGTTTGTCCCTCGCAATTATTTTGCTTTGTCTCTCCTTGTCCCTCGGATGTAGAGTTAGATTCTGTATTATTTCATAAACACTAAAAGCCGTAATCTTGCAACGTGAAGTTACGAAAAGAGTGTAATTTATTGGAAATGAGCGTAGGTTAATTGCTCT
>CAUHCL010000093.1 GCA_959604655.1 uncultured Alistipes sp. | reverse complement strand
TGCGACAGCAGTCCGCCGCAGTGGGGCGGCGGCGAACTGCGCGGCTCAAAGAGCCGCAGACATATTGACGGAAATGTTTTCGGGCCGCAGCCGCGGCCCGCACGACTCCGACGAGTCGTAAAACGTTGAAAAAAAGCCGACCCTTGCGGGGCCGGCCTTTGTCGGATGTTATTTCGCGTCGTTTCCGCCGCTCTCTTTATTGCGGTTGTTGTAGAGGAATCGGCGGATCTTCTTGGTAGGGGTCTTCACGAACTCGGCGTCTTCCTCCACGACCTCGGTGATGCGCGAGAACTTGTTCACCTTCGAATTGACGTATTTGAGAATATCTTGCTTGATTTCCTCCTTCTTGTCGTTCCACTCGTCGATTTTCTGGTGCCATTCGTCGCGCTTGATCTCCCATTTCTCCATCAGCTCGTCCTTGAGGGCCTCGATGGCGTCGGTGTCGAAATGCACCAGTGCTACCAGATGGCCGTCCTGCTCGGTCACGATAGATTCCGAGACGTAGGCGTTGGAGTTGAGCACCGACTCGATCTCCTCGGGATAGATGTTCTCGCCGCTGGGGCCTACGATCATGTTCTTCAGGCGGCCCTTGATGAATATGCAGCCGTCGTCGTCGATGAAGCCCAGATCGCCCGTGCGGAACCAGCCGTCGTCGGTGAACACCTCGGCCGTGGCGGCCTCGTTCTTGTAATATCCGCGCATCACCGACGGCGAGTCGATGACGATCTCGCCCTGACGGGTCTCGGGATTCACGTTGTCCAGACGCACGTGTAGGCCCTCCATCGCTATGCCCGTCGAGCCGAGCTTGCGGGGCATCTGAGGTATGGCGCCCGCCACCATCGGAGCCGTCTCGGTGAGTCCGTAGCCGATGGCGTAGGGGATTACGCGGCTGTCGATGAGGAACTGCTCCACCTGGCTGTCGAGTTTGGCGCCGCCGATGCCGAAGAAGCGCAGGTTGCCGCCGAACATCTTCATCAGCTTGCCGCCCGCTATGCGGTGCAGGTAGCGGCGCATGAAGCCTATGCCGTAGAGCGTCCGCCAGAATCTGTTGGAGGTGAATTTGGCGTATATCTGACTGCGGTATATCTTCTCGATGATGAGCGGCACTATGAGGAAGCACGTGGGGCGTACGCGCTTGAGCGCGGGCAGCAGGACCGATGCCGTGGGCGGCTTTTCGAGGTAGGTCACCTTTCCGCCCGTGGCGAAGGGGTAGAGCATGCCCACCGTGCATTCGTAGGTGTGCGACAGCGGCAGCACCGACAGCATGGAGTCGTTCTCGTCGATCGGGAACAGTCCGTACATCATACATACGTTGGAGGTCAGGTTGCGGTGCGTGAGCATCACGCCTTTGGGCCGCGACATGGTTCCCGACGTGTAGATGATGACCGCCAGATCGTCGGGCGAGGGGATGGCCGTAGAGCCTTCGCCCGTGACGCGCTGCGATATGACGGTGAGGCTTTTGGTGCGGATCACTATGTTGAGCGTCGCGACCGTCTCTTTCGATAGTTTGGTGAAGAGCTTGTCGGATACGAGCAGCGCCTTGGCTTCGGAGTGCTTGATTAGCATGTCCAGTTCCTCGCCCGTGAAGTCGGGGAGGATGGGGACGGCGACCATTCCCGCCGAGACTACGGCGAAATAGCAGGCTCCCCAGTTGGGCATGTTGCTGCTGAGCAGAGCCACCTTGTCGCCCGCGCCGAGGCCGGCTCCCGTAAGTAATTTCTGTATCTCTGTTACACGTTTACCCACCTCGTTGTAGGTCACATCCTCGCCTTCGAACATCGAAAATGCAACCCTGTCGCCGAACTTGTCGATGCTGTTGTGCAGAAGTTCGTAAAGAGTGTTCAAAGCTATCATTAAGCAATATTCATTGTAAAATTCGCGCTAAGATAACGAAAAAATATTAAAATTCGGTACATTTGAGGCGAAATAGGCTATGATAGAGTACCGATATATCAAAGATCTTGCCGTGCAGGCGGGGTTCGACATGTGCGGAGTCGCGCGCAGCCGCCATCTGGCGGACAATGAGGCGGCGTTCCGCCGATGGCTCGCGCACGGCTACGATTCGTCGCTGGGATATCTGCGCAACAACCTCGACAAGCGCTTCGATACGCGGCGTCTGGTGGAGGGCGCGCGGAGTGTCGTGGTGTGCGCCGTGGGGTACAAGTCGGCCGTGAGCGGGGGATATGCGCGGGATTGCGCAACCAAAGTGGCGTCGTATGCCTGCAACCGCGATTACCACAAGAGTCTGAAAAAGATGTTGCAGACGATGCTGCGGGCCCTGCGCGAACGCTATCCGTCGATAGAAGGGCGTGCGTTCGTCGATTCGGCCCCGCTGCTCGAAAAGCAGATCGCCGTCGAGGCGGGATTGGGGTGGATAGGGCGGCAGTCGCTGCTGGTGACGCCCGAGTTCGGCTCGTTCGTGCTGCTCGGCGAACTGGTGCTGTGCGACGAGGTGGACCGTTACGATTCGCCGTATGTCGGAGTAGGGTGCGGCGAGTGCCGACGCTGCATGGAGGCGTGCCCCACGGGAGCCATAGTGGCGCCTATGACAATCGACACCTCGCGTTGCATATCGTGCCACACCATAGAGGCCGAGCCGTCGGCCGAAGTAGACCTGCACGGATGGATATTCGGGTGCGACGAGTGTCAGAGTTGCTGCCCGTATAATAAAAAGGCGGCGGCGCACCGCTGTGCGGCATTCGATCCCGTGTTCGACCCTCGGCAGATGGGGGCCGACGAGTGGATGGGCATGAGCGAGGCGGAGTTTGCCGAGCGGTTCGGCGGGACTCCGCTGAAGCGGAGCGGGTTGGAGAGGATAAAGAGGAATATTTCGAGACGGTGATTCACGACCTCGCGCCGCGAGGTCGGCAATTCGCCGCCACCCCGCGCGGCGGACTGCTGTCGCAATCCTCCGCTGTCGGCGAACCGCAAAACAACAAAGGCTGTCTCGCGAAAGGCAGCCTTCGGTTTTAGCGGGTCGGGATTCTATTTATAGAATATCGAACTTATCTCCTTGTAGTTGTGCACACGTTCTATCACGTTGGCGAAGATGTCGGCCACCGAGAGAACGGTGAACTTGCTCAGATCCTTCTCCTGATTGAGCGGAATGGTGTCGGTGACGATCACCTCTTGCAAACGGCTCTCGTTGATGCGCTCGTAGGCGGCACCCGACAGCACGGGGTGGGTGATGACGGCGCGGACGCTTTTGGCACCCTTGTCCATGAGCATGTTGGCTGCCATGCAGATGGTTCCCGCGGTGTCGATCATGTCGTCGACGATGATTATGTTGCGGCCCTCCACCTCGCCGATGGCGGTCATGCTGCCCACCACATTGGCCTTGGCGCGCTCCTTATGCGATATGATGATGGGGGTTTGCAGATGCTTGGCGTAGGCGTTGGCGCGCTTGGCTCCGCCCATGTCGGGCGCGGCGATCGACAGATCCTCGATATTGAGGCTCTGGATGTAGGGGATGAATATGCCGCTGGCGTAGAGCGCGTCGACGGGAACGTCGAAAAAGCCCTGGATCTGGTCGGCGTGGAGGTCCATCGTCATGATGCGGTCGACACCCGCCGCAACCAGAAGATTGGCCACGAGTTTGGCGCCGATGGGTACGCGCGGACGGTCCTTGCGGTCCTGACGGGCCCAGCCGAAGTAGGGCATTACGGCAATGACCTTGTAGGCCGAAGCGCGGCGTGCCGCGTCGATCATCATAAGAAGCTCCATCAGATTGTCCGAGGGCGGGAAGGTCGACTGGATGATGAATACCGTGCAACCGCGGATCGACTCGTTGTAGAACGGCTGGAACTCGCCGTCGCTGAACTGGAGTATCTCCGAATCGCCGAGCGTCGTGCCGTAGCTGGCCACTATTTTCTCGGCCAGATAACGCGAATTGCGTCCCGCGAAAAACTTGATCTTATGTATAGCCATTGTGTAGTTGAATTTTGATGGTGCAAATATATACAATCCACGGTAAAAAAGGACAGCTTCCGTATCGACTTTTCAAATAATTATAAACATTTTTCGATATAGTCGAGTATTTCTTCGCGTCCCGTGCCGCGCGCGCTCGACGAGACGAGCATGGGCGGCATCTCCTCCCACTGCTCCGCCAGGGCGGCGCGGTAGCGATCGACGCTTTTTCGGAGCTGTGCGGCCGAGAGTTTGTCGCCCTTGGTGAATATGATGCCGAACGGGATGCCGTTCTGGCCCAGCATCTCGATGAAGCGCATGTCGATGGCCTGGGGTTCGAGGCGCGAATCGACCAGAACGAACAGAAAGTGCATCTTCTCGCACTTGAGTACGTAATCGAGGATGATCTTCGAGAACTCGCCGCGCTTGCTTTTCGACACGCGGGCGTAGCCGTATCCCGGGAGGTCGACCAGATACCATGAGTCGTTTATGCGGAAGTGGTTTATAAGGCGGGTCTTGCCCGGGGTGGACGACACCTTGGCCAGCGCCTTGTGTCCCGTGAGCATGTTGATGAGCGACGATTTGCCGACGTTGCTGCGCCCGATGAAGGCTATGTCGCGAAGATCGTCTTTGGGAACTTGCGAGATCTTTTCGGAACTGCATCGGAATTCGGCTTTGTTGATTTTCATCGCTTGGAAGGATTATGCCTCGAACGGCTCGTTTGTGCCGCAAAAATAGGTAAAAAAACTCGAATGGAGAAATTATGCTGCGACTCGTCTCCGCGGAGGCCCGCAACTTGCATTCGCTCGTTTGCGTGCTCCGCAGGCTGCTGCCCGAGTCGCAGTATGGCAAAACAGCCCGACCGCAAGGTCGGGCTGCCGTAAATTGTCGTGCCGCGTCTATCGGTCGTCTCTCACGCAGCGAATCTGCATGCCGTTGGCGCGGTACATCTCCTTGGCGCCTTCGTAGCGGTTGTTCACGGCGCGGGTGGTGTTGAGATCGAAGAACATCGATTTGGCCGTCGAGAGCTCCACCGTGCCGACTCCGCTCGTCCAATAATAACCTATCCAAGGCATGGGAACATGCTCGTAGCCGTAGTCGTTCATGTTGGTGAGCACGCCGTTCTCGAAGCTGCGGCGTCCTGCGCCCGGCATGAAGAGCTTGGCGCCCGTCGTCTTGTCCTTGATATGCCATCCGTACATGCCGCGTATGTCGGCCAGCTGTGCTCCGTCCTCGATTTCGTCGATGTCGAACGCCAGGAAAGCATCGCCGTCGGGTACGCGCCAGCCGCGGGGGCAGGGGTCGTAGAGGCTTTTCTCGCCGCTGCTCCACAGATTGTCGTCGCGGCCCGACCACAGCCAGTCGTAACCGCTGTCCTTCGCGCCGAGCACGAACGACATTGGGTTGGCCACGGCATATTCGACGGTGCCCGCCTCGGCGTCTTTCTCGGAATCTACGTATGCGAAACGCTTCACCGTGTTGGTGGCGCTGAAGACGGTACGGTCGGAGTTGTTCGAGAACTTGTAATCGATGGGGCGGATGAACGGATCCTTGCGGCCCCACTGGTAGTAGAGTCCGTACGACTTGAAAATGTCGTCGGTATCGGTCGAGCCGTCGCTGTTGCGGTAGGCTCCCAAGTTGCGGTCCATGAACACACCCGCCGAGGTGGCGACGGCGCTTGTGGCGGGATCCGATTCGGTGATCCACAGGTGCCAGCTCCACAGGATGTTGTCGTCAGCATCGTACGCAGCCACTACGGCATTGCCGTCGGGGACTTTCAGCTCGGCGTCGGCATCCTCGGTCTCCTCGTGCGATATGTAGAACGTGAAAGTGCCCGAGTCGGCGTCGAAGCTGCTGAAGTTGACCAGATCCTTTTCGCTCTGCCACAGCAGGGCCGCGCGTGCGGGCGATATGGTCTGCGACGACTCGCCCTTGCGGGTGACGTCGATGGTGTAGCGGGTGTCGGGTTGCGTTATGACGTAAGAGTTGGAGCGCACTTCCGAGAGGTCGATCTCGCGGTTCGACAGCGAGAGGTAGGAGGTGGCCTTCGTCGTGGTGCCTGCGGCCGTATAACCCGTCATGACGAGATTGCCGTTCTCGACCACGTCGTTGTCGGCGTCGGCATACGATTCGGGCGATTTGACCGTGATGGTCCAGTTAATCAGGTCGACATCCTCCACCGTCCAGCCCGCGGGTTTCGACGTGACCGACACGCTGGTGATGTTGCGGGCGGTAAACGGGATCACGACGGTTTCGTTCAGGCGAGTGACTATGCGCCCGGGAAGCTCGAACGTGAAATCGTATTTTTCATCGGTCGTGCACGACAAAAGCATTGTCGCACAAAATATTGCAGCGACCGCGACGGCTGATGCGCCTTGAAAAACTCTTTTCATATATCTGTTTTTATCAATAACCGTTTTCAAAATATCCGCAAATATACCAAAAAGCAACGACTTTTCGCAACCGATAACCGATTATTTCATACTGAGGAATAATTATTGTCTATTGTGCAAACGTTACGAAAATACATTTATTATATGAGCAGTACAAAAATTATGACGGGATCGAAACCCGCCGCCAAGGGTTACCGCATAGTGATCGCCGACGGAGGCCCTTATCTGGTTTTCGGGCGTCCGCCGCTGGCGATGCAGTTCATCATGGCCAACGACCGCGGCGCGAGCTGGTATTTTCAGGAGGGGCGCCATTTCTCCACCGAGAACGAACCGACGGCATTGTGCCGATGCGGAGGGTCGCACCGCAAGCCCTATTGCGACGGCACGCATGCGAAAATGGAGTGGGATTCGCGTCTGACAGCTCCCGACACCCCTCTGCTCCGCGACGTGGAGATAACCGAGGGCGGTACGCTCGCCATGTCGGACAACGAACGTTACTGCGTGTTCGCGCGTTTCTGCGACGCCGAGGGGCGTGCATGGAATCTGGTCGCCAACTCGGAGTATCCCGAAGCGAGGCGGCTGGCCATACGCGAGGCGTCGATGTGTCCGAGCGCGCGCCTCACGGCGTGGGACAACGAGACGGGCAAGCCGTTCGAACCTGCCTACGATCCGAGTTTGGGATTGATAGAGGATATAGCGATAGGCGCAAGCGGCGGAATATGGGTTCGCGGAGGCATAAGGCTCGAACGCGCGAACGGCAAGGCTTTCGAGATACGCAACAGGATGGTGCTGTGCCGTTGCGGCGAGTCGGGCAACAAGCCGTACTGCGACGGCACGCATGCCGCCATAAGGTGGCGCGACGAGATAGATGGCGTGCCCGAGGGCGAAACGGTTCCAGAAGAGGTGTACTGAGTATGATGAAAACGGCCGACCTTTTTACGGGTCGGCCGTTCGCGAACAGGCTGTTACCATTCACGATTTTCAAAGCTGTCATTGGGCATGGTCGGCATTTACCGTGTCTCCCCTCCATGCCTTCAACGAAGTCCATGGAGTGAAAGCGTCATTCCAAAACGGATCGGTGTTCGGCAGGCCCAATGCCACGAATCCGAATGTACAGAGGTAAACGCTGCCCGTATTGATGTAGGTTTCAGACATCGCAATCTGGCTGCCGGCAAACCCTACGCGCAACCATCCTTGAGCATCGTAGGTATCGGGGGCATCGAATTGTCGTTTGATAACTGCGGTTAAGGCGCATCTCACCTGGGCGGGTTCAATCGACGACGGCAACTTATGGAGAAGTGCGGCATACCCCAAAGCATGAAACGCACCTGCGCGATAAGTAATCGAACGTCCTATTACGGGATAGGCACCCTCGGGCGAAATCAGTCTTTCCTGCTGTTCGGCATAGCGCGAAAGGCGTTTGTATTGGGTAGCCAGAAAATCGGCACCCGCCACGTGATGCCTTTCCATGACACGCAATACCTCCGTCAGCAGAGGATGAATGACAAAACTGTTGTAATAGTCGGCATGGTAGTGGGGACCGTCACCGTAAGTCGCATCTCCGAGATACCACTTGTCACGAAACATTTCGACTCCGTAGAGTAACCGTTCCTCGTCGCATTCCCCCGTCAATTCCAGCAGCGCAGCCTCGACGATCGAGGTAAACAGCAGCCAGTTGCTTTGAAACGGTTTGATGGAACGGGTGCGCTTCAACTCGATTATCAGATTTTCTTTGGTCCGATCATCCAGCCTTCCCCATATCTGAGTAGGCGCCCGCAATATCCCGAGCGACAAAAAAGCGGCATCGACCAAAGGCTGGTGAGGCGTCTCGAAATCCAGATAATCGGGTGAATCGGGATTGACGGCATTGGCGAGCCCCTTGACGACCAGATCTATGTACTTCTCCCGCAATTTCCCCTCTTCGGAATCGTCGATCCCGAGTTCCAGCCAGGGGGCTATTCCGCATATCGTTCTTCCGACTGCTTCCAGATGAGAGAATTTTTGGCCGCGGGTGCTGTCCAAGGATTCTTGAGGCATATTCGCCCGCAAGGTTTCATTTGCAAGATTGGTCAAAACGGGGTCGACGATTCTGACAAGAGTGTTGACCCATAATTTACGTTCTTCCGATCCTGTCGTCCGCGAAATCTCATCGGCATGAGCGTGGAGGAATATCGTCGATGCCAAAAGACAGGAGATCAAACGATT
>CAUHCL010000092.1 GCA_959604655.1 uncultured Alistipes sp. | reverse complement strand
GTCTTGCCCAGTCCCGGGGGGCCGTGCAGCAGCACGTGGTCGAGCGAGTCGCCGCGCATAAGTGCGGCCTTGATGAACACTTTAAGGTTGTCGACGATCTTGTCCTGACCCGAAAAGGCCGAAAGCTCCTGCGGCCTTATTCGGTTCTCGAACTCCAGATCGCTCTCCGTATTATTTCTCATGTTTCGGTCTGTGCGCATGGCATTTTGGTGGAAAGTGGCATTAGCGGCCTTTTCCGCTCGGCATCGGAAGCGGCGGGGTTTTCGCATATCGGCCGCCCCCGCGGGATCAAACCCAAGGCAAAGTTACAACAAAAACGTCATTTCAGCTAATCGCACGGGCGCAATGTTGCCGCAACGGGCCGAAAAACGTTCCGATGCGGCGGTTCGTCGCCCCGACTCAGGCCCGAGCGCATTTGCGGCAGGATGGTTGCAACCGTCCGTGTCGGGTCGCGCGGGCGCACCCGCGACCACGGGGCAGGCCGAAGTCCGCACGGCCGAAACATGAAAATATTGTAGACATTACAACACAAAAACATATTATTCCGACGCATTCAATCTTCGAAACGGACTTTTTTATCGTTTTTTCAAATAAATTCATTACCTTTGGTAGCAAAAAACGAACGTTATTATAATTATTCGATCATAAATTCGGACCGAAACCGCCGTAGTCGATGCCCGAAGAGTATAGGAAAAGCCTCAGACGTAGAGAGTCGCAACATCGCCAGCAACGCGAAAGATTGGGATTCGCGAGTCGGAGGTAAATTTCGCGTATGATACCGAATGGAATTTATCGGATATGACGAGGCATGAAAAAAGGGCGTCGCCGCCCTTGAATGTGACCTCGAAAGGATTCGAACCTTCATCGTAAGAACCGGAATCTTATATTCTATCCATTGAACTACGAGGCCGCGACCGCAAAGATGATAAAAATTTTTGGATATGACAAATAAAAATGAAAATTGGGTTCGCCTTGAGAGCGTGATAAGATGGGCGAACATGACTACCAACTATTTCGGACGTTACATAGGTCTGGCCCGTTCGGAGAATCTGTATCAGATAAAGGCCGGCAAGAACGGCATCTCGCAGAACCTCGCGCGACGCATCGTGGAGAAGTTTCCCGAGCTGAGCGTGGGATGGCTGCTGACGGGCGAGGGAGACATGTTCAACAAAGGTCTGTCGAGCGGCCGCATCCCCTTCTTCGAGGGCGATGTGGTGGGGCGCGGCCTGCTGCTCCACGAGGACATGAAACCCTCGTTCAAGATGAGCATCCCGCCCATCGAGGACTGCGACTGCGCGTTCCGCTGCTACGACACGGCCATGTCGGCCGAAATACCGTCGGGATCGATGGTTTTTCTGAAAAAAACCACTGCCGAGGCGATAATTCCCGGGCAAATATATGTGATAGTATGCCCGAAATATATACTTTTGCGTAAGGTAAGGATCGTAAACGACGGCGAGGGCGGCACGATGCTGGCGCTCGAATCCGCCAACGCGGGTTTCGACACCATAACGATCAAGATCGAGGACATGGAGGCCATATATCGGGTGGTGGCCAATCTGAGACTCTATTAGCGCATGCCGACGCGGGAAAGGAACGGAAAAGTATAACATAAACGATATTGTGAGTATGATGACGATAAAGACCAAGGAGAACGCGTCGCTGTTGCTGGCGTTCGTCGCTGCGGCCGTCGCGGCTGCGGTATTGGCTGTGTGCGGCACCCCGTGGTGGATCACGGCGTGCGCCGCGGTGGGAATTTTCGTGGCGCTGGCCCTCTTCTCGCTCTACATTATAAAGTCGTACGTGGCCTACAAGCTCAAGCCCATCTACTCGATGGTCCTCTCGCGCGACGTGCATACCACCGAGATCGTCGACGAGATGAAGGACAAGCACGTCGAGAAGATATCGGAGGAACTGACCGCGTGGGCCGACGACAACGACAAGGAGATAGCGCGCCTGAAGCAGACCGAGGTCTTCCGCAAGCAATATCTGGGCAATGTGGCCCACGAGCTGAAGACCCCCATCTTCAACATTCAGGGCTACATCTCCACCCTGCTGGACGGCGGACTGGAGGACGAGCTGATAAACCGCAAGTATCTGGAGCGCGCCGAGAAGAGCATCGACCGACTGATAAACATCGTGAACGATCTGGATACCATATCCAAGCTCGAAAACGACATGAACCGCCTGAAGTCCGACCGTTTCGACATAGCCGCGCTGGCCAAGGAGATAGCCGACCAGCTGGAGATGGAGGCCGCCAAGCGCAAGATCAGGATCTCGGTCAAGGGCGCCGACTCGCTGCCGTCGCCGTTCTGGGTCACGGCCGACAAGCACTACGTCGGTCAGGTACTCGTCAATCTGATAATAAACTCGATACACTACGGCAAGGAGGGCGGTTCGACCCGCATCAAGTTCCGCGACATGATGGACAAGATCCTGATCGAGGTGGAGGATACGGGCGTGGGCATCGGCAAGGAGGATATCCCGCGCGTGTTCGAGCGTTTCTACCGCGTGGACAAAGGCCGCTCGCGCGAGCAGGGCGGAACGGGACTCGGACTGGCCATCGTGAAGCACATAGTGGAGGCTCACGGCGAACGCATCACCGTACGCAGCGAACTCGGCGTGGGCACCACATTCGCGTTCCCGCTCAAAAAGGCTGTATCACCCGAAAAGTAAATCCGCCGCACGGGCACGAGTGCCCGACAAAGGGTATATTGGACAAGAATGCTTAACGATTTTCTATACATAATATGGGACTTCGATCCGGTGATGTTCTCCATCGGATCGTTCGACCTGCGATATTACGGCCTCATGTGGGCCCTGACGATACTTCTGGGCGAACGCTTCTTCTCGCACTTCGTGCGCAGGGAAGGCTTCGGTCCCGAGCTGGTGGAGGTGGGATTCGTGTGGATAGCCTTCGGCGCCATCATAGGCGCACGCCTGGGGCACTGCCTCTTCTACGAATTTTCACACTACGCAGCCAACCCTCTGGCCATCATCACCGAGATACGCAACGGAGGCATGGCAAGCCACGGATCGGCCATCGGCATGCTCATCGGCATGTGGGTGACGGCCCGCAAGACGGGAACGCCCTACGTGTGGTGGCTCGACCGAATCATGATCCCCGTATCGATCGGCGGCGCGCTGGTGCGCATAGGCAATCTCATCAACTCCGAGATCGTGGGCGGCCTCACCGACGTGCCCTGGGGATTCAAGTTCGTCAGACTCCATCCCGCTATGCCCGTCGACATGGTACCCGTGCAGCACCCCGCGCAGATATACGAGGCGCTGTGCTACATCATCACTTTCGCTGTGCTGCTGTGGCTCTACTACAAGCGCGACGAGGGGCGCCGCCACGCGGGAGTGATGTTCGGCGTCGGACTGGTCGGGATATTCCTCACGCGTTTCTTCATTGAGTTCGTCAAGGAGAATCAGGAGGCGTTCGAGCAGGGAATGGCGCTCAACATGGGACAGCTGCTCAGCATACCGTTCGTTCTGCTGGCCGTGTGGATGATATGGCAGGGGGCCAAGAACCGCTTTCCGATAGGCAGACCCGCGACGAGCGCCAAAGGCGGCGATCGCGACCGAACAGCCAAAAACACGAAAAGAAAATGATAGAGGAGGTAAACAAGATCATCTATAACATGCTCATAAGCGGGCGCGGAGTATTCCTGCCCGACGTGGGCACGCTTTTCATCGAGCGGCGCGGCGCGCGCAAGATCGCGGCCGACCGTCTCCTCGGTCCGCGCAACGCGGTCAGCTTCTCGTCGCACGAGCAGGGTCCGTCGCTGGTGGCCGAGATAGTCGCCATAGCAGGTTGCAGCGAGGAACAGGCCCGCGACATCTACGGCCGCTGGCTGGGCAAGACGCGCGAAGGCGCCACGCTCAAGATAGGCGGTGTGGGAGTCCTCGTCGACAAGAGCTTCTCCGCCGAGGCGTCGTTCAACACGGCAATCAACCCCGACGGGGTGAAGACGCTCGTGATCCGCCGTCGGTCCAACGCATGGCTCTACGCCATATGCGCCGTATGCGCGCTGGTGGCGATAGGTGTGGGCGTCTACATGCAATGGGGCACATCGCTTCTGAGCGGAATGAGCGTAGTGAAAAGTACTGCGCCGACAGAAACGCTCGCCGCAGCGCCGCAGCCCGCAGCCGACATACAGAGCGACTCATTGAAGAACGACACCGATACGACGACCGTTCCCGACGCCGCCGCACAGCCTGCCGCGACCGCAACAGAGCTGCCTGCGCCCAAACCCGCGCAACCGACCGCAACGGAGCAGCCCGCCACCCAACCCGCGCCCGCCGTATCGGCATCCGACGGCAAGTACGCCTACTACGTGGTCATGGGAGTATTCTCCACCGAGCAGAACGCCGCACGCGCTCTGGAGCAGGCCAAACGGCGCATAGAGGATATGAACGGCACCGTGCTGCCGTTCAAGAACAAATTCATAACGGCCGTCTTCGGAAGCGACAAACGCGACGACTGCGCCGCTTTCGCCCGCTCGTACCGCGACATATATCCCGATCTGTGGATATATAACGTCAAATAATGGGGCTCGCCGAGATTATAACGAGGACGATCGACCGCTTCCACACGGGTTGCATCGCCCGCATGGTGCCGCCCGCCATGTTCCGCTATGCGGCGTGCGGCGGCATGAACATGGTGCTCGATCTGCTGTGGTACCACTTCATCTACCACACGGTCGTGGCGGAACGCTTCATCGACCTCGGGTTCGTGACCGTATCGCCGCATGTGGCCTCGCTCGCGATAGTCTTCCCGATAACATTTTTCAACGGATTCTGGCTCAACCGCAACGTGGCGTTCCATGCCACGCGGCTGGCGACATCGCGGCAGATGCTGCGCTACGCGCTCACCGTGGTCGGCTCGCTGGCACTCAATTACGTGTGCATAAAGTTCTTCGTGGAGATATGCGGGATATGGCCCACGCCGTCGAAAGCCCTCACGACAGCTGTATGCGTGGTTTACAGCTATCTGGCAGGCCGATACTTTACATTCAGGGAATAACGCAGGCCGAATAATCGCGCAGGCCCGACGAGCCGCAGAATATCGAAAGCGGGAATGATGCGTGAAATACTAATTATATGCTCGTTATGTCATTACATGCGTCTATCGCTGACTCCGTTATAAATATACGGCAAATTATTTTTCGATGGATTTTTGGATGAAATTTTTTCGAGACTAATCAACAAGATTGGCCATTTTTTTATCGAATTTCCATTCGTATAGATATTTGGCTCCTTCAATATTAATAACGAAAGCCACGCGTTCGCCTTTGACCCGTGCTACATGGACATACCCCGATACAGATTCGCCGGGATAGATCGTATTTTTCTTCATATAACCCATCTGCTTGATGTTTTTCTCTTCTTGCAGGGCTTGGCTGAAATTGGCCAATCGTTGTTGCGAGGCTAAATTGGCTTGATAAGCAGCTGTTGCGTTATAAGTTGTTGTATAATAAGTGGTGGTGATGCCATTGCTGCTGTATCCAGTGGTGGTTGAAGTCGAATAGCCTGCGCCCGCAGATGCCATGCCTTCGCTGAATCCCATAGCGATAGCATCCCATGTTTGAGCTCGTTTCACTTTCTTCATATATGCGTCGCATGTCCAGATTTGCAAATCAGTAGTCATACCTTGATTGTCTGCGGAATATGCCTCAATGTTTTGTTCAGGTATGAATTCAATGGGAGTTGTAGAGTTATTGGAGATAATCAAATCAATTCGGTGCCATTTGCCGTAGTCTTTGACAATGGAGTTTGTCAAAGCGATAGTAATGCCGTTCTTGAAATAGACTTCCCACGGTGTGCCGTCCCGATAGTCGACGAATCGTTCTGCAATTGCAGGGGATTCCCAGACAGGCATGTCGTCAGCGATTCGGAATTTCAGCGTATTCCCATCGCTATCCGACAACAAATAATAATCATGAATCGGTTTGCCTGTATCGTATTCAATAATTTTGCAAGAACCATCCTCGTTAAATGTTTTATATATTCCGAATAACTCTCCATCCTGATAAAAGGCATGTATTATCAGTTTTCCATCATCGTCATAACGTATATACTCGCCATGTAGTTGGCCGTTTACATAGTGGGATTTTTCAGAGTTGTTACCGTTTCTGGAGTAGGAGCGGATCTCTCCGTCGAATACGGTCTTGCTATCATCGAGACTATCAATGGACAGGAAATATCCCTCCTTGCGTAATTCTCCCGAATTGTAAAAATCCTTGAACACTTTATGATGGATCGAGTCCGCAGGATAAAGAGCGATGCGATAATAGTCCGCAAAAACAGCGTTCTGCGCAATTTGCCCCAAGTTATTGTAATAAAGCGTGTCTATTCTTTCTTGGGCATAAGTCGCACAGCTTATTATTATGAATATGAATAATAGGATTCGTTTCATTGATATAGGTTGGGCTTTTAGTTAGTTATCTATCTTCTATTTGGTGAATATAGTTATCCTATTCTTTCCGCAAGCGGAATACAGCGGTCCGAAAGCGGATCGGCCCGAAAAGATTACCCTACCCTACTGAAACATGGCGCGGAACTCGTCGACAGGCATGCGCACCACCTCGCACGATCCGATGGCGACGGGAAAGACCACATGTATGGAATCACCCTCGCTCTTCTTATCTTTGGCGACAGCCTTCAACAATTGACGCATGGCCACGGGTGGCTTGAGATCGAAGCCCGCGCGCACGAGCAGATTGTCGATACGCTCCTTGTCAGCCGCCGAAAGCATGCCCTTGTGGGTCGCCGCATCGGCTATGAGTGACAGTCCCACCGCCACGGCCTCGCCGTGGTTCATCTTCGACGAACTCTTCTCTATGGCATGGGCCAGCGTATGCCCCAGGTTGAGCTTGCGCCGATCGCCCGCCTCACGCTCGTCGCGCTCCACGATGTCGGCCTTGACCTTCACCGCGCGGAAGACTATCTTGCCCAGCAGCTCCGAGTCCTTCGGAAGATCAGCGAAATCGCACTGCTCCAGCATGTCGAACAGCTCGCTGTCGGCTATCACGCCCGCCTTGATTATCTCGGCCAGACCCGTGCGGAACTCGCGCTCGGGCAGCGTGCGCAGCATGTTCACGTCGCAGATGACGAAACGCGGCTGGCAGAACGTGCCTACCATATTTTTATATCCCTCCACGTTCACGCCGTTCTTGCCGCCCACGCTGGCGTCCACCTGCCCGAGCAGCGACGTGGATATGAATCCGAAATCGAGTCCCCGCATGTAGGTCGAGGCGACGAAGCCCGCCACGTCGGTGACTATGCCGCCGCCGACGGCGAGGATGAAGGTGGAGCGGTCCACTCCCAGCTCTATGAACTTGCGGTACACGGCGTCGGCCGTGAGCAGGGTCTTGCTCGTCTCGCCCAGCCCGATGAGGACGTGATCGAAACGGTTCACCAGCGAGTGATAGTGGCGGTCGATGTTGGTGTCCGACACCACGACCACCCTGCGGTCGGGCAGCAGACGCGGCAGCAGATCGCCCACGCAACCGATCAGAACCTCGCTGCGGTCCTTGATTTTTATACCGTAATTCATAATGACAGCTCCTTGAATAGTAGAGCAAAAATAACACATTTTACCGATTAATTATTAACTTTGCGCGATTAATTTCAATTACTATGCAAAAACTTCGCAACATCGCAATTATTGCCCACGTCGACCACGGAAAGACGACGCTCGTGGACAAGATGATAGTTGCCGGACACCTGCTGCGTTCCGACACCAACACGGGAGACCTCATAATGGACAACAACGATCTGGAACGCGAACGAGGTATAACCATTCTGTCGAAAAACGTATCGGTCAAATACAAGGACTGCAAGATCAACATCATAGACACCCCGGGCCACGCCGATTTCGGCGGCGAGGTGGAGCGTGTGCTCAACATGTGCGACGGCGTGCTGCTGCTTGTCGACGCCTTCGAGGGCACCATGCCGCAGACGCGTTTCGTGCTGCAAAAGGCGCTGTCGCTGGGCAAGAAGCCCATCGTGGTGGTCAACAAGGTCGACAAGCCCAACTGCCGCCCCGAGGTGGTGAACGAGCAGGTGTTCGACCTCATGTTCTCGCTCAACGCCACCGAGGAACAGCTCGACTACAAGACCATCTACGGCTCGGCCAAGCAGGGCTGGATGTCGCACGTGTGGAACCAGCCCACCGACTCGATCACCCCGCTGCTCGACGCCATCATCGACGAGATACCCGCGCCCGAGCAGGTCGACGGCACTCCGCAGATGCTCGTCACCTCGCTCGAATACTCGCCCTACGTGGGCCGTATAGCCGTGGGCAAGCTCACGCGCGGCGAGCTGCATGCGGGCCAGAACGTCACCCTCGCCAAGCGCGACGGCAAGACGCTGGTCAAGAGCAAGATCAAGGAGCTGATGGTGTTCGACGGACTCGGCAAGGCCAAGGTCGACAAGGTGGAGTGCGGCGAGATATGCGCCATAGTGGGCATCGAGGGTTTCGAGATCGGCGACACGATCTGCGACTACGAGAATCCCGAACCGCTGCCCCCCATCGCCATCGACGA
>CAUHCL010000091.1 GCA_959604655.1 uncultured Alistipes sp. | reverse complement strand
CGACGGCGGCAGGAGTGCGACAGCAGTCCGCCGCGTGGGGGCGGCGGCGAACTGCCGATATCGCTGCGCGATATCGATAATTATCGATGCAGGATACGATACTCCCCTAAAAACACCGCATGCGACCCCGTCGGGGTCGCATGCGCACAAATGCTTTGGTCTTGATGAAAAAGGGTTGCTATAACGTACAATAAAGTCTCACGTCGTCGGCCGTGATGCGGTCGCCGCTCAGGATCATAAGGCGCTCCACCACGTTGCGCAGCTCGCGGATATTGCCGCTCCACGGCATCGCCGAAAGTATGTCCAGCGCCTCGCGGTCGACCTCCTTGCGCTCCATGCCGTGTTCCTCGGCGATCTTGCCCACGAAATAGTCGACCAGCTCGGGGATGTCGCCCGAGCGTTCGCGCAGGGGCGGTACTTTGATGAGTATCACTCCCAGACGGTGGTAGAGGTCCTCGCGGAAGTTGCCTCGCGCTATCTCGGCGCGTATGTCCTTGTTGGTGGCCGCCACCACGCGCACGTCGACCGTCACGTCCTTGTCGCTGCCCACACGGCTGATCTTGTTCTCCTGCAACGCGCGCAGCACCTTGGCCTGCGCCGACAGCGACATGTCGCCTATCTCGTCCATGAACAGCGTACCTCCGTTGGCCTGCTCGAACTTGCCCTTGCGCTGCTTCACGGCCGAGGTGAAGGCGCCCCGTTCGTGGCCGAAAAGCTCGCTCTCGATCAGCTCGGAGGGGATGGCGGCGCAATTGACCTCCACGAACGGCGCACCTGCGCGGGCACTCTTCTCGTGCAGCCAGCGTGCCACCAGCTCCTTGCCCGTGCCGTTCTCGCCCGTGATGAGCACGCGGGCGTCCGACGGCGCCACCTTGTCGATCAGTCGGCGGACATGCTCTATGGCCTCCGACGAGCCTATGATGTGTTCGGCGTCGCACCCCGAGGCGCGGCGGCGGGGGCGTCCCGCAACGGCGGCAGGCTCGGGTCCCGCATCCTCGTCGCGTTCGACTATGCGGCGCAGCGACCCCAACAGTCGGTTCATGTCCACGGGAGCCGTGAGATAGTCCTCGGCGCCGCTTTTGACGGCCGACACGGCATCGTCGATGGTGCCCGACGGGGTGACTATAATAAAAGGTACGCCCAGCGATGCGAGCGCGTCGCAGTCGCCGCCTGCCAGTATGGCATCGTAGCCGCGGCGCGCGCATACGCTCTCCGACACCTCGCCGCGTTCGGCCACCGTGGTGGCGAACCCCTCGAATTCGAGTCTCTCGCGGAGCGTATTTCGCATGCTTTTTGATTGCTCCAGGATTAAAACTTTTGCCATATTTTGATTTTTGATATTTTTGCACTTACTTTGCAAAATCAAAGATAACCTCTTTATTCGGTGATTCCAATCTCGATCCCGTCACCTGCCGAAGAGGGAAAGGCTTTCGATTAATCCGAAAACGGTTCATGCCTCGCGACCGAAAAAACGCCCGACGCGCCCGCGCGGAACACGGCGTATGGGACCCGCGGTCGGCCGAACCGAAAACATTTTATGAAAAAGAATTACAACTACACTCGTCACAAGCTCTATCTTCCGGAGTACGGACGGCATATCCACGAGATGGTGGACCGTCTGCTGACCATCGAAAACCGCGAGGAGCGCAACCGCCAGGCACGCGCCGTCATAGCCGTCATGGGCAACCTGAATCCCCTGCTGCGCGACACGGCCGACTTCACCCACAAACTGTGGGACCACCTGTTCATAATGTCTGATTTCAAGCTCGATGTGGATTCGCCCTACCCGCGTCCCGCGCGTCAGGACCTGATGGTGTCGCCCCACAAGATGGAGTACTCGCAGGGGCGCATAGCCTACAAACACTACGGCAAATACGTGGCCATGATGCTGCGCTCGCTGCGCCTCGAGAAGGACCGCGACGCGCTCGACGCCGCCATCGACTCGCTGGCGCGCTACATGCGCTCGAAGAGTTTCGAGTACAACCAGGAGCACCCCAACAACGAGGTGATCATAAAAGATATAAAGACTATGTCCGAAGGCGGCATAGAACTCGACGAAGTTGCCTTGAATAATCTCCGAAGCGACTACAAACAGCACCTTCCGGCACGTCCGCAGAAAGGTCCGCAGAGACCCATGCAGAAGACGGGCATGAAAAATCCCATGCAGAAGAACCAATACCCCAACCCCAAGAACAGACCGAACGTCGCGATACGAAAGAATAATGCCGACGGGGCGCCGCGTTACAATTCTCAGAAGTAATTTGCGGTTTTCCAAAAAAACGTTATATTTGTATTTCGTATGAAACACATTGTGGGAATGAACAGAGCAATTTTCGCGGCCGTGTCGCTGTTGGCGGCACTCAGTTCGTGTCAGTCGTCTAAGGTGAAAATCACGGGCCGCTTCGTCGGTTCGCCTGCCGACATGGTATATCTGGAGCAGGTCGGGACACTCGAACACAGCGTCATAGACTCGATAAAACTCGGTGAAGACGGCAGTTTCTCGCTCAAGATCGACAACGGGACTCCGACCCCCACCCTCTACAACGTAATCTACGACAACGAACGCATTCCGCTGCTGCTCATGGCGGGCGACCACGTCACGCTGCGTTCGGCTGGAAGCGTGCTGCGCAACTACACGGTCGAGGGGGCGCTCGAATCGGAACTCCTGCGCGAGTTCAACAAGAGCTACATAGAGGGGGCCATAAAGCTCAACGATGCGGTTTCGCGTTACACGGCGTCCGACATCGACGAGAAGCAGCGCGAGGCGATAGCCCGCGAATATACGCAGATTTACCGCGACATCAAGCGCAACCAGCTGCGCTTCATCATAGAGCACAAGGACCGCATAGCGGCGGTGTACGCACTCCGCCAGCGTCTGCCCAACGACGCCTATCTGTTCAACGGCGACAGCGACGTGATCTACTACCGCACGGTGGCCGAGGCCGTCGAGCAGAACTATCCCGAAAGCCCCTACCTGCCCATACTGCGCAGCCAGATAGCGCGCATGGATGCGCAGATAAGCCTGCTCTCGCAGGTCAAGCAGACCAATTTCCCCGAGATAGCCATGCCCGACATGTACGGCAAGGAGATAAAGCTCTCGTCGCTCGAAGGCAAGGTCATACTGCTGCACTTCTGGTCGGCGGCGATAGGTAACGGCAATGCCATAAACGCCGATCTGAAAAAGATATACGAGAAGTATCACGATCAGGGATTCGAGATATACCAGGTAGCCGTCGACACCTCGAAAGCCGTGTGGATCAACGCCGTGCAGGAGCAGCAGCTGCCGTGGATATCGGTGAGCGACCTGCTGGGCGACTCGTCGCCCGCGCTGGGAGTCTACAACATAAGCAAGCTGCCGTCGAACTACCTGATCGACCGCTCGGGCAACATCGTGGCCAAGGATCTGAGCGGCGACAAGCTCGACGCCGAAATACAAAAAAACATCTGATTCCGTAATGTACTATTTCGCCTCGGACGTTCATCTCGGAGCGGGCGACGAGCAGTCGTCTCGTTGCGTGGAGAGACGTTTCGTGAGGTGGCTCGACTTGGCGGCCGAGGATGCCGACACCATATTTCTCGTGGGCGACATCTTCGATTTCTGGTTCGAGTACGGCAGGGTGATCCCCAAGGGCTTCGCGCGTACGCTGGGCAAACTGGCCGAGCTGACCGACCGCGGTGTCAGGATAGTGCTGTTCACGGGCAACCACGACATGTGGTGCCGCGACTACCTTACGCGCGAATGCGGCGTGGAGATACGCTTCTCGCCGCGGCGGGAGACTCTCGCGGGCCGCACGCTCTTCATAGCCCACGGCGACAACATGAACATCGGCGACAAACCCGTGCTGCGTTTCATGAATGCCGTGTTCCGTTCGCGGCTGCTGCGGGCGGCGTTCTCGTGGCTGGTGCACCCCGATCTTGCCGTGAGGTTCGGACGGTGGTGGAGCGGCAAATCGCGCAAAAGCCATGCGTCGGAGACTCTGACGCGCGATTCGCTCGGTTTTCTGGTCGACTATGCCCGCGATTACAAGCGCCGCAACTTAGACGTGGACTACATAGTTTTCGGACACATGCACTACCCCTGCGACGTGAGCGAGGATGATCTGCGCGTGCTGTTCCTCGGAGCGTGGGACGATCCGCAACCCGCTTACGCCGTATTGCACGACGACGGCGAAATGGAACTCAAAAGATTCGAATCATGAAACAGTATCTCGATCTGCTGGACAAGATAATGCGCGACGGCGTGGTGAAGGGCGACCGCACGGGAACGGGTACGCGCAGCATATTCGGCCATCAGATGCGCTTCGATCTGGAGGATGGCTTCCCGCTGCTCACCACCAAGCGCGTATTTCTGAAGGGCGTCATCCGAGAACTGCTGTGGTTTCTGGCGGGAGATACCAACATAAAATATCTGGTGGACAACGGCGTTCACATATGGGACAACGACGCCTACCGCTACTATAACGAACTCTGCGTGCGCCACGGCGTGCTCCCCGTAACGGAGCAGGATTTTCTGGCGGCGGCGCAGGCGGGAACGCTCTCGCCGATCGAGGGGTACACGTTCGGCGACCTGAACCATGTGTACGGCTACCAGTGGCGCAGCTGGCCGCGGCCCGACGGCAGCGGAATCGACCAGATAAGGCAGGTCATCGACACCATAAAGCGCAACCCCGACTCGCGGCGTATGATAGTCTCGGCGTGGAACGTGGCCGAGGTGGACGACATGGCCCTGCCGCCGTGCCACGTGCTGTTCCAGTTCTACGTGGCCGAGGGGCGGCTGTCGTGCCAGCTCTACCAGCGCAGCGCCGATACGTTCCTCGGCGTGCCGTTCAACATCGCCTCCTATGCCCTGCTGACGATGATGATCGCCCGGGAGTGCGGTCTACGGGCGGGCGAGTTCGTCCACACGTTAGGCGATGCACACCTCTACCTCAACCATCTGGAGCAGGCTCGGGAGCAGCTGTCGCGCACGCCGCGTACACTGCCCCGCATGAGGCTCAATCCCGACGTAAAGTCGGTGTTCGACTTCCGCTACGACGACTTCACGCTGGAGGGTTACGATCCGTGGCCCGCCATAAAAGCGCCCATGTCGTTCTGACCCGCTAATACCGCGATATCATGATAAGCATAATAGTTGCCGTTGCCGCCAACGGCGTGATAGGCGATAACAATTCGCTTCTGTGGCATATTTCGGAGGACCTGCGCAACTTCAAGCGCATCACTTCGGGCCACCCCGTGGTGATGGGCCGCAAGACCTTCGAGTCGCTCGGCCGTCCGCTGCCCAACCGTACCAACGTGGTGGTGAGCCGCACTGTGACCGAGATAGAGGGCTGCCGCGTAGCCGCGTCGCTCGGCGAGGCGATAGCCATGTTCCCCGAGGACGAGGAGGTGTTCATCATCGGCGGGGCGCAGATATACGCGCAGGCGCTCGATGCGGCCGACAAGCTCTACCTGACCCGCGTGGAGCACGATTACGAGGGCGACACATCGTTTCCCGAGTGGGACGCGACCCGCTGGCGTCTCACTTCGCGCGAGACGTTCCCGCGAGGTGAGAAATACCCCTACCCTTTCGCGTTCGAAGAGTACGAACGCAAATAGAACCAACCTACACTAAACCCGCAACAAGATGAAACTCGAAATTCTGACAGCCGCCGCGACGCTCTGCATGGTCGTCACGACCTCGGCGGCAGGCAAACAGCGCAACGCCGAACGTCCGCAACCCGTCTTCAACCGTGCACCTCTCGTCGAGGCGCCCTACGCCCAACTCCCGATCGGCGAGATACGCCCCGAAGGGTGGCTCCGCACACAGATGCAGACCATGCTCGACGGCATGACGGGCAATCTGGACGAGGTGTACGAATTGGTCGTAGGCGACAATAACGCATGGCTCGGCGGCGAGGGCGACGCATGGGAGCGCGGCCCCTACTGGATCGACGGCGCCCTGCCCATGGCCTACATCATGAACGACGAAAAGCTGAAGGCCAAGGCCGACAAGTGGGTCGAGGCCATTCTCGCGAGTCAGAAGGAGAACGGATATTTCGGTCCCGACACCGACCGCCCCTACGTCAAGGGCATGCAGCGCGACAACTCGGCCGACTGGTGGCCCCGCATGGTGGCGCTGAAGATATTGCAGCAGCACTACATGGCCACGGGCGATCGGCGCGTCATCGACTTCATGACGCGCTACTTCCGCTACCAGGCCGAGATGCTGCCCTCCACGCCGCTCGGCCGATGGACATTCTGGGGCGCCGAGCGCGGCGGCGACAATCTGCTGATGGTGCACTGGCTCTACAACATCACGGGCGACGCCGCGCTGCTCCGTCTGGGCGAGCTTATCCACAGCCAGTCGGCCGACTGGACGGCGCGTTTCACCACCGACGACCACCTATACCGTCAGAACTCGCTGCACTGCGTCAATCTGGCGCAGGGATTCAAGGAGCCCGTAGTGTTCTACCAGCAGTCGAAGCAGGACAAGCATTTGCAGGCCCCGCACGAGGCTCTGCGCCGCATACGCCGCACCATAGGCTTCCCCACGGGACTGTGGGCGGGCGACGAACTGATCCACTTCGGCGACCCCGCCCGAGGCTCGGAGCTGTGCACGGCCGTGGAGATGATGTATTCGCTCGAAGAGATGTACCGCATAACGGGCGACAACACCTACGCCGACCTGCTGGAACGCGTCACCTACAACGCCATGCCGACGCAGATAGCCGACGGCGGCGACGCGCGCCAGTACTACCAGCAGATCAACCAGGTGAAGGTGACGCGCGAGCATCGCAACTTCTCCACGCCGCACGAGGATACCGACATACTGTTCGGACAGCTCACGGGATACCCCTGCTGCACGTGCAACCTCCACCAGGGATGGCCCAAGTTCGTGCAGAACCTGTGGTACAAGACCGCCGACGGAGGTCTGGCCGCGATGGTCTACGCGCCGTCGACCGTCACCACTACCCTCGCGTCGGGCGCCGAGGTCACCGTGACCGAGCAGACGTGCTATCCTTTCGAGGAACAGGTGCGTTTCACCATAGCGCTCACGTCGCGCAAACACACGGCCGCCGAATTTCCGCTGGAGCTGCGCATACCCTCGTGGAGCGACGGGTACACCCTCAAGGTCAACGGCGAAAAGGTCGTTCCCGCCGAGGTGCGCCGAGGCACGGTACGGGTGGCCCGCACGTGGAGCGACGGCGACGAGGTGACCATCGAGTTCTCGGCACCGATACGCGTGTCGTACTGGTACGACGAAGCCGCCGTCATCGAGCGCGGCCCGCTGGTTTACGCACTCCGCATGGAGGAACGCTGGAGCCGCCACGACTGCGGCGACGAGCCCGATCTGGGACAATACTATTACGAGGTGACCTCGCCCACGCAGTGGAACGTGGCCCTGCGCCGCGACGATCTGCGCGGCGAGAACACGGCTTCGCGCTTCACGGTCGAGAAGTCGGAGTGCGGCGACGCCCCGTGGTCGCTCGGCGGGGCGCCGATAGCCATAAAGTGCAAGGCGCGGGTGCTGCCCGAATGGCGGCTCGACCGCAACTCGGCCGCATCGCTCAGTTTCAAGACGGAACTGATTCCCGCGGGCGAGGTCGGTCCCGAGACGGAGATAACGTTGATCCCCTACGGTTGCACGACGCTGCGCATTACGGAGTTCCCCGTAAGGTAGCGCGATTATGTTCGGAGCGCAGCGGCCGAAGTCCCCTCCCAAGGAGGGGATTTAGGGGTGGGTCAGAATTGTATGCGCGGCCTGTGGCCGCGGGTAGACGACCATCGGATACGATTCGGCCGTATTACGCATTGGCACATTGATGTGCGCGGCGCCGCTTCCCGAAAAATAGGTATTTATACCACCTGCCGCCACACAGGTTTGGAGTAACTTTGCGGAGCAAGCAAAGTTACTTTTTTATATGGGTAAATATTTCGATATGCTGCTCGAAGACGTCCGCCTGCGAGAGGGACTCACCGCATGTATGAACTGCGGGGTCTGCACGGCGGTATGCCCCGCGGCGGCATTCTACAACTACGACCCCCGTCAGATAGTGAGCACCGTGCAGACGCGCGACGACGATGCCATAGAGGCCCTGATGAAGAGCGACACCATATGGTACTGCGGCGAGTGCATGTCGTGCCGCCCGCGCTGCCCGCGAGGCAACACCCCGGGATATGTCATACAGGCGCTGCGCAACCTTTCGCAGAAACTCGGCTTCTTCGTCGAGAGCGAGAAGGGGCGCCAGCAGCTCGCGCTCAAGCGCTCCATAGGCGAGAACATTCTCCGCACGGGTTACTGCATCGTGCCCAAGCTCGTCAAGACGGAGCTGCATCCCGAGCAGGGAACAGTGTGGAAATGGATTCTCGACCACGACGAGGAAGTCTACGGCCGCTTCACCGAGAACTACAACCGCGAGGGCGCGGGAGCGCTGCGCAAAGTGAGCGACGAGACGCTGGACGAGATACACCGCATATTCGACGTGACGGGCGGCACCGAGATGTTCGAGGCCATCGAGCGCCACTCCGACCGCAAGGCCCGCGAGATGGGTTACGACGGCGCCGACGAGCAGTATTTCATCGATACCTACACCCGCAATTCCAACGAGCATTACTAAG
>CAUHCL010000090.1 GCA_959604655.1 uncultured Alistipes sp. | reverse complement strand
TGAGAGGGCGGTGCAGACCACGCCGCCGATGACAAGCGCGGCGGTCATTCCCTCGGTGCCGCCGAGTCCTATGCTCACCAGCACCAGCGAGCTGAGGATAAGCGTCATAAGTGTCATGCCCGACACGGGGTTGGTGCCCACTATGGCTATGGCGTTGGCCGCCACGGTGGTGAACAGGAACGCTATGACGAATACGATGAGCAGTGCCACGCCGCTCTGGAACCAGTTGCCGAGCAGTCCGAATCGGAAAAATATGAGTGCCGTGGCGAGTGCGGCGATGAGAACCGACAGGATGAGCTTCATCGGCAGGTCGCGCTGTGTGCGTTCGGGCGTCACGGCGGCGGCTGACTTCTTGGGCGAGAGTTCGCCCACGGCCAGCGCGGCGGCCTGACGTATGATCTTCGACTGGCGGATGATGCCTATGAGTCCCGCCATGGCTATGCCGCCGATGCCTATCGGACGGCCGAACGCGGCGAATATCTCTTCGGGCGAGAGTGCGGCGGCCTCGGGCGAAACGTAGCCGATGAGCGGTACGATGAGGAACCACACCAGACACGATCCTGCCGTGATGATGACGGCATATTTGAGACCTATTATATAGCCCAGACCCAGCACTGCCGCGCCCGTATTGAGCGAGAACATCACCTTGAACTTGTCGGCACACATGGCGCCGAACGAGCAGATGCGGGTAGATACTACCTCGGTCCACGCCCCGAAGGTGCCGACCATGAAGTCGTAGAGTCCGCCCACCAGACCCGCCACAGCCAGCAGCTTGGCCTGGCTGCCGTCGTTCTCGCCCGAGACGAGCACTTCGGTCGTGGCCGTCGCTTCGGGGAAGGGATATTTGCCGTGCATGTCCTTGACGAAGTATTTGCGGAACGGGATGAGCAGCACGATGCCCAGAATGCCGCCGAGCAGCGACGAGAGGAATATCTGGTAGAACTGCACGTCGAGCTCCAGAATGTAGAGCGCGGGCAGGGTGAAGATGGCGCCTGCCACCACCACGCCCGAGCAGGCGCCGATGGACTGTATGATTACGTTCTGTCCCAGCATGTTGCTTTTGCCGAGGGCGGCGCCCATGCCGACGGTGATTATGGCTATGGGGATGGCGGCTTCGAACACCTGGCCTACCTTGAGCCCGAGGAATGCGGCTGCGGCGGAGAAGACCACCGCCATAAGTATGCCCATCGTCACCGAATAGGGCGTCACCTCCGTGGGGACGGAATCGGCTGGCATGAGAGGTTTGTACTCTTCGCCCGCCTTGAGCTCGCGGTAGGCGTTGTCGGGAATCGACACGTTGCGTTTGTTTGGTTCCATAGTATTTTTATCAGTTTGTATTCGCTCGGGCCCGTTTTTCGGAAAAGGCATGTCGGGTGACAAGTCGGCGCGGATTAAAGCATGCGCCGCGGTTCCGAAAGTAACCTCCAAAAGTAATGATTTTTTGCGAAAAGAAAAAGTCGGGGCGGGATATAGAGATGCTTACAATGGAAATATTCGGAGTATTTCGACCTCGCGGCGCGAGGTCGGCAGTTCGCCGCCGCCCCATGCGGCGGACTGCAATTCGCTTTACGCTTTTGCATTCCGTCGCCGACGGCGAACAGCGGGTGCGGACCATAAAACACGATTCCGAGGGAATTCAATCCTTCGGAATCGTGTTTCTGTCGTGTCGGGGCCGTATCAGATATGTTTGTCGCCTTTGTCGAATTTCACGTCGTCGATATATTTCTTGATGCTCTGTTCCTCGCTCCGCGGGCATATCATCAGCACGTCGTCGGTGTCGACCACGATGTAGTCCTTCAGGCCGTTGACCACAGCTATCTTACCCTCGGGAAGCGATATGATGGAGTTGCGCGTGTCGTAGGTGTAGCACCCGTCGTTCGATTTGGCGTTGGCGTAGCGGTCCTTGCGCGCGAGCTGGTATACCGAGCCCCACGTTCCCACGTCGCTCCAGCCGAAATCGCCGCAGCGGACGTATACGTTGTCGGCCTTCTCCATGATGCCGTAGTCGATGGAGATTGCCTTGCACTCCGAAAAGACCCGTTCGATGGCCTCCGCCTCGCGTTCTGTGGCCAGATCGTCCATTATGGACGAGAACAGCGCATGGTATTCGGGCAGATGGCGGCTGAAAGCCTCTATTATGCTGCTCACTTTCCATATGAATATGCCCGAGTTCCACAGAAACTCGCCGCACTCGACGAACGTCTGCGCCAGTTCGAGGTTTGGCTTCTCGGTGAAGCATTTCACGCGGCTGAAGGCCTCGCCGTCCGACATCTGTATGTAGCCGTAGCCCGTGTCGGGGCGCGAGGGCTTGATGCCGACCGTCATGAGGACGTCGTGCCTGCCCGCGAAATCGAGGCTTTCCCCGATCACGGCGCGGAAATCGTTCTCGTTGAGTATGAGGTGGTCGGCAGGGGTGACGATCATGCGAGCGTCGGGCGCCGTCTTGCGGAGCGTGTAGGCGGCGTAGGCTATGCAGGGCGCCGTGTTGCGGCCTATGGGCTCGCACAGAACCTGACATTCGGCCAGTTCGGGGATGTGCTCCAGCACCAGATCCTTGTAGCTGCGGTTGGTCACCACCAGAAAATTCTCGACGGGAACCGTGGCCGCGAAACGCTCGAAAGTGGCGCGGATGAACGACTTGCCCGTCCCGAGGATGTCGAGGAACTGCTTGGGCTTCGAACGGCGGCTCTTGGGCCAGAAGCGGGTGCCGATTCCGCCCGCCATTATCACGCAATATGTATTGTCGGTCATAATAGTAAATCAAATGAATCCGTTAGTAATATACAAAGATAAGAAATAATTCGTAACTTTGCCGATCATTACGGTAATTCTTTAGTGTGAAATGAAGATAAAGTTTTTTACCATACCGAACTTGCTTACGCTGGGCAATCTGCTGTGCGGCTCGTGCGCCGCGATAGTGCTGCTCACCTCGGGCGACTTCGCCACGGCCTTTTGGCTGGTGGTGGCGGCTGCGGTGTGCGACTTCTTCGACGGATTCGCCGCGCGGCTGCTCGGGTGCGCCTCGCCCATAGGGGTGCAGCTGGATTCGCTGGCCGACATGGTGTCGTTCGGACTGGTACCTGCGCTGGCGCTGTTTTGCATGTACGGTGCGGCTCCCGCGATGTCGGGATTATCGGATGCCGCTGCGGGTGCCGCGCAATACGTCACCCTGATCGTGGCGGCCTTCTCGGCCTTGCGTCTGGCGAAATTCAACATCGACGATTCGCAGCATACCGAGTTCTGCGGTCTGCCCACGCCCGCCAACGGACTGCTTTGTCTGTCGCTGGGCATGCTCGTGCAGGGCGGGGCGCTCGTGATGCCCAAAGAGGCGGTGCTCGCAACGGCCGTTGTGACGGCGTTCCTGCTCATCAGTCCGATAAGGATGTTCGCCTTGAAATTCAAGGGATTCGGATGGCAGGGCAACGAGCTGCGCTATTCGTTCATCATCCTCGCCACAGCGATAGCGGCGCTGCTCACCCGATATGCGGTTCCCGTCATCATACTGCTTTATATAATCGTGTCGGCCGTGCGCTGGACGGTGAATCGTCGTAAGGCGTGACGGAAAAAGGCGTTTGCGAAAATCGAGATCGGATGAAATCACTATCGGCGGCCATATCGGTGTTTGTCCTGGCGGTGCTCGCGGCCTTGCCGCATGAGGCATGCGCGCAGATCGACGCGTCGGCGCTCGCGCGCGCGCAGCGCAACGGCCAGAACGTGGCTCTGGGCGGCAGCAACCCTTACGAGAACACGGTGGAGGGCGAGGCCGAGGAGAAGACCGATTCGACGAAGACGCGGCGCATACGCAAACCGCTTGAGTCGTACTATTTCGGCGACTCGATCCGCGCACTGCCCAATTTCATGTGGACCGTGGACCGCGACATGAACGACGTGAAGATCGGGCCGCTCGATACGCTGCTACGCGACTGGCGCATAGATTATCCCTATTACCTGAAGGGCGTGGGCGACATGACCCTCGGCGGTCTGGGCCAGTCGACGCTGCCGTTCAACTATTTCGACCGCTCGAAGAGTCCCGATTTCACTTTCGCACACTCGTACGACGCTTATACTTACAGAATGGACAACGTGCCGTTCTACAACTCGAAGACCCCCTATCTCAACATGACCTATCTGGAGTCGGGGCAGAAGCGTTACCGCGAGGAACATTTCGAGATAACCACCGCGCACAACATCTCGCCGACGACGGGATTCAACGTGAGCTACAAGGCGCGCGGCACCAAAGGTCTGTACGACCGTCAGGGTACGACGAACCACAACCTGTCGGTGGCGTTCTCGCATACGGGCAAGCGTTATTCGATCCATGCCGCATACATCAACAACCGCATAAAGCAGCGCGAGAACGGCGGCGTGGTGGGCGTGTGGGCCGTGGCCGACACCACCTACGAGCATCCGTCGGGAGTGCCCATGAAGCTGGCTTCGGCCGAGGCGGAGAACTCGTACCGCAACAATTCGTTCTTCATAAAGCAGGCGCTGGCCATACCGTTGCAGGCCGTTACCGATTACGACTTTTCGCTGGCCGATCTGTCGGCCGTGTACATTGGCCACATTTTTGAATACAACACGTGGAGCAAGCTCTACACCGACAAGTATGCCGAGTATGTCGACGAGCGCGGCTCGCGCAACGAGGCGGGGGAGTTCGTTTCCACGACGGAGACGTATTACAAGAATTGGTATATCTCGCCCGATCGGTCGTGCGACTCGATCCGCGAAAGGGTGGCGTCGAACCGCTTTTTCGTCGAGGCGCAGCCGTGGGACCGCAACGGCGCCGTGGGGCGTCTGGGCGGCGGTGTGGGCATAGACATGCACGCCTATTCGCAGTTCGCGCTGCCCGACTATATCGACGGCAAATATGCTCGGGACAAGCGCACGTCGTGGTATGCTTACGGCTCGATAAGCGGTAAGCTGAAGAAATTCGCCGACTGGGGAGCCGATTTTCGGTTCTACCCGTCGGGATACAGGAGCGGAGACTTGTCGATAAACGCCCATGTGGCGCTTACCGCCAAGTTCCGAGGCCATCCGGTTGTCCTCTCGGGCCGATTCTCGCAGACGCGGCTTTCGGCAGGTTACTGGCAGGAGAACCTATTCTCGAACCACTATGCGTGGTTCAACTCCTTCGACAAGGAGAATGAAACTCGTTTCGAAGTATCGCTGCGGGTTCCCGACAGAAGTCTGGAGCTCGGAGTGTGGCAGGGCATGGTGTCGGGCAAGGTCTATTACGGCCCCGATGCTCTGGTCGCCCAGGAGGGCGGCACGGTAAGTCTGACGAGTTTGTATGCCCGCAAGGATTTCCGCCTCGGCGGATTCCATTTCGACCACAGGGTATTGTTGCAGTGGAGCACCAATCAGGAAGTCGTTCCCGTTCCGACGTGCAGCGCCTACCTCTCCTATTTCTACGAATTTTGGGTGGAGAAGAAGCAGGTATTGCGCATGCAGATCGGTTTGGACGGACGCTACAACACCAGTTATTACGCTCCGTCGTATGATCCGGCGCTTGCGGCGTTCTACAACCAGCGCGAGGTGCAGGTGGGGAATTATCCCTACATCGACGCCTTCGTGACGGCAAAGTGGAAAAGAATGCGCATTTTCTTGAAATACCAGCATGTGAATCTGGGGCTGTTCGGCAACGGCCGCTATTTCACGATTGCGGGGTATCCCCTCAATCCGGGGATGTTCAAGATCGGCCTTTCGTGGGGATTCTATGATTAGGGTGCTGTATTGCGCGGTATGAGCTGCCCGCAAAAAAAGCAAGTATGTCAAGAAAGACAGGTTTATTTTCGATCGTTCTTATCTTATTCACACTTTTCGGATCGTGCGTGTTCAGCGACGACGCGGCACGCAGCGCCTCGCGTGGCGAGATCCGACAATTCGCCGCGGGAGCGGCGGTAGACCCCTCGGTGACGGACCGATGCGTCATATCGGCCTACGACGTGCTGATGCGTCGCATAGCGCGGGAGGAGGGGCTGGACTGGCTGCTGATGAGCGCCATAGCATACAACGAATCGCGTTTCGAATCGGATCTGATATCGAAACGGGGCGCGGTAGGGTTGATGCAGGTCATGCCCCGAGTGGGCAGGCAGTTCAATGTCGAAAAGGAGCATCTGACCGATCCCGAGACCAACATACGTCTGGCGGGACGGATCCTGAAGAAGATAGACTCGACGTTGAAACTGGGCGCCTCGGCTTCGGAGGACGATCGCATGAGTATCATTCTCGCATGTTACAACAGCGGCATAGGACATGTTTCCGATGCGCGGCGTCTGGCGAGAAACAACGGGGAGAATCCCAATTCGTGGGAGGTCGTGGTGCGCTATCTGCACAAGAAGGCCGATCCCGAGTTTTATGAGAACGAATTGGTCCGTTGCGGCAAATTTACGGGAAGCCGCCAAACGGAGGCCTATGTGAGAGAGGTGATGAAACGTTACGACACCTATCGCGAAATGACAGCGAAAAGGTAGGCATGCCTCACGTTGACAAAAGAAACGAATCGGAGCGACCATCATGCGGTCGCTCCGATTTTTTTGGGTGGGAGCATTGCGGCTTGCGCCGAAGAATGCCGCTATTTTCCCGCGTCGAGCGGACAGATGTCGAGATTGCGGATGCGGGCCTTGCCGTCGGCCGACACGGTGAGCGAGGTGTAGGGCGCGGTCGGAAACACGAGGTTGGTCATGGCGAAACGCCCCTCGCCCTCGAAGGCCTCTATCGAGCAGCGGTCGACGAACAGACGCAGCGAGCACCGCTTGCCGTCGCTCGGAACGGGCGCCGCGGTGACGGCGGGAAAATGCGAGCTGAAGTCGGTAAGTCCGCTCGTCGTGCGGTCCATCGAGAATGTTTTGTCCGCAGCGTCGTAGGTCATGACGACCTTTTCGCCCTTGTCGTTCGACAGCGTGATATCCACCTTTCGGGCTGTATCGATATCGACCGTGATATCTATCTCGCAGATGCCGTCGTTGGCGGCAGGCAACGGATACGAGGCGGAATGTCGGCTTATGGCCGAGGTGGGGCGGTAGCTCTTCCGTGCGCCGCGCAGGCGGTCGATCTCGGGCGCGGGCACCACACCGAGGCGCAGTTTGCCGTCGGGTGCGCGGAAGAGATCGAGATCGCGGGGCAGGGCATTGGCGCTGCGGAACAGCAGCGTGGGCACCTCGTTGGCATACTCCCAGTTGCTCATCCACGCTATGGCCGTATGACGTCCGTCGGGCGCGTTGCTCCATGTGACGGCGGCGTAGTGGTCCTTGCCGTAGTCCATCCACAACGATTCCTCGGCGGGGGTGTCGCACGTGAAACGGTGTCCGTCGAAATCGCCGACGAAGTATTGCGTGGCGCTGCCGCCGTTGGGGCCGCCCGGGTTGATGTTGCAGATGAGAACCCATTTTTCCTCGTCGGTTCCGCGGACGGGAAGTTTCACCAGATCGGGGCACTCCCATACGCCGTCCTGACAGCCGTACCCCTTGCCGAACGAGCTTTCGAAGGTCCATGTCTTGAGGTCGTCGGAGGTGTAGATGAGCATCTCGTGTTCGAGCGGACTCGCCAGAATCATGTTCCACTTGCCGATTTCGGCGTTCCAAAACATGTTGGGATCGCGCGCCTCGCGGCGGGTGGCGATGATGGGATTGGCGCCGTACTTCTCGAATGTCAGGCCGTCGTCGGCACTGTGGGCGAGGCTCTGCACCTGGGTGACGCCCGCCGAGGTGTAGATGGCGATCACGGCGTCGCGGCCGAATCCTGCCGTATTTTCATGGTCGACCACCGAGCTGCCGCTGAATATGGTGCCCAGACCGTCGGGCTCGATGGCTGCGGGCTGCGGGGTCCAGTGCACGAGGTCGGTGCTGGTCGAGTGGCCCCATGTCATGTTCTGCCACTTCGAACCGTAGGGGTTGTATTGATAGTAGAGATGCCATACGCCGTCCTTGCAGAACATGCCGTTGGGATCGTTCATCCAGCCGTAAGCAGGGGTGTGATGATAGAGCGGGCGGTATTTCTCGTTGTCGGCTATGGCGAACTCGTCGCTCTGCCTCATCTCTTTCCAGCAGACGTATTCCGACACGTCGCGGGATTCTGAGCGGTCGGCGGGAGTGACGATATTGAGCACCACCTCGCCGCGCGACGCGTAGGGTGCGAGGTCGAAGGGTACGGTGTAGTCCACCCTGTTGCACGCGAGGCGCGCGTGGAAAGTACGTTCCGTCCTGCCGTTCACCAGCACCTCGATCCTGGCGTCGGGCATGGCTTCCTCGACGGGAAGGAGCAGATAGCGCGACGGACGTTCGACGCGTACCAGCGTGTTGTCGTTGTAGGTGTGGATGATCTTTACGGGATCGGAGGCCCGAACGGTCGACAGGAGGCAAAGCGCAGCCGCGAGCAATAAAGGTTTTACGGTAGGTTTCATGGTCGGTAAAAATTGGTGTGATAAAGATACGAATAAGCCGAATACAAAACCAAACTTGTTTGTGGTTTGTTGAGATGGGCCTGTGCAAAATTTATCTTCGGCGGCTGCGGGGGTCGCGCTTTGCGCGAGCCGCCGAAGATAACGCCGCTCCGCGGCGAAGTTTCTCGGGCCTCTGCTGTGGGAGGCTGCGGACTGCATTTTCGATTTTTGGTGTGCTGTTCGCCGACGGCGGTCGGAGTGCGACAGCAGTCCGCCGCAGTGGGGCGGC
>CAUHCL010000089.1 GCA_959604655.1 uncultured Alistipes sp. | reverse complement strand
CCTGACGCTCTTTTCGGGCTTTGCCACCATCAACGGCATCCGCGCCGCCAAGGTGTCCCGCGCCATGGGTGTCGAGAATCTGCAACTGGCGCGCGACGAGGCTGCGATGAACGCCATGGCCGCCTATTTCGATGTGGTTTACTACACGGGCGCCGTGAAGATCGCCGAGGATGCCCTCGCCGCCAGCCGTCTCAACATGACCAAGGCGTCCAAGAACCTCGAACTGGGTCTGGTGAGCGCCGCCGATGTTGCCGAGATCGAGGCGCAGGTGGCAGCCGACGACGTATCGCTCACCGAGCAGCAGAACAATCTGTCGCTGGCCGAGATACGGTTGCGCGAGGTGATGAACTACCCGCAGGATGAGCCGCTGGAGATCGATACCGACGTGCGCATCGACAGCGAACTGACGGGCGCGTCGTTCGCCGAGGTGCTCGACTACGCCCTGGCCAACAACCCGCGCGTGCGTTCGGCCGAGCTCAACAGCCGCTATTCGAAGATCAATTACAGCATAGCCAAGGGCCGCTACTACCCCTCGATCTCGGCGGGCGGCGGATACAGCACCAGCTTCTACACCAACCTCGACAACGCCGCGGCCTACGCTTCGTGGTGGCACCAGATCAAGCAGAACCGCGGTTCTTCCGTCTCGGTGTCGATGTCGATCCCCATCTTCTCGGGCCTCGGCCGCCGCACCTCGAAGCATCGCGCGCGTTACAGCATGAACAACGCCGTCCTGCAGGAGGAGGCCACGCGCCGCGCCGTCGAGAGCGAGGTGGCGCAGACATACAGCCAGATGCAGGGCTACGGCAAGCAGTACGTGCAGGGGCAGAAGAAGGTGAAGGCCACCGAACTGGCCTACAACGGCATGTCGCAGAAGTTCGCCAAGGGGCTGGTCTCGGCCATCGAGTTGCAGACGGCCGCCAACAACCTGCAACAGGCCCGTTCCGAGATGCTGCGCTCGCGCCTGCAATACATCATCAAGTGCCGCATGGTCGACTATTATAACGGCATCCCGCTGCTCGAAAAGCGCTGACGCCGTTCGGCCGCGCACTTAAATATTTTTTGGGGAAATAATAAAACGTAACATAACCATGGATATCAAACTCGAAAAGAAGAAGGGCTGGAGAGCCTTGTTTCAGAAGAAAAACCTGCCTTATGCCCTTGCGGGCGTGTTCGTCGTCTTCGTGGCGTGGCTGCTGCTGCGCGACAACGCCTCGGTGCTGCGCGTCGATGCCGACGTGATTACCGTTTCCGACGTCCGCAGCGGCGAATTCAACGACTACGTGCGCCTGACGGGCACCGTGCAGCCCATCACCACCGTGCAGCTCTCGCCGCTGGAGTCGGGCATCGTCGAGCGCATCGTGGCCGAGGAAGGCACCTCGGTCAAGCGCGGCGACGTGATCATCGAGATGTCGAACAACTCGCTCAGCATGCAGATCCTGCAATCGGAGGCCGATCTGGCCGAGAAGCAGAACATCCTGCGCAACACCCTCATATCGATGGAGCAGGAGCGTCTGTCGCTTCGCCAGAACCGCCTCCAGCTCGACCTCGACGTCGAGCGCAAGCGCCGCACCTACCTCCAGAACGAGGAACTCTACAAGAGCGACCTGCTGGCCAAGGAGGAGTGGCTCCGCTCGAAGGAGGATTACGAACTCTCGAAGAACCAGCGCGATCTGAACCTCGAACGCCAGATTCAGGATTCGCTCTACCGCACCAACCAGGTCGAGCAGATGAACGAGAACCTGGCCTCGATGGCCCTCAACATGCAGCTCATCCGCCAGCGCGTCGACAACCTCAATGTCAAGGCTCCCATCGACGGCGAGGTGGGCATGCTCGACGTCACTCTGGGCCAGTCGATAGGGCAGGGCGCCAACATCGGCCAGATCAACGACCTGTCGACCTTCAAGGTGACGGCCCAGATCGACGAGCACTACATCGACCGCGTCATCACGGGACTCACGGCGTCGTTCGAGCGTCAGGAGACCCGCTTCGAGATGCTGCTGCGCAAGGTCTATCCCGAGGTGCGCAACGGCCAGTTCCGCGCCGACTTCGTCTTTGCGGGCGACGTTCCCGAGAACATCCGCAGCGGCCAGACCTACTATCTCAACCTCCAGCTCGGCCAGCCCACCGAGGCCGTCATCATCCCCCGCGGATCGTTCTACCAGTCGACGGGCGGCGCGTGGATCTACGTGGTCGACGCCTCGGGCGAGAAGGCCTACCGCCGCGACATACGCATCGGCCGCCAGAATCCGCAGTACTACGAGGTGGTGGAGGGCTTGCAGGCGGGCGAGAAGGTCATAACCTCGTCCTACGACAACTTCGGCGACCACGACGTGCTGCTGCTCAAACGTTAATAGTTAATACCTGATTTCCCGATAAAATGAAGATCGCCTTCAAGAATTTCCTAACCACGCTCCGACGCTACAAGACCGCCTCGGCGCTCAACATAGCGGGCCTCACGCTGGCCTTCACGGCCTTCTACGTCATGATGGCGCAGGTGACCTACGATCTGGGCTTCAACCGCTCGTTCCCCGCCTCCGACCGCCTCTACGTCGTCGCGCCCCATACCTACCGCGAGTCCCACATGCCCTACGCCCCGTTCGAGCTGTTCCGCTCCGTCGCGGACCGCTGCCCCGAACTGGAGCGCGCGGGCATGATCTCCCGCGGCTGGAACAGGTGCACGGTGCGCGTGTCGGAATCGGGCGAGGAGTATGCCCGGTATGTCGACGGCATCACCGAATCGGTGATCGACCTTCTTGGGCTGCGCACCGTCGAGGGCGACCTTCGCCGCGTGACGGCTCCCGACGCCGTCATCGTGCCCCGCTCCGTCGCCCGAACCCTCGGCATCCATGCGGGTGACGACATCCGCATCACCGAACCCGACATCAAAAAGGACGAGGACCCCGAATGCCGCGTCTATTCCGTGGCGGGCATCTTCGACGATCTTGCCGACAACTCCATGTTCGCCGAGCCGCGCATATTCCGCGCCGTGGCCGACGATGCCGTCTACGGCGTCTGCATGTTCCGCCTGCGCGAGGGCGCGACGACCGACAATTTCGCGGCGCTGTGGAGCGAGGGCGAGCGCGACGCGCTTTTGAAGCAGTTCCGCTTCCTGGACGAGAATTTCGACCCGTCGCGACTCGACGAACTCTACTCCGAATCCATTATATGCACGCTGCACGACACCTATTTCGACCATAGGATCGATTTCGTGGAGCACGGTTCCGTCTCCACCCTCGTCACGTGCGCCGCCATAGCGATCGTGGTGGTCGTGGTGGCCTTCATCAATTTCATCAACTTCTTCATGGCGCTCATCCCCGTGCGGCTTCGCGCGGTGAACGTCTGCAAGGTGTTCGGCGCACCGACGCGCGCGCTGCGCCTCAATTTCCTGTTCGAGTCGGTCATGTTCGTCGTCTGCGCGCTGCTGCTCACGGCGTGGATCTCCATCGCGTTGCCCGAAACGCCGCTGGCCGATTACGTGTCGCGCCCTCTCTCGCTCGAACGCAACCTCGGGGCCGCGGGGCTGCTGCTGGTCATGGGGCTGTTCATGGCGGTGGCGTCGGCGCTTTACCCCGCGTGGTACATCACCTCGTTCAACGCCTCGCTGGCCGCCAAGGGCGGCTTCTCGGGTTCGGTCTCGGGACGCCGCATGCGCACGGTGCTGCTCGGCGTGCAGTTCTGCGTGTCGACGGCCCTTATAATCGTCACCGCGTGCATGTGGATGCAGTACCGCTACATGGTGGGCTACGACATAGGCATCGACCGCGATAATCTGCTGGGATTCGAGATGCCCTCTTCCAAAGATCGCGAATACCGCTCCGTGATCGACGACGGCATGAGGCGCATCGCGGGCATCACGGGCGTGGCCTATGCCAACAACCCGATGGTCTGCGAGGGTGCGGGGGCGCGTATCTCGTCCACCCGCAACGGTCTCGACATGGAGCTTTATTTCCGCCGCGTGACGCACGATTTTCCCGATGTGATGGGCATCCCCGTGGTGGGCGGCAGCGGCTTTTCCCCCGAGCACGACGATTCGGCCACCGATTACTGCCTCATGAGCGACGCCACGCGCCTCAAATACGGCTTCGAGATAGGCGAGAGGGTGAACAATGCCGTCATAGTGGGCTTCGTGCGCGACGTCATGAGCAAGCCGCTCGACACGCAGCCGTCCGACGTGGTGTATATCGCCGCCGGCGATGCGGGCCCCTACGTCTATTTCCGCACCGAACCCAACACCGATGTCGGCCGCGTGGTCGGCGAGGTGCGCGCCCTGCTCAAGGAGCGCTTCCCCGACTTCGACCCCAAGATCGAATTTTTCGACACCGAGATGGAGCGCCTTTACGACAAGACCCGCCGCAGCGCGTTCGTCATAGGTCTCTTCGCCGTCATGGCCGTGGCCATCTCGCTCATGGGCGTCTTCGGCATCGTGCTGTTCGAGACCCGCTACCGCCGCCGCGAGATCGCCGTGCGCCGCGTCTTCGGCGCCACATCCTCGGAGCTGCTGCGCATGTTCAACCGCCGCTACGTGGCCATGGTCGCCGTCTGCTTCGTCGTCGCGGCCCCTGTGGCGTGGTATGTTGCCGAGCGCTGGCTCGAAGGCTTCGCGCGCCGCACGCCGCTGCCCTGGTGGATCTTCGCCTCGGCCTTCGCGGCCGTCATGGCCCTTACCGTCGGGCTGGTTACCGCGCGCAGCCGCGCCGCCGCGAGCGAGAACCCCTCGCGCGTGCTCGGCGGCGAGTGATTTGGAGATACGTATAAATTTTTATGATATGATTTTCAGAGATTTCATTACTGTCCTGAAGCGCTATCCCTCATCGTCGATTCTCAACATCGCGGGACTGGGCATAGCCTTCGCCTCGGCCTATCTTATTATGGTCCAGGTGTTCTTCGATCTGTCCTACAACCGTAACATCGAGAATGCCGAAAACATCTGCCGCCTCGAATATCCGAGCTGGTACCACGAGGGCAACTACGGCGCCCACTGGAACCGCCAGCAGCCCGCCGAGATGGCCGAATCGGTCCCCGAAATCGAGGCCATCGGCGCCATCTACATGGCGGGGTGGGGGCACGACTTGTCCATCAAGCGCAACGACACCATCGACAACCTCTCGCTGACGCTCTCTTATGCCGAGGCGGAGGGTCTCGATGTGATCGAACCCGTTATCGTGGCGGGCTCGATCGAGAATTTCAACCAAAGCTGCATAGCGTTCAGCGAGTCGGCAGCCCGCAAATACGACCTCGAAGTGGGCGACGTGCTCCATTGGGGCAAGGGTGCCGCGGAGAATGCGGGCACCGTCACCGTCTGCGCCATCTACCGCGACATGCGCGGCCCGTCGTCCCTGGCCGCCAACGACGGCTTCACGGCGCCGGCTCCCCGCGACAAGGCCGACCGCTCGGAGTGGAACACCCCGTGCTACCTGCGTCTGGCCGACGGCGCGTCGCGCGAGGCTGTCGCCGCCAAGATGCTCGACAACCTCGTCGCCGCGGCCGAGAAGGAGGGCGCCTCGCAGGAGGGTATCGACGATCTGCGCAAGAGGATGGCCGTGCGTCTCAACCCGCTGACCGAGCTCTATTTCTCGCGCGACGTCGACGGCTCCGACGGCCCTGTCGGCAACCGCGCCACCACCATGACGCTGCTGGGCATCGCCTGCCTGGTCATCGCCGTGGCGTTCATCAACTTCGTCAACTTCTTCTTCGCCCTCATCCCCGTCCGCATCCGCTCGGTCAACACCCGCAAGATCTTCGGCGCCTCGTCGGCGGGGCTGCGCATGGGATTCATGGCCGAGACCGCGGGTCTGGTCGCCGCGGCGCTGGTCGTGGCCTACTGCCTGGTGCTGGTGTTCGCCGACACCCCGCTGGGGGACTACATCTCGACGAGCGTAGAGGTCGGCGACAACCTGCCCGTCGCGCTGTGGCTCGCGGGCGGCGCGCTGGCCGTGGGCATCGTCGTCAGTCTCTACCCCTCGTTCTACATCACCTCGTTCTCGCCCGCGTTCGTCATCAAGGGCGCCTTCTCGGCCACCTCGTCGGGCAAGGCCCTGCGCTACACGCTGGTGGGCATCCAGTACGTGATCTCCATATCGCTCATCGTGGCGGCGCTGTTCATGCGTCTGCAACACTCCTACATGATGAACTACGACATGGGCTTCGACAGCAGCATGGTGCTGGCCGTGGATAACGTTCGGCTGTCGGGCCTCGACAAGTTCGAGGCGCTCGCCGACAAGCTCAAGGAGAATCCCGCGGTCACCGACGTCGCCACGGCTGCGGGCAATCTGGTGGCCCCCCAGCGAATGGGCTGGGGCCGAGTGTTCAAGGGGCGTCAGATATCGTTCCAGTGCTATCCCGTGTCGTGGAACCTGCTCGACATGATGGGCATAAAGATCACCGAGGGGCGCGACTTCACCCGCAGCGACGAGATGCACGACAACGGCACCTTCATATTCAACGACGCTGCGCGGCGACAGTTCGAACTCACACTCGAAGATCAGGTGAGCGGCCACAACGGCGACACCCGTATCGCGGGTTTCTGCGAGGACTTCAACTTCAAGCCGTTGCAGTACGGCATCGAGCCGTTCGCGTTCTACGTCTTCGGCAGCCGCGGGTGGTACTATCCCTCGCACCTCTACGTGCGCATCGCCGCAGGCACCGATATCCGCGCGGCGCGCCGCTATGTGGAGAAGACCGTGTGCGAGATGGCTCCCTCGCTCGATCCCGCCCTGATCGAGGCCCGTCTGTTCGACTCCGAGCTGGAGGCGCAGTACAACAAGGAGCAGCGTCTGTCGACCCTGATCACCGTATTCTCGGCGCTGTCGATCCTCATCTCGATGATGGGAGTCTTCGGACTGGTGCTTTTCGAGACCCAGTACCGCCGCAAGGAGATCGGCATACGCCGCGTCAACGGCGCCACGGTGGGCGGCATTCTGCGGATGTTCAACATGCAGTTCCTGCGCGTGGTGGGCGTCTGCGCCGTGGTGGCCGTTCCCGTGAGCTGGTATTTCGTCGACCGCTGGCTCGAAGGCTTCGCCTACCGCATGCCCATGCACTGGTGGGTCTTCGCCGTGGCCGTTGCCGCCGTGGCTATGGTGACCGTCGTCACGGTCACCGTGCGCAGCCATGCCGCCGCGAGCGAGAACCCCGTGAACGCAATACAACATTAAAGATCCGAAAACGATGCGACAACTCAATTTCAAATCCTACTTCACCTTCCTCGGGCGCAACAAGCTCTACACGGCCATCAATTTCTTCGGCCTTTCGGTGTCGCTGGCCATGATAGTGCTCATCTCCACCTACACCCTGCGCCAGCTCGGCACCGACTCGCAGCACGAGAATGCCGACCGCATCTATATGGTCTCGAACGGGGTGTCGGACGCCAACGGCTATTACCTGCCCAAATATCTGCTCGGCCGCTATCCCGAGATCGAGGCTGCCGCCTCGGTGGCCTTCGATACCGAGGAAATCGATGTGAGCAACAACCGCGAGAAGATCTTCGCCAAGGTGCTGAGCGCCGATTCGACCTTCTTCCGCATCTTCACCTGCCCCGCGGTCGACGGCGATGTGGCGCAGTTCGCCACCGACCGCCGCAATGCCGTGATCTCGGAGTCGTTCGCCCGCAAGCTCTTCGGCGGCAGCATATCTCCGCTGGGCCAGCCCCTGAGGATCGAGGGCGAGAGCGTCGATTATGTCATAAGCGCCGTCATGCGCGACATCGACAATTCGGTGCTGCCTTCGGCCGACGTGGTGCTGCGCGCCGAGCGTCTGCCCGAGATCAATCTGGCGAACAACGAGACGATGGACAACGCGGGCAGTACGGTGACGTTCCTGCTCGCAGGCCGTAATGCCGACCTCGCGTCGCGTGCCGACGACATGCTGGAGTACTTCAAGGAGATATACTGGCCCTACCGCGGCGGCAGATGGGACCGCGTGGTGCTGCTGCCTCTGCGCGAGATCTATTTCTCGGGTACCGATTCCTCCATGCTCAATCGCGGCAACCGCGATTTCGTGGCCATACTCTTCTCCGTGGCCTTCGTGCTGCTGCTCTTCGCCGTAATCAACTACGTCAACCTCACTATGGCGCAGACGGGATTCCGCGCCAAAGAGATGGCCACGCGGCGTCTGTTAGGCGCGTCGAGGGGCGAGATAGTGCTCAAGCTGATCCTCGAATCTGTCTTCTTCTCGGCCGCGGCGTTCGTGCTGGGACTCTTTCTGGCCGACGCGGTCAACCCGCTTGCGTGCCGCCTGCTCGATTACGACTTCACCGTGTGGAGCGAGTTCACGCCGCTCTACGTGGCGGGCTGCGTCCTGTTCGTGGCGGCCGTGGGCGTGGTGTCGGGCGTGGCGCCCGCCATGGCCATTTCGCGCTACAAGCCCGTCGACGTGGTGAAAGGCTCGTATCGCAGCCGCACCAAGCAGGTGTACAGCAAGATATTCATCGCCGTGCAGAACGCCGTCACGGTGGTCATGCTGACGTCCGCGCTGACCATGTATTTGCAGATAAAGCACATGATAAACATGCCGTTGGGCTACAATGTCGACGACGTGCTGGTGGTGGACAATGTTCTTCCGAGCGCGAGCCGCGTCGCGAGCTTCGTCGAGGAACTGCGCCGCGCACCCCAAGTCGTGTCGGTGGGCGTGGGCAACGGCACCCCGCTGTGGGGCACCAACAACAATACCATCTGGTGCGGCGAGCAACGCATG
>CAUHCL010000088.1 GCA_959604655.1 uncultured Alistipes sp. | reverse complement strand
GAAGCGCAAGCATTCTGGAAATCGACGCAGGCAATAAAAGACTTGGAAAAATTCTACGAACTGGCCGCAAAAAAAGAGGATATCGGATACGAATGGGAAAAAGATTGCCTGCCCGGCGAATTTCCCCGCTATGCCATACATCCCGGAATAACCGACATTATGATCACAAGTGACTGCGATTACGATGAATCTCATCCCGCCGGAACCTCGTTAAATGACATATTCATGATGAATTATTATTCATATACACAATTCCTCGGTAATGTCGACCATTCGAATGTGGATCCAACGGACAGATGTCTCGGCGCTACTCATAAATCGGGAGACGCCATAGAAGAGTTTGAACTGTCGGTAATTTCCCCATACGATTTCACAATGCGCCCCAAACACGCCCCCACGGCATGGACGGGAAAGCACACGATCACCGTGACTCTGACCGACGAAAACGGCGAGGTGCACACCGCCACGGCTGAAAGGGATTTCTCGGAATAACAGACAATACCCGCCCCGTCGGCATCGAATATACGGAATAATTTCCGTATATTTGTTTGTATATCCGTCTCGCCATGAAAAGATTGCTTCTGCTCATATCATGCCTTGCCTGCGTATCCGCTGCCGCGCAGGAACAGCTGCCCGATTCGTTGCGCCGACTGCTCGGCTATGCCTACGCCGCGAGCAGTTTCGGCAAGGCGCTGCCGCAGGAGAAGGTGCACCTGCACCTCGACAACACGAGCTACTATCGGGCGGACCGCATCTGGTTCGGATGTTACGTCGTCGAGGCAGGCACCAACCGTCCCACGGCCCTGAGCCGCACGCTGTATGTGGAGCTGCTGAACCCTGGAGGGACCGTCATCGAAAAAAAGGTGCTGCCGATCGTCGGAGGGCGGTGCAACGGTAATTTCGCATTGACGCACCTGCCGTTCTATTCGGGATTCTACGAGATAAGGGCCTACACCAAATACATGCTCAATTTCGGCGAGGAAACCGTATGTTCGCGCACAATCCCCGTCTTCGACGAGCCCGAGGACCCTGCGGACACGGCCGACAAGAGGATGATGCGCCCGCGGACGGCAAGCGGCAAGTATCCGTCCAAGCGCACCTTCGCCAAACGAGGCGGGAGCGTCAACGTGCGGTTCTTCCCCGAGGGCGGCAACCTCGTCGAGGGACTCCCCTCGCGCGTGGCGTTCGAAGCGACCGACGCCGACGGACTGCCGCTCGCGGCATCAGGTACCGTCCGCGACAGGCAGGGCAACGTCAAGGCCGAGTTTGCGACCGAATACGGCGGCCGCGGGGCTTTCGACTACACCCCCGCCAAGGGCGACAGGGCCGAGATCACGGCCGCGGACGGCAAAAGCCGCCGCATCGAATTACCCGAGATGCAGCCGCAAGGCATCGTAATGCGCGTCGACAACCTTTCGTCGGCCGACAGCATCGCCGTCGAGGTGCGCAAGAGCGCGGGAATGCCCGCCACGATGTTAGGCGCGGCCGTGATATGCGGCGGCGCGCTGTCGAGTTACAGCATACTCGATCTGGCCGACGGACAGCCGATAGACTTCAAGATCGACAAACGCCGCATGCCTGCGGGAGTGGCGCGCATAATACTCGTCGGCCTCGACGGCATGCCCATCGCCGACCGCCTGCTGTTCACGCATGCGGGAAGACGCGCCGCGATAGAGGTCGCGGCCGACAAGCCGCAGTACGAGCCCTACGACTCCATAAGACTCGATTTCAACCTCCGCGACGCCGACGGGCAACCACTCGCCGCCCCCATATCGGTCTCGGTGCGCGACGGCGAGAACGAAACGGCCTATTACGGCGACATGCTGACCGACCTGCTGCTGTGTTCGGAGATAAAGGGCTACGTGCACCGCCCCTCGTACTATTTCGAGTCGGACGACTCACTGCACCGCACGGCCCTCGACCGTCTGCTGATGGTGCAGGGCTGGCGCCGCTACGACTGGGCCGAGCGCGCGGGAACCCGCCCGTTCGACCTCGAATATCTGCCCGAGCAGGGCGTGGAGGTGCACGGACGCGTACTGCGCTACGGCACCGACAAGCCGCTGACCGACATCCGCCTTTCGTCGGTGCTGCTCAAACGCGGCGAGGAAGGCGGCGACGGGTTGCAGGACAACATGGCCCATGCGGGCACGGTGGAGGTGGACAGCACGGGACGCTTCACCTTCGTGGGCAATCTGTGGGGAAAATGGGCGCTCAACCTCTCGGTAACCAACGACAAGAACCGCCGCAAGGCCAGCCGCATACTGCTCGACCGACTGTTTTCACCCGCGCCTCGGGAGTATCTTCCCGCGGAGATGAACATCGAGACGGCCGACGCGCCCAACGAGCACCGCACCTCGGAATCGGAAGCCGCGCGCACCATCGTCGACACGACGGCGCTCTATTACGACGACGGCGAGACCGACATGACGAAAAAGGTGCATCGCATAAAGGAGGTCGTAGTGAAGGGCGAGAAACGCTCCCGCGAGGACGAGATATACCGCAGCCGCTCCACCTCGACATCGTTTTACGACATTCCCGCCGAGATGGACGCCATACGCGACGCGGGGGAATCGGTCACCGAGATACACGAACTTCTGGCCTCGCTGAGCGACAAGTTCGTAATATCGCGCCAGAGCGTGAACACGCTCAACACCATGTCACGATCGAAGGATTCGACCGAAATAGACGTGATAGAGATCAACGGGCAATGGCGGATAACCTACAAGGGGAAAGCGCCGCTGTTCGTGGTCGACTACGAAAAGGTGCGCGGCGATGTACCGCTTTACGACCTGATACGGCTGTCGGCGATCAAGGCCATATACATCAACGAAGATTTGGGGGTTATCACGCAATACGCCGACATTACCAAGATGTCGCCGATGGAGATATCGAGCCACTACTCCTGCGTGGTGTTCATCGAGACCTACCCCGAGGGGAGAATCCCCGTCGAAGCGGGACGCGGGGTGCGCAAGACATGGATCGACGGCTATGCCGAGCCCGACGAATTCTACATGCCCGACTACTCCGTCATGCCCAAGGAGAACGATTATCGCCGAACTCTCTACTGGAATCCCGAGCTCAGGCCCGACGAGCAGGGCCGCGCCTCGGTGAAGTTCTACAACAACTCCCGCTGCCGACGGATGAAGATATCGGCCGAGACGCTCGCCGACGACGGTGCCATAGGGGTGCTGAACCGCTGACAGCGGCGGTGCGGCAGCTATCGGCGGCCGACGTACGGACAGTAGACCCCGAACATTCTAACTATATCCGCCGCCTCGCGCGTGTCGTGCACGCGCAGGATGGATGCCCCCTGACGCAGCGACTCCCAGTTGAGCGCCGCAGTGCCTGCCGACGCCTCGGCGGGCGTAACTTCTAACAGACGATATATCATCGACTTGCGCGACACTCCCGACAGCACGGGATACCCCATGCCGCACAAGCGGTGCAGTCCTGCCATAAGTTCGTAGTTCTGCTCCAGACTCTTGGCGAACCCGAAGCCCGGATCGAGAATGAGTTCGCGCACGCCGCGCGCGCGCAGCTCCGCTGTCCTGCGCTCGAAATAGGCGCATACCTCCGACACTATATCGCTCCCGTACGACACGAGCGACTGCATGGTCTGCGGCGTGCCGCGCATGTGCATGGCGATATAGGGCACGCCGTACCGCGCCGCCACGTCCACGATCGCGGGATCCAGCTCGCCCGCCGATATGTCGTTTATGATCAACTCTCCGAAGCTCTCTATCGCTCGGCGTGCCACCTCGGCGCGGAAGGTGTCCACCGACACGGGAATGTCGCCCGCGACACGGCGCACCGCGGCCACACCGCGCTCCACGCGCCGCCACTCCTCCTCAGCCGATATGTCGGCCGCCCCCGGGCGCGACGAGTAGCCGCCCACGTCGAATATGTCGGCACCCGCCTCGGCCGCCGATGCCACGCGACGCTCGATCGATGCCTCGTCGATAGTGCGGCTGCCCGCATAGAACGAGTCGTCGGTGACGTTCACTATGGTCATCACCTTGGGGCGCGACAGATCGAGCTCCCTACCGTTGAGCTTCATAGGAATATATTTTGTGCAGTTGTTCTACATCGCTCTCCAGATAATCGCGCCGCACGTTGACCACCGTGCGGTCAGCACGCGCATGCAGCTCGTCGTCGCTCATCTGGTGCGCCATACGTTTCAGCACCTCGTCGCGGCTCACGCCGTCGCGCTCGACGGCGCGGCGCACACGCTCCTGCTGCGGCGCCAGCACGGCCAGTGTGGCGTCGACCTCGGATTCGAAGCCCGCCTCGAAGAGTATGGCACTCTCCAGCAACACGTAGGGGGCACTCTGCGCCTCGGCCCAGCGGCGGAAATCCTCCCTTACGGCGGGATGCACTATGGCATTAAGACGCTCCAGCGCCTCGGCGTGGCCGAAAACGCGGGATGCGAGATAAGCGCGGTCGAGACCTCCGTCGGCCGCGTAGCAACCTTCGCCGAACTCGCGCGACAGCTCCCCGCGCAGCGCTTCGTCGTCGTTCATCAGGCTCTTGGCCCGCGAATCGGAGTCGTAGACGGGTATGCCCCGCTCGGCGAAGAGCGCGCATACGGTACTCTTGCCGCTTCCGATGCCGCCCGTAACACCTATCTTATACATATATCGAAGATTATATGGGATTTTACACCTCTGCCGCCTGCCGTACGGATCAGTGTCCCGCGTTGATTTTCACGGTGCCCTTGCCGTCGGTCTTCGCCGCGGCATCGCCCCCTGCCGAAGCCGCAGGCATGGGCAGCGGCGGAACATCGCCGATCGACAGCACCTTTATGTCGTTCAGACGAACCGAGATGGAACTCTGCAACGACTGCGGATCGATAATGCAATACGAACGCACGACCTTGCCCGACTGCTCGTCGATCTCCTCCTCGACGGCGTATTTGAGCTCCGAGAGAGGTATCTTGATCTGCTTGTGCGTATACGCGCGATAACGCAGCAGCGTGGCACCCTTGCCCTCGACGAGGCACTGCACGCGCAGGTTCTCGCCGTTCACCTCGATGGGCACGTAGTAGTCGGCGGTATAGTCCGATTCGAGCTTGACTATGTACCACAATATGAACGAAGCGCACAGCAACGCCACGAAAACGGGAGAGATATATCCCTGAATCCATGCAGGCAACGCCCTGAGTTTATCCAACACGTTTTTCATATCGGTGACAAAGTTACGAAAAAAACAGGTTGCAGCCCAACGTCGCAACCTGTTTTTTCCAATATCGTACCAATCGCAGGTACACTCCGACCGATTCGTGCGGAGTGGACGGCGATTACTTTTTCTTCTCGTCGGTACGGCGCAGAATGTCGTATGCGATGGGCGTAGCCACGAACACCGACGAATAGGTACCGATAATCACGCCGAGCAGCAGCGCGAAGATGAATCCGCGCATCGTCTCGCCGCCCAAGACGAACATGGCGATCAGCGTCACGATGGTAGTACCCGAAGTATTCATGGTACGCGACAGGGTCGAGCAGATGGCCTTGTTGATGTTGTCGCCTATGGCGCGCTTGGGGAAGAGCGTGATGTACTCGCGGATACGGTCGAAGATCACCACGGTATCGTTGATCGAGTAACCGATGATGGTGAGGATCGCCGCGATGAATGCCTGGTTGACCTCGAGGTTGAACGGCATGAAGCTGTAAAGCATCGAGAATATACCGATCACCAGCAGCGCGTTGTGAGCCAGCGCCGCCGTGGCGCCCAGCGCCCACTGCCATCTCTTGAATCGGAAGGTGATGTAGAGACCTATGGCGATCAGCGAGAACAGCACGGCATAGATTGCGTTATAGGTCATGTCCTTGGCGATCGAGGGACCGATCTTGTCCGACGAGATGATACCGTTCACATCCTCCTGGGTGCTGGTGAAGCCCTCCAGAGTGATGGGATAGGTGTAGAAGCCCTTCAACGCCTCGTAGATCAGGGCGTCGACCTCAGCGGTGGTCTCCTCCGACGTGTCGTCGTACTTATACTGCGTCACGATGCGCATCTGGTTCTCGGCACCGTACTGCTTCACCTCGTTCGATTTCATGGCAGCGTCGTCGCTCACGATGGCCTTGTCCAGCGCCTCGCGGACCGCCTCGGGCGATACGTTGCTGTCGAAGCGTACCACATAGGTACGGCCGCCCGTGAAGTCAACGCCCGTATTGAGGCCGTGGAAAGCGAGCGACAGGAGCGAGAGCAGGATCAGAGTGCCCGAAACGACGTACGACACCTTGCGCTTGGCGATGAAGTCGAACGACACGTTGGCCAGCCAGTTCTCCGACCACGAACGCGAGAACGACACCTTGCCCCACTTCGCCTCGATCCACTCCAGCAGCATGCGGGTGATGAAGATCGCGCAGAAGAACGAGGTCAGGATACCTATGATAAGCGTGGTGGCGAAGCCCTGAACGGGACCGTTACCGAACACGAACAGCACGATACCCGTGATGATGGTGGTAAGGTTACCGTCGATGATGGCCGAGTAGGCATTCGAGAAACCGTCCTTTATAGCGAGCGAGAGGCCCTTGCCTCCGCGAAGCTCCTCCTTGATACGCTCGTATATGATGACGTTGGCATCCACCGCCATACCCATCGTGAGCACGATACCCGCGATACCGGGCAGCGTCAGCACGGCGCCGAACGACACCAGCACGCCCACCAGCAGGAATACGTTAAGGATAAGCGCCATGTCGGCCATCCAGCCCGCCGTCTTGTAGAACAGACCCATGTAGAGCAGCACCAGCACGAATGCCAGCACGAACGAGAGCAGACCCGCATTGATCGACTCCTGACCGAGCGAGGGACCTACCACCGTATCCTGTATTATGCGCGCGGGAGCGGGCACCTTACCCGACTTGAGCACGTTGGCCAAGTCCTGCGCCTCCTGAATGGTGAAATTACCCGTAATTTGCGAAACGCCGCCCTCGATCTTGTTCTGAACGTTGGGGGCTGAATATACGTAACCGTCGAGCACGATGGCTATGGGCTTGCCCACGTTCTGACCCGTGAGCTGCGCCCACTGCGACGCGCCGTTGGATGTCATGGTCATGCCGACCTCGGCCGTAGCGCCGCGGTCCGAATAGCGCTCCTGCGCCGTCGATACCGAGCTGCCGTCCATGGCGGGCTTGCCGTCGATCGAACGCAGGGCATACAGAGCCACGCGGCCGTCGAACATATCCTCACCCTTGATGCCCCACTTGAGTTCCAGATCGCTCGGGAACAGATTCTGCACGTCAGCACGGGCCAGATAGGCGTTCACCGCAGGCATGTCGGCCGATGCAGCCACGCCGACGATGCAACCGCCCGCATACGAAGGATCGAGCAGGGCGAAGAGGGGATTGGTCTCGCGGGTGAAGCGCGACGAGGCGTTCTGCTCGGCAGCGGCATCGTTCTTTTCGGCCACCTCGGCAGCCAGACCCTCGGCCTGCTCCGCAGTCTCGGCAGCCTCGGTCTCAGCCGTGGCGGCGCCATTGCTCTCGTCGTTGTCCTGCTTTATCATGCGGTCGGCCTCGGCCAGCCAGGGCAGGACCTCGCCCGCATTGTAGGTCACCCAGAACTCCAGCGAAGCCGAGCCCTGCAACAGCTTGCGCACGCGCTCGGGCTCCTTCACGCCAGGCAACTCCACCATGATGCGGTTCGAGTTGGGCAGGCGCTGGATGTTGGGCTGCGTCACGCCGAAATGGTCGATACGGCTGCGCAGGATGTTGAACGACGCGGCGATGGCGGCGTCGGTCTCCTGACGCAGGACCTTCACCACCTCGTCGTCGGTGCTGTTGGGGGTGATGTCCTTACGGTCGGGGCTCACGAAGATGGCGGCCAGAGGCGCACCGTTGGAACACTCCTTATAAGCCTTGGCGAACACGCCTATGTAGTCGTTGGTACCCGCCTTCATGGCCTCGTTCGCGCGGTTCATCGCCTCGACGAACGCGGGATCTTCCCGGCTCTCGCCTGCCAACGATTTGATAAGGTCCTGAACTTCGATTTCGAGCATCACGTTCATACCGCCCTTGAGGTCGAGACCGAGGTTCACCTCCTTCTCCTTGCACTCCTTGTAGGTGTAGTCCTTGAGTCCGAGAAGACTGTAAACGGGCTTATTCATGATCGAGTCGAGATAATAAGCCTCGGCGGATGCTCTTTCAGCCTCGTCGAACGCCTCCGCATACTCTGCGGCAGCCTTCTCCACGCTTCGCGTTTTGAACGAGAACGAGAGCTGGTAGAGGCTCGCGATCACCAGTATGATCGCGAACAATTTAATTGCGCCTTTACTTTGCATTGTCGTTAAAAATTTTGTTTATATTCTTTTTGTTTATCGTTTCAAACGTTACCCGTTCGGGCACAGCCCGTTTTTTAGTTTGCAAAGATAAGAAAAAAAGTCTGAAAACCGCAACTTGTCAGCCGATTTTCAGACTTTTGCCGCGATATTGGTCCGCGACGCTACCTGAGCGTGAGCGAAACTATCGACTTGGCGGGCAAAACCACCTCGATTTCGCCTTTCGACGACTTTATGCCCTTCAGCTCCGCGGGACGCACGGCGTCGGGACTCTCGAAGGTGTTGCGGGCGTTCATGGCATCGGCCGTCAGGACCTGCCCGCGGACGTCGTAACGTCTGTCGCCGTCGAGGGCGATCGTCACGCGGCACTCCTTGTCGAGATCGACGTTGGCGAGCGACAGGGTGATCGTACCGTCGTCGGCGCGCGACGCGGTGGCCGACAGCAGGTCGACCTTGCGGCGATACTTGTCCTCGGCCGTCACGGGATCGAAGTAGAGAGGTACCGACTCGGCGCCCTGGTGGGGAGTATACATGCTGAACACCCAGTAGGTGGGCG
>CAUHCL010000087.1 GCA_959604655.1 uncultured Alistipes sp. | reverse complement strand
TTTGAAGCAATCAAAAGGTCTCCGATTCTTAACGCTCCGTCGCCGCGGCCGCCCTTTTTCCGAAATCGCTTCTGCCGCGGGATGGGCTGACGCGTGTGTAACATCGAACAACTGCGCCGCGGAGCGGCATTATCTTCGGCGGACGCGGGGGGGGGCACCAAAGGTGCGAGCCGCCGAAGATAAATTTTATCCGAGACCGTCCGCCTGCGGCTCTTGGGGCCGCGCTATTCGTCGCTGCCCATCGCGGCGGACAGCAAGCCGCTCTTCGAAAACATTCCGTCGATTTACACCAGCTCGTCCAGGCATCTGCGGATGATCGCCACGCTGTCGCATACCTCGTCGTCGGAGATCACCAGCGGCGGCGATATGCGGAACGCCGTGTCGCAATAGAGGAACCAGTCGCTCATGATACCCTCGCGGGCGAAGAGCTCCATGATGCGGTAGAGCTTCTCGGAGTTGCCCAGCTCCACGGCGAGCAGCAGTCCCGAGCGGCGTATATCGCGCACGGCGGGATGGTCGCGCAGCAGCGCCTCGTAGAGCGCGCCCTTGCGCTCGACGTCGGCCACAACGTCATTATCCTGCAAATATTTCATCGCCGCGAGTCCCGCGGCGCAGCATACGGGATGCCCGCCGAAGGTGGTTATGTGCCCCAGCGCGGGATCGTGCGAGAGCGACGACATGACCTCGCGGCTCGACACGAACGCGCCGAGCGGCATCCCGCCGCCCAGAGCCTTTGCCAGGCACACTATGTCGGGCGTCACGCCGTACTTGGTCATGGCGAACATCGCGCCCGTGCGGCCCATGCCCGTTTGTATCTCGTCGAAGATGAGCATCGCGCCCGTCTCGTCGCAACGGCGGCGCAGAGCCTTCAAAAAGTCGTTCTGCGGAGGCCGCACGCCCGCCTCGCCCTGCACGGGCTCGCACAGCACGCACGCCGTGCGCTCGGTAATCAGGGCCAGATCCTCCCGACAATTGAAACGTATGGCCCGCGTGTCGGGCAGCAGCGGACGGAACGCCCCTTTCCACTCCTCGCCCTCGGGAGCGCCCATCATGCTCATGGCTCCGTGGGTGGAGCCGTGGTAGGCGCAGCGCATGGAGATCATCTCGGTGCGGCCCGTATGGCGTTTGGCGAGTTTCAACGCCCCCTCGACCGCCTCGGCACCCGAGTTGACGAAGTAGACGCTCTCCAGCGGTGCGGGAAGCGCCTCGGCGAGACGGTGCGCGAACTCCACCTGCGGACGTTCGACCATCTCGCCGTAGACCATTATGTGCATGTAGTCGGCCGCCTGACGCCGCACGGCCTCCACCACCGCAGGGTTGGCGTGGCCCACGTTGTTCACCGACACGCCCGCCACCAGATCGTAGTAACGCTTGCCCTCGGGGGTGTAGAAAAACACGCCCTCGGCGCGCGCCACCTCGATCATCATCGGCGACGGCGAGGTCTGGCCTATATGCGCCAGAAAACGTTTTCTAAGTATATCGCTCATAAGTTATATGTTATTTCGAAAGATAATATCGGCCGAACCGTTCGCCGACGGCGGAGGACGAAGCGAGCGTAAAGCGAGTTGCAGTCCGCCGCATGGGGCGGCGGCGAACTGCCGATATCGCACGGCGATATCGATATTCTTATTCCCGCCCGAACTCGCGTTCGAGGATCCGTCGTCCGTCGCGCACCGACGCCACCGTCCAGCGGAACAGCAGCTCGCGCCGCTCGGCCTCGGTCAGCGTCCAGCCGACATCGGACAAACGCATGCGCTGCGAGAGCATGTATATCAGTATGGCCGCCGAGGCCGACACGTTGAGACTCTCCACCATACCGCACATGGGTATGCGCAGGAACTCGTCGGCCGACGAAATGATCTCGTCCGACACCCCCGCGTGCTCGGTCCCGAAGACCAGGCAGAAGGGGCCGCGGGCGACGTCGAACGTCTCGGGCGTGCAGCTCTCGCGGTGGGGCGTGGTGGCCACTATGCGGTAGCCTGCGCCGCGCAGCGAGGCCACGGCCTCGGCGGTCGAGGGGTGGCGCGTTATGTCGACCCACTTGTCGGTGCCGCGCACGATGTTGACGTTGGGATTGAAGCGGCACAGCGTCTCCACCGTGTGCAGGTCCTGCAACCCGAACGCCTCGCAATGGCGCACCAGAGCGCTGGCGTTCTGCGGATGGAACGTGTTCTCCGTCAGGATGGTCATGTATCGGGTGCGCATCGACGCCGTGCGCCGCAGCACCTCGCGCCGTTCCTCGGTGAGGAATCCCGACATGTAGTCGGTGCGTGCGTCGTACCACGCGGCGTCGCGCGCGCTATTTTCTGTATTTGTCATCTTCATCCAATATTTTCAGGTAGCTTTCGTAACGCGAGAAGGCTATCTCGCCCCTCTCCACCGCCGCCACGACCGCGCAATGCGGCTCGTGGGTGTGCGAGCAGTTGTAGAAGCGGCATTCGGGCAGATAGCGCATCATCTCGGGGAAGTAGTGCGCCAGCTCGGCGTCGTCGATATCGATCAGGCCGAAGCCCTTGATCCCGGGGGTGTCGATTATGTAGCCACCCTCCGAGAGCGGATACATGGTAGCATAGGTGGTGGTGTGGCGCCCCTTGTGGTGGCTCTGCGAGATCTCGCCCGTGCGTATGTCGAGCCCCTTCTCGACGGCCGCGGCCAGCGTGGACTTGCCTACGCCCGAGTTGCCCGAGAGCAGCGTGGTGCGGCCGCGCAGCACCTCGCGCACCTCGTCGATGCCCTCGCCCTCGGTGGCCGAGACGTCTATCACGCGGTAGCCCGCACCCTCATACACGCGGTGGAACTCCGCGGCGGCCTCGGGACGCGTGCGCGCCAGATCGGCCTTGGCCAGAAGTATCGTCACGGGAACCTTGTATGCCTCGCACGTGACCAGGAAGCGGTCGATGAACTCGGGCGCCGTCACGGGCGCGAAGAGAGTGGTGACCAGCAGCGCCCCGTCGATGTTGGCGGCTATGATGTGCGACTCCTTCGAGAGGTTCGACGCACGGCGTATCACGTAGTTGCGCCGCGGCATGATCTCCGCTATGGCGTAGCCGCCCTGCTCGTCGGCCTCGCACCGCACCCGATCGCCCACGGCCACGGGATTGGTTGAGCGCACCCCCTTGAGGCGCAGCTTGCCGCGTATGCGGCACCTGACCGCTACACCGTCGTGCAGCACCTCGTACCAGCTGCCCGTCGAGCGCATCACCGTGCCGTGGAATCCGTTCTCTGCCATAGATCAGTCGTTTATGCGGCCTTTCAGCTCTTCAAAATAGGGGGTCAGCTTGTCGGCAAGCCCCGCCACGGGACGGAACCAGCGCGACTGGTCGATCGTCTCGGACGACACCATGTCGCAATCGCGGTTGAGCGCGTCGAAACCCGCATACAGCACGCTTACCACCAGCAGTATCTTGGCGACCGAAAAGAGCACCCCGAGCAGGGTATCTATCGCCCCTAACCCCGCGAAGCGGAACACGGCGCGCATGAGGTGGCCGACGATGCCTATGCCCACCAGCGCCGCGACGAAGATGATGAGGAAACCCGCCACGGCGGCCCCCTCCTTTATGCCCGCGGCGGCGCCCAGCTCCGCGCCGTACTTCACCGCCAGATAAAACGCCGCCACGACGGCCGCCAGCGACAGCATCTGCAACAGGAATCCGCGCCGCCAGCCGTTGAACACGGCCCACGCGAGCGCCAGATAGAGTATTATGTCGAAAACGTTCATATTTGTGCCGAAGTTCGCAGGAAAGTCTCCCGCGAAGCGAAATATTGCACGAAGTTAGCATAATTTTTTTGATTATTTATATATTTGCATTGACAAACGCTGTCCGGATCGGCCGTGCCGCATGGTTCGCACCTCGCTGCAAGGCAAGTGCGGGCAGGGAAAACCATTCGTTATGAAGCGTTACATCATCGTCATCATGTTGCTGGCGGCATGCGTATCGGCTCATGCCCGCACCACCTATTCGCTGAACGACAACTGGCAGTTCTTCTTCAAGCTGGAGACCAGCAGCGACTACGCACGGCACATATCGCTGCCCCACACGTGGAATCTCGACGCGCTGGCGGGCCGCGGCAACTATCTGCAAACCACGGCCAACTACCTGCGCGACATCTACATCCCCGCCGAGTGGTCGGGCAAGCGGCTGTTCCTGAAGTTCTACGGCGTGCAGAGCGTCGCCGACGTGTTCGTCAACGGCCACCATGCAGGCGAGCACCGCGGCGGATGGACGGCGTTCACCTTCGAGATCACGCCCTTCCTGCAATTCGGCGCCAACAACTCGGTGCTGGTGACGGTCAACAACTCCTACCAGAACGACATACTGCCCACCTCGTCGGAGATAAACTTCTACGGCGGCATCTACCGCGACGTGGAGCTGATCGTGACCGAGCAGACTACCGTGTCGCCGCTCTACTACGGCTCGGACGGCGTGCTCGTGCATCAGAACAACATCACCGACAATCTGGTGGAGGCCACGGCGTCGGTGTGGGTCACCTCGACCGTCGACAAGGCGTGCGATCTGGCCATCACGGTGCGCGGCCCGCAGGGCGACGCCGTGTATACGCGCTACCTGAAGGGGCGCATCGAGCCCGACAAACCCGTCGACATACCCTTCACCATCGAGGAACCGCAGCTGTGGAGCTGCAACGAGCCCAACCTCTACACCGTCACCATAGGCATAGGTCCCAAGCAGGAGGACGAAGTGACCGTCACGACGGGATTCCGCAAGATAGAGGTGACGCCCGAAGAGGGCCTGAAGATCAACGGCGAGAAGATCCCCGTGCACGGCGTGACGCTCTACCACGACCGCGCCGCCATAGCCAACGCGCTGCGCACGCGCCACTACGACGAGGACATGCAGCAGATACGCGACATAGGGGCCAACGCCATACGCTCGGCCACGGCGCCGCACGCGCAGTATCTCTACGACTGCTGCGACCAGAACGGCATGCTCGTGTGGATCGATACCCCCTTCACCCGCGCGCCTTTCCTGAGCGATGTGTTCTACTACGCCACCGACAAGTTCAAGAACAACGGCCTGCAACAGCTGCGCGAGGTGATAGTGCAGAACTACAACCACCCGTCGGTGGTGATGTGGGGCATCTACTCGCTCATATGGATGCGCGGCGACAACGTGCTCGACTACGTGCGCAGGCTCAATTCGGCGGCCAAGCTGCTCGACTCGTCGCGTCCCACTGTGGCGTGCAGCAACCAGGACGGCGAGATCAATTTCGTCCCCGACCTCATAGTATGGCAGCAGAACCTGGGCTGGGAGCGCGGCACGATAGAGGATGTGAACATATGGCGCGAGAAGCTCCGCAAAGACTGGAGCCATCTGCGTTCGGCCATAGCCTACGGCGAGGGCGGATCGATCGACCAGCAGACCGACGACGCCATGAAGCCCGCCCGCATGGATCCGCGCTGGCAGCCCGAACGCTGGCTCACCGAATTCCACGAGGGCTATGCGCGCAACCTGACGGGCGACACCCACTTCTGGGGCGTGTGGATCAACAACATGTTCGAATTCGGATCGGTGCGCCACACCGACGGTGTGTCGCGCACGGGACTGGTCACCTTCGACCGCAAGGACTGCAAGGACGCCTACTACCTCTACCGCGCGCTGTGGAACAGGCAGAGCCCCACGCTCCACATAACGGAGAAACGTCGCAACATACGCCGCGACTCGATCCAGCAGGTGAAGTTCTACTCGTCGGCGCCCGAAGCCCCCGTGCTCACGGTCAACAAGGATACGGTGCGCGTGCGGGAGTACGCCCCGTGCCAGTTCATATCGGACTCGGTGGTGATGAGGGGCCGCAGCAGCGTGGTCGTCTCGGCGGGCGAACTGCGCGACTCGGAGACGATCACAATCGGCAACGCATTAAAACAGCGTCAATAGCCGAGGGTCCCTCGCACAGCAGCAGATCGAGCATCGAGAGATTCGGTGCGAAAGGCATACGGTCGGAAAAGACCTGAACGTAAGGCTCGGCCACGAAGGTCGGGCCTTCTTCGTGGCTTTTTTCTTGCCCGCAGCGGGCGCCACGACCGCTCCGCAGGTCGAGATCGCCCGCCGCGGCCTCCACATAACTCTCCGACACGCGCGGCTCGGCCGCCGAGCCCGCCAGACGCAGCAGCGCACGCGTATACTCCATGTCGTAGTCGACAAGCCAGCGCCATTGGCGGCGGTAGAAGGGTTCGATATGCTCGGCGTAGTGGTCGAAATAGGGCGACGACTTGTAGGCCGACACGATGGAGATCCAGTGCTGGTGCTGCCACCGCTTGGAGTAGTCGATCCTCATGTCGCGCACGGGCTGCTGCGGGCGGTTGCCGTTCACGACATGCACCGTGAGCCGCATCACGCCGTTGGCCGAGAGGATCGAGGCGCGGTTGCGTTCCGAGCGTTTCACGTAGTGTTCGCCCAGATCGATCACGCACTCCTCGCGCAGCAGCCGCGCGAAGTACTCGGTCGATCCCATATATGAAATCGGAAGTATCGTCATATAAGAATATTTATTGGTCTCTTGGGGGCTTGTAATGGCGAGTCGCAGCCTGCGGGGATAGCGGCAGCGAGCCTTAAAGCGGGCCGCGATATTACTCCGCCTTTCTGCACACCGCGGCGATCCAGCCGTCGCGCTCGTACTCCGACTCGCACGCCATGCCGTGTCGTTGCGCAGCCTCCCTTATCGCCGCCGCGTCGTCGGCGAGGAATCCGCTCATCACGCAGCGGCCGCCCTCGGCGAGCGCCGCGCCGAACATCGGCATCATGTCGAGCAGGATGTTGCGGTTGATGTTGGCCACAATGAAGTCGAACCTGCACGCAGCCACGTCGCCCATCGATCCGCACACGACCTCGATGCGGTCCGCCACACCGTTCAGCTCCGCACTCTCGCGGCAGCTCAGGCAAGCCCACTCGTCGGTATCGACGGCCGTCACGGCCTCGGCGCCGCACTTCACCGCCACGATGGAGAGCACGCCCGTGCCGCACCCCATGTCCAGCCCTCGCAGGCCGCCCACGCCCAGCGACGTTATGGCGCTCGTCATGAGGGCCGTGGTGACGTGATGCCCCGTGCCGAACGACATGTGCGGCACCACCGTCACGTCCATCACACCCGCGGCCGACGGCGCATGATGCGGGGCGCGTATGCGCACGGGGATGTCGCCCGCCACCTCCACGGGCTCGAAATCGCTCTCCCATGCGGCGTTCCAGTTCTCACGGCCGATCACGCGCTCGCTGCGCTCCGCAACGCCCGCGGCATCCAGCACGGCCGCAGCCTCGGCGCGGCACGCCTCGTAATCCTTTGCGGGAATGTATGCCTTAAGATGTCCGTCGGCCGTCTCGAACGCCTCGAACGGCATGTCGCACAGCAGCGCCGTCACGATCTCGGCGCGCTCGTCGTCGCCGACCGCCATATCCAACTCCACGTAATCCATATTATGTAAAATTTCATTATCTTCGCGGCAGACAAAGTTAACAAGAATATGGCAGAATACAGTAACAAATGGGCGGAAATAGCGCGCCGCTACCACACCTACATGCTGCTGGAGAAGCATCTGTCGCGCAACACCATCGAATCCTACATGCGCGATCTGGAACACTTCGCCCACTTCGTTCTGCATCACTACGACGTGCCGCCGCGCAAGGTGGAGCGCAACATGATCGAACGCTACATGGGGCGGCTCTACGAAGAGGGCCGCGAGAAGAGTTCGCAGGCCCGCAACCTGAGCGGCATAAAGAGCTTCTTCAACTTCATGCTTCTCAACGACATGATCTCATCGTCGCCCGCCGAAACGGTCGAGGCGCCCAAGGCGGGCCGCAAGCTGCCCGACACGCTGAGCGTCGACGAGATCGACCGCCTGATAGGCTCCATCGACCCGTCCACGCCCAAGGGGCTGCGCGACCGCGCCATACTCGAAGTGCTCTATTCGTGCGGCGTGCGTGTGTCGGAGCTGTGCGACCTGAAGATCGGCGACCTCTTTTTCGGCGAGGGCTGCATACGCATAATCGGCAAGGGCGACAAGCAGAGGCTGGTTCCCGTGAGCGGCATAGCCCGCGACCGCATACAACTCTATCTGGAGACGCGCGGCGAGGGGCGCCGAAACGACGCCACGCTGTTCCTCAACAACCGCGGCGGACGCCTCACGCGGGTGATGATCTTCACCATAATAAAGCAGGCCGCCCTCCGCGCGGGCATCGACAAGAAGATAAGCCCCCACACCTTCCGCCACTCCTTCGCCACCCACCTGCTGGAGGGCGGCGCCAACATCCGCCAGGTACAAGAGCTGCTGGGGCACGAGAACATCCTCACCACCGAGATCTACACCCACCTCGACTCGTCGCATCTGCGCCAAACGCTGGAGACGCACATGCAGCTGCCTTAACGATCGGCCGCAGGCGTTATCTTCGACGAACCGGGCAATTTCTGAAGAACCGCAGATGTAATGACGGAAATGTTTTCGGGCTGCGGCCTGCGGGGACCGCGGCGTGAGCATTCGCGAACAACAGCGGGCCTCCGCGGGGCAGAGGCTGCGGCCCGCGCAGTCCTGCGGACTGCATTTTCGGTTTTTGGCGTGCTGTTCGCCGACGGCGGAGGACTCGCACGAGCCATCGGCGAGTTGCAGTCCGCCGCGGTGGGGCGGCGGCGAACTGCGCGACTCTAAAGAGTCGCATTTAATACACACGCGTCAGCCCATCCCGCGGCAGAAGCGATTTCGGACAAAGGGCGGCCGCGGCGACGAAGCGTTAAGAATCGGAGACTTTTTGATTGTTTCAAAAGTGCCGTCAGGCATCCGATTCAGCGCATGCGCAAGGACGATCCCGAAATCGTTTCACCGCGGCGGTTTTTGGCGCAACCTTTTGACGTCAAAAGGT
>CAUHCL010000086.1 GCA_959604655.1 uncultured Alistipes sp. | reverse complement strand
CACCAACTCGGTAAGAGAGCTCGAACAGCGCGAAAGCCGCGGCGACGAGGTGGCGCGCAAGGCTCTGGACCTGCTCTGCTACACCGTGGCGAAGGAGATAGGCAGCATGGCCGTGGCGCTGCGCGGCGAGGTGGACTCGATAATACTCACGGGCGGCATAGCTTACAGTCGACGCGTTACCGACGCCATCGAGGGCTATTGCCGTTTCATAGCCCCCGTGACGGTGTATGCGGGGGAAAACGAATTGCGGGCTTTAGCGGCGAACGCACTGCGCGTGCTTCGCGGCCGGACGCAACCCAAAATTTACGAATAAAACGGACCATGAAAAAGATTCTCATACTCAACGGACCCAACCTCAATCTGCAAGGCACGCGCGACGTGAAGGTCTACGGATCGACCACGTTCGACGACTGCATGGCCTCGCTGCGCAAGCGCTACGAGGGCCGCGCGGAGTTCGACTACTTCCAGTCGAACATCGAGGGCGAACTCATCAATGCCGTACACGCTTCGGTCGGCCGCTACGACGGCATAGTGCTCAACGCGGGCGGCTACACCCACACGTCGGTCGCGCTGCGCGACGCGGTGTCGGCGGTGGAGACTCCCGTGGTGGAGGTGCACATATCGTCGATCCTCGCGCGCGAGGAATTCCGCCACACGTCGCTGCTGGCCCCCGTGGCAAAAGGCTCGATCATGGGGTTCGGACTCGACTCGTACCGCCTCGGCGTGGAGGCGCTGTTGGACTAACCGCGTAACGCGAGAATGGCGGCGAAGGGCGATCTGAGCGGACGCGTGGCGTCGGGCGTGGCGTGGAGCATATCCGAAAAGGCGGGCTCCATGCTGTTGCAGGCCGTGGTGAGCATCGTCGTGGCCAACATACTCGTCCCCCTGGACCTGGGCATAATGGCGGTGCTCACCGTGTTCACCGCTCTGGCGCAGGTGGTGGTCGACAGCGGATTCTCGCAGACGCTCATACGCAAGGCGCAGCCCGCCGAAGGCGACTACAAGGCCGTTTTCCGTTTCAACATCGTAACGTCGCTCATCCTTTATGCCCTCCTGACCGCACTGTCGCCCCTCGCGGCACGCTATTACGGATGGCCTGAGCTGGCTCGGGTGGCCCCCGTCCTTTTTCTGCTGCTGCCCGTCAACGCGCTGTGCGTCATACAGAACACCATCATGGTGCGCGAATTTCGGTTCGCACGGCTCTCGGCCATAACATTCACTTCGTCGCTCGCGAGCGGCATCGTGGCCGTGGTCATGGCCGTAAGCGGCTGCGGCATCTGGAGTCTCGTGGGGCAGCGGGTGAGCATGATGGCCGTCAAGGCCGCATTGCTGTGGAGCGGCAGCACGTGGCGGCCGCGGGCCGCATGCAAGGCATCATCGCTGCGCGAGATGGCCCCGTACAGTCTGCGCCTGATGGCCACCGACATAATCACGGCGCTGTACAACAACATAGCGCAGCTGTTCATCGGCAAAATATACTCGGGCGACGCTCTGGGGTGTTTCAACCAGGCGCAAAAGCTGAAGGACATGCCAGTGAACTCGGCCATGCAGTCGATACAGAGCGTGACGTTTCCCGCATTGTCGCGCATAGGGGGCGACGAAGCCAAATTCGCCGAGGGGTACCGCCGCGTGATAATGGTGACGGCATTCGTGATGTTCCCCGCGATGGCGGGACTCATCGCTACGGCCGACGACATATACACGCTCCTGCTCAAGCCCGACTGGCGCCCCGCCATACCGTACTTCCGCATAATGTGTCTGGCGGGAATCTTCTATCCGCTCTCGATGATCGCCTATAACATACTGAAAGTGAAGAGCGACGGCAGCATAATACTGCGGCTGGAGATAGTGAAGCGCGCTATGACGACCCTCATCCTAATCGCCACCATCCCACGAAGCGTCGAGGCCGTGGCATGGGGACTCGCGGCATCGGCTGCATGCGAGGCGGCGGTGAACATGCTCGCCGCACGGCGCTACGCCTCGCTCGGGATAGCCCGCACGCTGCGTACGCTGCTGCCGATAACGGTACTTACGCTGTCGATGTATGCCGCCGTGGTCTGCGTGGCACATCTCGCGGCGCATTGGCATGTGGCCGCACGCCTTGCGGCCGAGATCGTCCTCGGCGCAACTGTATATGCCGCAGGGGCATTCGCGACCCGCATGGAGGCTTTCGACGAGGTACGCACGCTCGTCGCGAAGCTGAGGGGTAAAAACGAAGCGGCATAACGCCTGCGGTTCGAGACGCAATACCTTATATATTTACCATGTCCTCGCACGCCTCTGAAGAAGCGGGTCGCCCGAAGTCTGTTCGGAATAAACACATCTCCGAGATCCATATTTAACCTGCGTTTTTGCCGATCCGAGACAAAAACGCATATCTTTGTGTAATAAATCACCATTCGGATCATCTTATTATGGTACCTAAACGACTTTTTGCATTATTTACATTGATTTTCACTGCATGCGGAACCGCCTACCGTTCGGAACTCTACAAGGCGGAAAACCTTATGCTCGAACATCCCGACAGTTCGCTGAACATCCTCGAAGAGATCCGAATAGATCGCATACGAGGGCGCAGGAACAGAGCCAAATACGCTCTGCTCTACTCGCAGGCGCTCGACAAGAACTACATCGATGTCGAGAACGACTCCATAATCCGCGTCGCCCGCGACTACTACGCTCACCGCGGCTCAAACGAGGAACGTGCGCAGGCATTCTACTATTACGGCATCGTGGCGAACAATGCCGGCGACATAGACGAAGCCATGAAAGCGTTCGTTCCCGCCAGAATATATGCCGAGAAAACCGACAACGAATATATCAAAGGATTGATCTATTCGGCGATAGGAATGCTATATTATAATCAAAATAGCACAAAAGAAGCCATAAATCATTTTATTATGGCCGCAAAAGCATTTGAGTCCATTCAACACTATTACAACCAAACATTATCGTTAAAGAATATAAGTGAATTATATAGAATTGATAATAAATTGGATAGTGCACTATTATATTTAGACTCTGCGAAAAATATAATAGAAAAAGGCAATGACACATTACAAATGTTAGATGTCGAATTAAAGATTCAGAGCATAAACATTAAAATGTACAATAGCTATGAAATGGTTGAAGAGTCAAAAGTAAAATTATTAAACACCTATCGTAGATTAAACTACAACAATATACCGATTTTACATTATCCAATATTAGGACAGATATATCTGAAACAAAATAAGATAGATTCTGCTAAATATTATTTTCTGTCTTCATTAAAACATATATCCAAAAGTACAGACAGCAATATTGGAATATACATCGCACTTTCAGAGTGCGAAAAGAAACTTAATAATTATAAAAATGCCCTTAAATATAGAGAAATATATAATCATCTTTTTGACTCTATAACATATATTCAGCAGTGTAATCTCATTGAAAAATTAGATCAAAAATATAAAACCCAATATCTGCAAAGATCATATGAAGTTCTCGAAGCCAAACACAAACTTCAGAAGCTGGTAAATTCATTGATTTTGATACTGGCCGCCATCGTAGGCGGGATTCTTATCTGCTTATACAGATATATCGCAGCACGTAAGAATCAGAAGATAGAGGAGTATCGCCAATATATCGAAGAGGTCGATGCGAATTACGAGAACCTTACATTGAAGTATAAAAACTTGAAAGATTTGGCAGCGGCAAAGGGAGCCAGAGCCGACAAATTACTGGAATTGCTCGGACGCCGAATAGACTCCCTGAAAACACTATGCGACATATCCATAACGAGTGTTCTGCCCAATACGTTCAAAGAGCGGTTCACGGCATATATCAATTTAGAGAGCAAGGGAAACAAATATACGGCAGGGGATCTGGTCGCACTGGCAGACATAATGTATGATAACGTTGTTACGCGTTTGGCCGAAAAATTCGAATTTACCGACCACGAGAAAACATTCTGCGCATGTGCCTTTCTCGATTTTACAAAAGAGGAGATCCGAGTTTTGTTCAATCACTCCAATATCTCGAGCATATACAATACGAGATGTAAAATCGGAAATAAGATGGGACTTAAAGGTTCGTCGCTGGATATAGTCAAATATATGATGGCAATAAGAGACAATCCCGAATACATAGATAATAATCAATTGTTAATCAGCAAAATGCAATCAAAGAAGTAACCGCCTGACAATCTGGATGTTGAAAATCATTATATTTTGTAATATATAATCATCTGCAAATAAGCATATTGCAATCGATAGTATGAGATATAAAGATTAGGAAAAGAGGGCGGCAGAGTCTACTTTTGTAAAGTAAACAACTAATCACTTTTAATCATGAAAAAAATTTTCTTCTTATTAGTATCATTATCTATCGTAATAGGTGAGGTATGTAGCCAAAATATAAATGAAAAAGATGTACCAACTAGAGATACTGAAGAAATACATCTTGATAAACTAATCGGAGGTGGAATTGAGCGTCCCCGCTCTGCCGTAAAGTTTATCGAAGCCTATCTCGACCGTGCCGATTCTTCGATAGAGGTATACTTCAACTATATGTTCGGCGAGGTAACCGTCACCATCGAGGATGCCTCAGGAAATATCGTCTCGACTCACGTTTGCGACACCGATGCCGAGGAGATGATACGTTTCGCAGCCCCCGAAGCGGAAGGCGAATATACTATAAAAATAGCAGGCCAAGACCTTTCGGCAGAGGGTTCGTTTGCTATATAAATGGTTACTTACTTAGTCGGAGGAGTGCCCATAAATTATTATGGGCACCTTCTTTTCGACTTGTAAACATAACGTCTGCTTACCGATCCGCACGAACAGTCTGCCTCGTGCCCGAGGACAATTGATAACACACCCCCTTTTAGAACGAATCATGTCTCAGAATGTTACGAGTTCCGTTAATCCGACGAGTCGGAGGGAACAACATGGCTTTCTCCCGACAACAACCTTATTCCCTATGAAACTAAAAGATTGCAACTTCAAAGTCGGAGAACTCTACATCTTCAGCCCGAGCGAGCATTGGGCAAAGAATGACCCGCTTCTATGGGGGATATTCGACAAACAAACCACCGACGGGAACATAATGCTCGAAGCATCGACCCGCGATTTCATTAACTTCACTCTGTGGAAACCGCTGCCGCAGGAGTATACCTGCTGCCGTCTGGCGACACGCTCCGAACTGCGCGATTTCATATTCAACATAAGCGTCTGGCAGGCGCAGTAGCAAGTACAGAGGCGCAGTAGCAGGTGCGAAACCGCAGCGACAATCCATCGAAGAGCGACCGTAAAGGCCGCTCTTTCGTTTTGCCGTTCCGCTTACGATAAGCCGAGCACTCTTTTTGTACGCGGTTTGCATTACTAAACGCAAACCGAAGACATGGACGAAAAGAGACTTTACGCCGAGGCATTACGCTACCATTCGCAGAACGGCGCGGGAAAAATAGAGATCCGCCCCACCAAACCCGTATCTACGCAGCATGAACTGTCGCTGGCCTACTCCCCGGGAGTGGCCGCACCCGCTCTGGCCATCGCGGCCGACCCAGAATGCAGCTACGACTACACGCGTCGCGGTAATCTCGTCGGGGTCATAACCAACGGCACTGCCGTACTCGGCCTCGGCAACATAGGGGCACGGGCCGCCAAGCCCGTTATGGAAGGCAAATGTATGCTGTTCAAGATGATGGCGGGAATCGACGCATTCGACATAGAGATCGATGCCGAGGATCCCGACTCGTTCGTGGAGTGCGTGCTACGCATGGCGCCCACCTTCGGCGGAATCAATCTCGAAGATATCAAGGCCCCCGAATGCTTCGAAATCGAACGTCGCCTGGTCGAATCGCTCGACATTCCCGTCATGCACGACGACCAGCACGGCACGGCCATCATAGTCACCGCAGCGCTTATAAACGCCTCCATCTGCACGGGCAGAAGCATGGAATCCATGCGGATAGTAATCAACGGAGCGGGAGCGGCGGCCATCGCCACGGCGCGCATGCTCACCCGATCGGGCATTCCCGTCGAAAACCTGCTTCTCTGCGACAGCCGCGGCATAGTCACGGCATCGCGGGACGACCTGACTCCCGAGAAACGCGAATTTGCCGCATCGCGGGCTTCGGGCACGCTCGCCGACGCCATAGTCGGCGCCGACGTCTTCATCGGCGTATCGAAAGCGGGTCTGCTCACCCGATCCATGGTTCGCACGATGGGCGACCGCCCCGTAATCCTCGCCCTGGCCAACCCCGACCCCGAAATAACGCGCGACGATGCCCTGACGGCACGGCCCGACGCCATATACGCATCGGGCCGCTCCGACGTGCCGAACCAGGTCAACAATCTTCTGGGATTTCCCTACATATTCCGCGGTGCACTCGACGCACGCGCCTCACGGATAGACTACACCATGAAGTTGGCAGCCGCCGAGGCTTTGGCCCGTCTCGCGCGGCAGTCGATCCCCGAGGATATTCGCCGACAGATAGGCCGCCCCGACGCCGCGTTCGGTCCCGACTATCTGATCCCGTCGCCCTTCGACCCGCGCCTGCGCGATACCGTTCCTGCCGCCGTGGCCGCTGCCGCAGCGGAATCGGGCGCCGCAAAAGCGGGACACGCCGACTGCACATCCTCCTGAATGCCGACGGACGCCTGCCGCAAAGGCAAGCGTCCGTCCTACGTCGAGCGGTAAGCGGGACTCGAACCCGTGACCCTTGGCTTGGGAAGCCAATGCTCTACCAACTGAGCTACTACCGCAATTCCGTAATGCAAATATAACGAACTTTTTCGATTCGGCAACCGTCCGCGTGTCAAAATACGACGGCAAAGCGCAGCGCACCGCAAAAATCGCAACAGCCGCCCCGTCAATCCATCTTCAGCACGGCCAGGAACGCCGACTGCGGCACCTGCACCTGTCCCACCTGACGCATGCGCTTCTTGCCCTCCTTCTGCTTCTCCAGCAGCTTGCGCTTACGCGAGATATCGCCGCCGTAGCACTTGGCCGTCACGTCCTTGCGCACGGCCTTCACCGTCTCGCGCGCGATGATCTTGGCTCCGATGGCCGCCTGAATGGCTATGTCGAACTGCTGGCGCGGGATCAGCTCCTTCAGCTTCTCGCACATCTTGCGGCCGAAGTCGTAGGCGTGGTCGGCATATATGAGCGACGAAAGCGCGTCGACAGGCTCGCCGTTGAGCAATATGTCGAGCTTGGCCAGTTTGCTCGGCTCGTATCCCGTGCGATGATAGTCGAACGAGGCGTACCCCTTCGATATGCTCTTCAGCTTGTCGTAGAAGTCGAACACGATCTCCGACAGCGGCATGTCGAAATTGATCTCCACACGATCCTGCGTGATGAAATTCTGGTTCTTCATCACGCCGCGCTTGTCGATGCAGAGCTTTATGACGGCGCCGAGGAAATCGGCTTTGGTGATTATCTGCGCGAGGATGTAGGGTTCCTCGATCTTCGCCACCTTGGTTATCTCGGGCAGTCCCGACGGGTTGTGTACCTCCATCACCTCGCCCGAAGTGGTGGTGATGCGGTACGACACGTTGGGCACGGTGGTTATGACGTCCATGTCGAACTCGCGGTAGAGCCGCTCCTGGATGATCTCCATGTGCAGCAGTCCGAGGAAGCCGCAGCGGAATCCGAATCCCAGCGCGAGCGAGCTTTCGGGCTCGAACGTGAGCGAGGCATCGTTCAACTGCAATTTTTCGAGCGACGCGCGCAGATCCTCGTACTGGTCGGCCTCCACGGGATAGACGCCCGCGAACACCATGGGCTTCACATCCTCGAAGCCTGCTATCGCCTCCCTGCACGGAGTGACGGCCGAGGTGATCGTGTCGCCCACCTTCACGTCCGTGGAGGTCTTTATGCCCGAGCATATGTATCCCACATCGCCCGCCCGCACCTCCGTGCGCGGCTGCATCTTGAGTTTCAGCACACCCACCTCGTCGGCATCGTACTCGCTCCCCGCATTGAAGAACTTCACGTGGTCGCCTTTGCGCAGCGTGCCGTTGAACACGCGGTAATAGGCTATCACACCGCGGAACGGGTTGAACACCGAGTCGAATATAAGAGCCTGCAACGGAGCGTTCTCGTCTCCTTTCGGCGCGGGAATGCGTGCCACGATGGCCTCCAGCACATCCTCCACGCCCTGTCCCGTCTTGCCCGACGCGAGCAGTATGTCTTCGTCCTTGCATCCGATCAGGTCGATCACCTGATCCCTCACCTCGTCGATCATCGCCGACTCCACGTCGATCTTGTTCAACACGGGGATGATCTCCAGATCGTGGCCGATGGCCAGATAGAGATTCGAAATGGTCTGGGCCTGAATGCCCTGCGTGGCATCCACCACCAGCAGGGCGCCTTCGCACGAGGCTATGGCGCGCGACACCTCGTACGAGAAATCGACGTGTCCCGGGGTGTCTATCAGGTTGAGCACATACGTCTGTCCGTCGCGGGCCGCGTACTCCATCTGTATGGCGTGGCTCTTGATGGTGATGCCCTTTTCGCGTTCGAGGTCCATATCGTCCAGCACCTGAGCCTGCATCTCGCGCTGGTTCAGGGTATTGGTATACTCCAGAAGACGGTCGGCCAGAGTCGATTTGCCGTGGTCGATATGAGCTATTATGCAAAAGTTACGTATGTTCTTCATCGTTCCGTTTCGTGTAATGTGTGCAAATATACGAATAAGCGAGAGCAAAAGCAAGCTCGCTTGCATTTTGCCGAGACGGCGTGTGTAAAATTTATCTTCGGCGGCTGCGGGGGTCGCACCAAAGGTGCGAGCCGCCGAAGATAACGCCGCGCAGCGGCACAGTTTCTCGGGCATCTGCTGTGGGGCGGCGAACTGCGCGGCTCAAAGAGCCGCATGTGGAGTTAATGGGAAAACTTTCGGGGCGCAGCCTGCGGGGCCGCGACGTGAGCATTCGCGAACGACAGCGGGCCTCCGCGGGGCAGAGGCTGCGG
>CAUHCL010000085.1 GCA_959604655.1 uncultured Alistipes sp. | reverse complement strand
ATTATGGCATGGATGTCACGAGCTATGGCGCAGTGGTGTTGGAGGAAACTGTCGGACCGTACATTTACGGCGAAAAGCCTGCCGACAAACCGCAGCACTACCGAACCAATATCATTAGAAAAATAAAAATCCTCAATGATAACGGACTCGATTATGCGAAATTACGCATCCCGTACGATTTGACAGGATTTCAATACATGCCCATATCCGACGTCGAGGGCTATATATACAGCATGGAAAATGACCGCATGGTGAAAAGAGAACTCAACCCGAAAGATGTCAGCATTATTGAAAATGACAGTAAATCGGGAATCGTAGAGATTGTATTCCCAAATGCCAAAGCGGGAGATATTATAGAGTACAGTTATTGGCAGTCGTCGATCTCCACAGAAAAATTGCCCGACTTCCATTTCGAAAGCAAAATTCCCGTTCTGAAATCCATATATCGGATTTTTGTCAGTTCCTATTCTTTAACAGACTGCCAAGCATTCACTTTCGGTCCGCAGCTTCAGGACCTGGACATGCGGCTTTATCGTAATCAACCATTATCGATACGAATGCACACGACCCCTCCTGCAACTTTAGGATCAGTCGGCGGAATATTATATAAAGGAACGGCCACAAGCAGCCACATGACACATCAGAAAGGCGTTCTTTATGTTTTTCAACTTGAAAATATCAACCCCTCGGCCGCCGCACCCCAATCAGGTATCCGATCGATTTTCATAAACAGATAACCTCGCTTATATTTAAGTCAAACCGCCATGAGACGCATAACCATTATTTCGACTATTATGTCGATTGTCGCGACAGCGATATCGGCCTCGGCGCAGGCCGACTACAAATTCGGCAAGGTGACCCGCGCCGAGCTCGAACGGACCGATTATCCCGCAATAGCCGACGGTGCCGCCGCCATCGTGATAGACGAACTCAACGACCTGCTTTTAAGCACCGACAAAACACATCCCGAGAACGAGCGATATTACAATGTCGACAGAATAGTCACGCGCAAGATCAAGATACTGAAGCCCGAAGGACTTTCGCAAGCATCCGTGTCGATCGTGTATCATACGGGCGACAACGAATATCTGGAGGGTTGCAAGAAAGACGATATAGACGCATACTCTTACAAGCTGGTCGACGGCAGGATCGTAAAAAAGCGACTGAAAGACGACGACATCCGCACGGAACGGATCTCCGACACATCGACGAGGGTGACATTTACGGTTCCCGACGCGGAAGTCGGCGGCATCATCGAATACAAATATCCGAAATACATTCTCGCGTTCGACACGAGGGCGATCGATCTGGCCATGTTCCGCGACATCCCGTCGCTATCCTCGAAGATTCAGATTTACGTATACGACAACAAATACGAGGATTGCTTTCAGTTGATGAAACTCGGGACCGCGCCCGTCCGAACGCTGTCGGGCAAGCGCGCCCGCCAGTGTCGGTCGATACGAACCGCAACCCCGCCGACAAGGCATACGGGAGGTGCGGGCGACGGCTTCCGCAGCATTTTCGTATACGGCGGCGGACGTACGATGAGCATCACGTGCCCGTATTACGAATTTTCGGCGACGAATCTGCCTGCCGCCGACCCGCACGAAGATGCCGCGGGAGTCAGGATCGTGTTCTCCGACGGTGAAAACGGCATCGGGTCCGAATAAGGCAGCCCGAGCCCGCAGTAATAATTAACAATGATAGAAATATGAAACGATGTATTCTTCTGCTGCTCGCCGCTTGGCTGACAGCGACATCGGCATCGGCACAGGCCGACTACAAATTCGGCAAGGTGACACGCGCCGAACTCGAACGGACCGATTATCCCGCAATAGCCGACGGCGCCGACGCCGTCGTGATCGACGGACTGACCGATGTGGTCGTGGTGCAATGGAACCGCGATCAAGCCATCACCTATGAAGTCAACACGGAAATTTCCCGCAAGATAAAGATTCTCACGGAGGAAGGTGCCGAGAAGCAAGCCCGCGTCACCATCGACCTCGGATCGGCGGACGGCTACACCGAGGATTGCGCCAAGGCGAGCATAAAAGCCGTGTCGTACACTTTGGTCGACGGAGATATCGTCGAAACCGAAATAAACAAATCGGACATAAAATATGTCCGACACCCCGACGATACGGCATGTCTCGAATTCCTCGTTCCGAATACGGTTGCGGGGAGCGTGATAGAGTACACCTATGTGAAACGGGCGAGTATAAAAAACGGCGGCTCCAAACGTATAACCGACAGCGGATTCATGATATTCCCCATGCAGCATGACATACCCGCGTTGCGCAGCCGCTGCTCTGTCGCCGTAGGCACCATCCCCGCCGGCTGCGGATCGTTCGCATCGTTCAAAGAGGGCGCCCATCCCGTAAAGTCGAAGAGAGCGAAGATCACCAAAAGCGTATCGGGAACGAACTGGAAAATAGATCGTCCCTATCGTGTCGGGTGGCGCGGATATTACGGCGATTACAGCTACTTGAGCTCAAGCAACTACGGTGAATACGAAACCACCGTATACACCGCCGACGATTTGCCCGCGAAGCAAGGCGGCGATGCGGCATGTATAAGGCTGGCATGGTCGAAATCGCCCGACAGCCGACAGACCTGCAATTAAGACGGGACGATTATGAAACGACGTATTCTTCTGCTGCTCGCCGCTTGGCTGACAGCGACATCGGCATCGGCGCAGGCCGACTACAAATTCGGCAAGGTGACACGCGCCGAACTCGAACGGACCGATTATCCCGCAATAGCCGACGGCGCCGACGCCGTGGCATTGGAGGATAGGACCGATCTGCTGATTATCGCGGACTCATGCTTCGACGCCAAATTCGACACGTTCGCACGATTCTATTACAGCCACCGTAAAGTCATACGCAAAATAAAGATTCTCAGCAGCGACGGACTGAAATATGCGAATATCACGATTCCGCACCGTCACACGCGGCATCCCCTAACGTTCGACAGTTCGATAGAGGGCATAAAAGGTTATTCGTATACACTGAAAGGCGGCAAAATAAGCCGATCGAAACTGAAGGTAACGGATATAAAGCTGCGAATGACAGACGACAGCACGGCGCAAGCGGAATTTACCATACCCGATGTCGAGGTCGGATCGATAATCGAATACGAATATACGGAATATGCGGCATCGACATACCCGCGCGACATGTACGTCATCATGCAAAAGGAGCTTCCGATACTGAACTCCCGCTGCATGGTCTCGTTCAAATTGGGCGGATACCATGAGAACGAATTCGTCAACGTTTTCAAGACGTACAAAACGGGATCGCACCCCATGACCGTGACCGACGGCGAGTACGAGAAGCTGTGCGACGCCGTTATGACGGTGATGTATCCCGAATACGTATACTCGTCCGCATTCGCGCCCGAGGATCCGTTCGCCATGAGGGACCTGCGCCGATACCGCGCCACCAAAAGCTATGTGCGGGTCGACTGCTGGGGAGTATTTTACGATGCCGAGAATCTGCCTGCCGTCAACGCCGATACCCGAGCGGACGACATCGCGGGTGTAAGGATCATAACGACCGACCCGTACGATCGGGAAACGAGCACAGGAAACCATGAATAATTATAAATTACCGACCTACATAGTCAATCTGAAAAGCCGCCCCGACCGACGGCGAAGCGTGGAGGCGCAATTCGACGGCAAATCCGAATTCGATGTCCGCCTCGTCGATGCCGTGCAGGACCCCGACGGCGCGGCGGGCATCTGGAAAAGTCTCGTAAAGGTGATAGGCATTGCCGAGGAAGCGGGGCACGACAGGATAGTGTTCTGCGAAGACGATCATGTTTTCACGGAGCATTACTCGGCCGATTATCTGCTCCGCAACATCGCCGAGGCCGAGGCGAAGGGCGCCGACCTGCTCGCAGGCGGCATCTGCGGTTACGGGCTCGGAGTCCCCGCGGGTGCCAACCTCTATTGGACCGACTGGTATTGGGGCAATCAATTCCTGGTCATACGCAGGAGCCTCTACCGCCGCATACTCGACTTCGATTTCTGCAAAGGCAACACCGCCGACAGCGTTCTGTCGGGATTGGCGCGTGTGAAAATGGCACTGTACCCCTTCGTATCCGTCCAGAAAGAGTTCGGGTATTCCGACATAACCCCGACCAACGGCAAGAAGGGATTTATCGACAACATGTTCGACGACACCGCGTCGCGGCTGCAAAGAATACACGATGTAAACCGCGCATTAAACTACTGCGGTCCAATGCACTGACAGACAATGCACCCCGAACAGAATCAATCGGTGTTCCCGATAATCCTCCAGCAATCGCACAACGACTGCGGACCTGCCTGCCTGAAAAGCATGGCACTCTATTACGGCCGAGAGTTCGACATCGGCGGGCTCGACGACATAGGACAAATAATGGAGCACGGCATGACGCTGTACGACATGAGGCGGGAATTGAAACGGATGGGGCTCGATTCGCTGCCGATAAAGTGTTCCGTCGAGGAGCTCGCGTCGGTACCGCCGCTGCCGGCCATAGCCTTGCTGAACAACCGCCACTACGTAACGATCTGCGATGCTGACGCGGCGAGGGTATCGGTCGCCGATCCCGTATGCGGGCCGATCGACGTCGATTGCGATCTGCTGCGAAAAGTCTGGTATACGGACGGAGAGAATGCCGGCATCCTGCTGGTAGTCGGAGACGGTGAAGCCGAGCGATCGGAATGAAAACAAGAAATCCTGCAAACTTTCGTTTGCAGGATTTCGCCCTTTCGGCGGAAAGAGAGGGATTCGAACCCCCGGAACAGTTGCCCGTTCACCGCATTTCGAGTGCGGCCCGATCGACCACTCCGGCATCTTTCCTTCGGTCGTTATGCAGGATCCTCTGACCCGAACGGTCCTTAATGATCCTAACGGTGTGCAAAGATAATAACTTTCGTGCAAAGTTGTACTCTTCGAGCGAAAAAATAAATATTTATCCGCTTTTTTTGTGCCGTTTCCCGCCTGCACGGGGTTTCGCAGAGACTCGGAAGCCGTCCGCAACCGCTGCTCGGAGGGCTGCGAGGCGCCCCGCGACCTCCGCATTCGGCCTCGGGCGCGAAGCGGGAAATGGAGTTTTTTTCGCATTCAGCCGAAAAATGGCTTGAATATTGAGCGGAAATCGGCATAAAATAATATTTTTGCATTGTAAATAAAGGTATGTGCGGCTGATCGGCGCAATAAATGCGTCGGTTTTACCGTTATCCTTGCAGGAGAAACTGTATCGGAAAGGATTCCGCGCGAACCCGCATTCGATTTAACCTTAAACCTATGTGCGCTATGAAGAACTTGAAGAGTATTTTAGCCGCAACGCTCACGGCGCTGGCCGCGAGCGCCTGCACGTCGGCCTACTACGGTTCGACGGGCGATTACGACGATCTATATGCCACTCACGACCGCAAGGTCATAGCCGACCGCCAGCGTGCCGAAGCGGAGGCGCGCCGTGCCGAGGCCGAGGCCCGCAAGGCCGAAGCCGAAGCGCGTCAGGCCGAGTGGAACGCCCGAACGGCCGAGATACTGGCCGCGGCGGGCGAGACCGAGGGCGTGAAAGTCATCGACTCGGGCGACGGCATAATCATAGTCGAGGACGACTCGCCGCAGAGCTTCGTGGCCGACAGCTACGAGAGCGCCTACGCGCGCCGCCTGCGGGGCTTCACCTCGCCCAACTACCGCATGCCGTCGAGCTACTTCAACCTGCGTTACGGCGGCAGCTACACCTTCGCCACGGCCTACGACCCCGCGGTGTACAACGTGATGGTCTCGGGCGACCAGGTGTGGGTAGAGCCCAAGTACATCACCTCGATGTTCGGCACGTGGGGCGCAGCCAACGCCACGGCCATGCTCTACTCGCCGTGGTACTACGGCTGGAACCATTACGACCCGTGGTACTACTCGTGGTGGGGCTATCCCCGCTACTCGTGGTACGACTGGAACTGGAACATATGCTACGGCTGGAACTTCGGCTGGGGCGCCAACATATGGTGGGGCTGGGGAGGCCTCTACCACCCGTGGCACCATCACCACCACTACTACGGCCCGGGCTGGGGAGGCCCGCACTGGGGATACGACCACTGGGGCCCGCAGTACGGCGGCGGTGGCGGCGGCTACTGGCACCGCGGCGGCAACTACTACGGCTCGCGCAACAACGACACCCGCTTCCCGGGCGGCGGCAACGCACGCCCCTCGCGCGGCAACTCGATAGTCAACCGCGGTTCGTCGACCTCGACGCCCTACCGCTCGCCAAACACGGGCAACGCCTACGGCACTCCGTCGCGCGGCGGCAACACCTCGGGCATGCAGCAGCAGACCTCGGGTTCACGCGGACGCGGTACGGTGACCACCACGACCAACCGCAACGACAACACGTCGATGCGCAACCGCAACACGTTCGAGAACCGCAACAACACCACGCGCAACGACGACAGCTACCGCAACAACAGCAGCTACAACAATAACAATTCGAGCTTCAACTCCAACCGCGGCACCTCGTCTTCGTCGTCGTTCGGATCGGGTTCGTCGGGCGGCGCATCGCGCGGCGGAGGCTTCTCGGGCGGCAGCGGCGGAGGCTCGCGCGGCGGCGGTTCGCGCGGACGGTAAAGTCTATTCAATTAACAGGCCCTACGGGTCGCAAACGTGTGCAAAATGAAAACAATCGGAAAACTTTCGCTTCTCATAGCCTCGGCGGCCATAGTCGGCACCGCCTCGGCGCAATACAGGTTCGGCGGCCTGATGATGGACCACGACGGCATGATGTCGAACGACATGTACTCGCTCTCGCAGGTGAACTTCGGATTCGGCACGGCCCGCTCGATGGGCATGGCCGGAGCGTTCGCCTCGCTCGGCGGCGACGTGGCGTCGATGGGCATCAACCCCGCGGGACTGGGCATGTACCGCCACAACGAGGTGACCATCAGCCCCATCATGGGATTCAACAACGCCGTCAACAGCGCGGCCGACTGGGGCGACAACAAGCAGAGCCGCTTCGCCCTGAGCAACGTCGGCGCCGTGTTCAACGTATACGAGAGCGGCCGCACGGGTCTGGTGAGCGTCAGCGTGGGCATAGGCTACAACCGCGTGGCCGACTTCAACTACCGCTACGGCTTCACGTCGGAAAGCGGCCCGTCGAACGCCCCCTACCGCTCGATCAACGACGCCTTCTCGCGCCAGCTCGGGCAGGGAGGCATATTCCCCGACAAGAACGGCAACCTCAACTACGGCTACGACATGGCCTACTACTGGGGCGGCGCGCTGGCCTATAACGGCTACATGCTCGATGTGGGCGAGGACGATCTGGGGACCTACTGGACCACGGCCGACCGCATAGGCGCCAACGCGGGCGTGGGTCACACGGCCAACGTGGAGAGCCGCGGCTCGATCGGCGAATACGACATAGCCGTCGGGTTCAACTTCGACAACCGATTCTATCTCGGCGCGACCGTCGGGTTGCAGGCCGTCGACTGGAAACGCCAGTTCTACTACGGCGAGGATTACATCTACAACGGCGCCGAGCCTGTCTACTCCGACGGCACGCCCTTGCAGACGCCAGCACAGTGGATGGACTACAATCAGGCCGTCGACGTGTCGGGTGCGGGCGTGAACCTCAAGGTGGGATTCATCTGGCGCCCCATCCCCGCCCTGCGCGTGGGTGCGGCCGTGCATACGCCCACCTTCTATTCGCTCAAGCGCAGCTACCAGGCATACGCCGCCACCAATTTCAACCCGAGCGGCGACACCACCCCCTCGCTCGACGACGACGGCGACAACACGTGGGATTTCGTCTCGCCCACGCGCCTCATGTTCGGCCTCTCGTACACCGTGGGCCGCTTCGCCATCATCTCGGCCGACTACGAGCGCGACTGGTACAACGGCATGCGCGTGAAGAACATACCCTCGGGCTTCGACCTCACCGAGGCCGACTACCGCTCGGAGTTCACCAACAATTTCAAGGGCTCGAACACGCTGCGCCTCGGCGTGGAGATCAAGCCGCTGCCCATGTTCGCCCTGCGTGCGGGCTACGGCGTGGCCGATTCGATGCTCCGCAACGACAAGGGACTTTACTACAACTCGCCGCTCACCTACAAGAGCACCTGCCTCTCGGGCGGTCTGGGTCTGGCGTTCGGCGGGCTGAACGTCGACCTCACGTACCAGTATCTCGAAAACAAGCAGACCGAATACATGCTCTACTATGCGCTCGACAGCCGCTCGGGCACGTTCGACACGGCGAGCCCCTTCTATTCGACCGACCTGAAGCGCAACTACGTAATACTCTCGGTGGGTTACAAATTCTGACGCACGCCCTAACACGAACATGAAGAGACTCGAACTGTTATTGGCGGCAGCGCTCGCCGCGGCGATGTGCGGCTGCTCGTCGGAGGCGGAATTCCGCCTGGCTTCGTATAACATACGCTACGACGCGCCCGCCGACGCGCAGGGCGGCGATGCGTGGGACGACCGCAAAGGCTCGGTGGCCGAGCTGCTGCTCTCGCACGAGGTCGACATAGCGGGCACGCAGGAGGGGAATAGGCAGCAACTCGACGACCTGCTGGCCCTCATGCCCGACTACGACTGCATCTGCCACCCCTACGGAGGCAGAGACGGCAATCTGCACAACTGCGCCACGTTCTACCGCCGCGACCGCTTCGAGGTGCTCGACGAGGGTACCTTCTGGTACAGCGAGACGCCCGACGAGAAGAGTCTCGGGTGGGACGCCACCGACCTGCGCATCTGCAACTGGGGCCGATTCCGCGACAGGCGGTCGGGCAGGGAGTTCTATCTGTTCAACTCGCATTTCTACTGGCGCTTGAAGGAGGCCAAGCGCAACTCGGGCAAGGTGCTGCGCGACAAGGTGAGGCAGATCGCGGGCGATGCCGCGGTCATCTGCACGGGCGACTTCAACTCGACCGACGACTCGCCCCAGATAAAGGATATCGAAGAGCTGCTGCGCGACGCCCGCAGCATAAGCGAAAGCGCCCCCGCGGGACCCGAGAAGACCGATCTGGGCGGCGGCAATTTCCAGGGCGAGCCCAAGGCCCGCATCGACTACGTGTTCGTGAACGGCCGCGTGAAGGTACGCAGCTACGAGGTGCCCGA
>CAUHCL010000084.1 GCA_959604655.1 uncultured Alistipes sp. | reverse complement strand
GGAGTGATCAGATAGCAATAGGCCTTGCGGTTGCTGCGGCCCACGCGGCCGCGCAGCTGGTGCAGGTCGCTCAGGCCGTAGTGATGAGCGTTGTTTATTATAATGGTATTGGCGTTCGGCACGTCGATGCCGTTCTCGACGATGGTGGTCGACAGCAACACGTCGAACTCGCCGTAGATGAAGTCCATGATGAGCCGCTCCAGCTGCTCGGCGGGCATCTTGCCGTGGCCCACGGCCACGCGGGCCTTGGGGCAGAGGCGCATGATAAGCCCCTGCAAGGTCATGAGATCCTCCACGCGGTTGTTGACGAAATAGACCTGGCCGCCGCGCGCGAGTTCTTCCTCGATGGCATCGCGGATGATGTCCTCCGAGAAGGTGTGCGACTCGGTGACGATGGTCTGGCGGTTGGGCGGCGGAGTGGAGATGACCGACAGGTCGCGCGACCCCATGAGCGAGAATTGCAGCGTACGCGGGATGGGGGTGGCCGTGAGGGTCAGGGTGTCGACGCTCACGCTGAGCTGCGTCAGCTTCTCCTTGGCGGCCACGCCGAACTTCTGTTCCTCGTCGATGATCAGAAGGCCCAGGTCGCGGAAAGCGATCTGCTTGCCCAGCATCTTGTGGGTGCCGATGAGGATGTCGATCTTGCCCGCGGCCAGTTCCTCGCAGATCTCGCGGGTCTGTTTGGCCGATTTCGAGCGGTTGAGATACTCCACCCGCACGGGGAAGTCGCGCAGACGCTCCATGAACGAGCGGTAATGTTGCAGGGCGAGAATCGTGGTGGGAACCAGCACCGCCACCTGCTTGCCGTCGACGGCGGCCTTGAACGCGGCACGTATGGCGACCTCGGTCTTGCCGAAGCCCACGTCGCCGCACACCAGACGGTCCATAGGCTGCTGCGACTCCATATCCCTCTTCACGGCCTCGATGGCGCTCTGCTGGTCGGGGGTCTCCTCCCAGCGGAACGAAGCCTCCATCTCCTGTTGCAGGTAGCTGTCGGCCGAGAAGGCGAAGCCCTTGCTCGCCTTGCGCTTGGCGTAGAGGGCGATAAGCTCGCGCGAGATATCCTTGACGGCCTTTTTCGTGGCGCTCTTCAGCTTCTGCCATGCGCCGTTACCCAATTTGTAGATCTTGGGGGGCTCGCCCTCGCCGCTCTTGTAGCGCGAGATGCGGTGGAGCGAATGGACGTTCACGAACAGAACGTCGTTATCCTTGTAGACCAGCTTGATGGCCTCGTGCACCTTGCCGTTCTCGTTGATCTTCACCAGACCACCGAAGCGGCCCACGCCGTGGTCGATATGCACCACGTAGTCGCCCATCTTCAGGGCGTTCAACTCCGCGACGGTCATCTGCTCGTCGCGCTTGATCTCGCCGTTGATGCGGTAGCGGCGGTAGCGGTCGAAGATCTGGTGGTCGGTATAGAGGCACGTCTTCGTGGCATGGTCGACGAAGCCTTCGTGCAGGGTCACCGACACCGAATCGAACTCGATCCCGCGGCGTCCCATCTGGCGGAATATGTTGTCGAGGCGCTCGATCTGCGCCTTGCTCTCCGAGAGGATGTAGGTCCGATACCCCTTGAGCGCCGAATCGGACATGTCGTCGGCCAGCACCTCGAACTTCTTGTTGAACTTGGGCTGCGGCGAGGTGCGGAACTTCACTTCGGCATCGGCAGCACGCTCGCGGAGGTTGTCGTGCAACATATAGATGCGCCGCCCCTCCATGTCGCCCAACAGACCGTTGCGGCTGGTGAGCATGGTATCGATCCGCGAAGGATCCTCCATCTCGCCCAGCACGCGGCGGCGCAGGTCGTTCACGCGGCGCAGAGCGTAGTCGGCATCGTAGAACCAGTAGACGGCGTCGCCGAAGAATCGGGCGGCCGAAACCTTGTTCTCCGAGCAGACATTCAGATTGGGGATGATCTCCACGCTTTCGGCCTTGTCATGCGACAGCTGGCTCGATATGTTGAAACGGCGGATGGAGTCGATCTCGTCGCCGAAGAAATCGACGCGGAAAGGACGGCTCTCGGAATAGGAGAACACATCGACTATACCACCGCGCAACGAGTACTGCCCGGGCTCGTAGACGAAATCGACCTGCACGAACCCCCGTTCGACGAGGCTCTGCTCCAGATCGTCGATGCGCATACGATCGCCCACGCTCAGGCGGATGCCCCGCTCGCCGAGGGTACGCTCATCGGCCACGCGCTCGGCCAAGGCGTCGGGATAGGTACACACCACCAGATAGCCGTCGTCCATGTGACGGACGGCATTCATGGCGTTGGTGCGCTGCACCACACCCTGCGCGTCCTCCTTGCCGTAGAGGATCGATTTCTTGTACGAGGTGGGGAAGAAATGCACGCGTTCCTCGTCCAAAAGGGCGTAGAAGTCGTTGAGCAGGTAGGCTGCGGCGTCGCGGTCCTCGGCAACGAACAGGTGGATGCCGCCATTGCGGCGTATGAGTGCGGCGGAATAGAGCGAAAGAGCCCCGCCGACCAAATCTTCGAGATGGACGGTAGCGCTCTTCTTATCGTACTCGTCGAGCAGAAGTCGGAAAGGCTCCGACGACTCGACCTTAAGCAGAATATTGTCTATACTCTCCAAAGCCAAAGAGACAGGAATAAGTAAATGTTTCCGACCGATACATCGGCATCGCAGTGCGATGCCGGCAGTTCGCCGCCGCCCCCACGCGGCGGACTGCTGCTCGCCCAAGGCTCGCACGCGTCCTCCGCCGTCGGCGAACGCGATTCGTCAAACGGCGGCAATCGCGCGAACGGGGATTTGCCGAAAATGTCAGATCAGCGACGCGCCGTTGCGGTCGAGATACTTCACGTCGACCATTCCCAGGCTCTGGTCCGACACCACGTTGATCCACACCTTGTACTTGGCCATCCAGCGGCGGCACAGCGACAGCACGCCGTGGCAAAGGTACGACGCCACGTAGGGGCTCACGCGCAAGCGGATGTACTTCACACCGCGGTCGCCCGTAAGGAACTGTATCTGATTCTCGATCTTGCGGTCGAGGAGTATCGTCGGCTCGATGCGGCCCGTGCCGTTGCACGTGGGGCATACGTCCGTCACGTCCTGAACGGCGACGGGACGCACGCGCTGGCGCGTGATCTGCATCAGTCCGAATTTCGTGAGAGGCAGGATCGTATGCTTGGCCTTGTCGGTGGCCATGAGCTTGGTCATTTCGGTATACAGCGTCTGGCGGTTCTGCGCCTTGTGCAGGTCGATGAAGTCGATTATGACGATGCCGCCCAAATCGCGCAGGCGAAGCTGGCGGGCGATCTCCTTCGCGGCGGCCAGATTGACGTCCATGGCCGTCTGCTCCTGGTTTTCCTCGGCCTTGGTGCGGTTGCCCGAATTGACGTCGATGACGTTCATCGCTTCGGTGTGCTCGATGATCAGATAGGCGCCGCGCTTGAGCGACACGTATTTGGCGAACAGCGACTTGATCTGTTTCGATATGTCGAAGTTGTCGAAGATGGGAACCGTGCCTCGGTAGAGCTTCACGATCCTCTCCAGCTGGGGGTCTATGACTTTTATGTAGTTTTTAATCTCGCGGTACATAGCCTCGTCGTCGACCGTGATCTGCGAGAAGGTCGAGTTCAGAGAGTCGCGGATTATGGTGTTCGCACGGCTCATCTCGCTCATGAGAAGAGCGGGAGCCTGACTCTTGCGGATGTTGCCGACGGCCTTTTCCCACCGATCGAGCAGCGAGCGTATGTCGTGCTCGATGTCGGCATCGTGGGCCTCGGCGGCCGCGGTGCGTATGATGACGCCGAAATTCTTCGGCAAAACGTTCGCCGCGATCTGACGCAGGCGCTTTTTGGTTTCGTTGGAACGTATCTTCTGCGAGATGAAGATCTTGGACGTAAAGGGTACCAGCACGACATTGCGCCCCGCGAGCGATATGTCGGCCGTCAGACGCGGGCCCTTGGTCGAGATGGCCTCCTTGGCGATCTGCACCATCACCGTCTGCCCCACCTGAAGATAGGAGGCCAGCTTGCCCGACTTCTCGATGTTGGGTTCGAGCTTCATGGTCTCAACCTTCACGCCGCGCTTGCCGGGCTGGCGGCTGTCGACCACCTTCTGCAACGAAGAGAACTGGTTGCCCAGATCGAGATAGTGGATGAAGGCATCCTTCTCGTGTCCGATGTTCACGAAAGCCGCATTAAGGCCGGGCATGATCTTGCGCACGCGGCCCAGATAGATGTCCCCCACGGCGAAGCCCGTCTGGCACTGCTCCTTGTTGAGCTCCACCAGCACCTTATCCTCGCACAAAGCTATGGATATCTCCGTCGGGGTGACGTTTATTACTAACTCTCGATTCATTAATAGATCCGTGGATAAGTGTTTCAACACATAATTGTCGCGGCCCCGCATCGCCTGCGCCCGTACTGCGCGAAACCCGTCGGCACGACATGCGAGATTCGACGGCCGAAGCGCGGGACCGAAAGAAAGAATCCGATCAAAGGCGATTAAAAATAGGCAAAGCTAAAGGGCGTCAGTTGGAAAACCCTTTAGCTTTATTCTTACCTTATTGCTAACGCAATTACTGTCGCCCGATAAGATTACTTCTTCTTATGGCGATTCTTACGCAGACGCTTCTTACGCTTGTGCGTGGCCATCTTATGGCGCTTGTGTTTCTTTCCGTTTGGCATAGTTTTGATATTTTAGATTAACGAAACATTAGAAATTACTTCACTTTGGCGACGAAGCTCTTGGCCGGCTTGAACGCGGGGATGTTGTGCTCGGGGATGGTGATCGTAGTATTCTTCGAGATATTACGAGCGACCTTCGTGGCGCGCTTCTTAATGATGAAACTGCCGAAGCCGCGCAGGTAAACATTGTTGTTGGCGATCAGAGAATTTCTGACGTTCTCCATGAATGCCTCCACGATAGTCTGCACCAAAACCTTCTCGGCGCCGGTACTTTTGGCAATCTCATTAACAATATCAGCCTTAGTCATAGCAATTAGATATTTTGTAATTTAACATTTGGTTACTTTGGGTTTGCAAATGTACTACATTTTTAACGATTAACAAATTAAAAATATGTTTTTTTTCGCAAACGGACAGCTTCGATCCTTTCGGAACAAAAACCTTGCAAAAGCCGCTATCGGATCAAGGCATTCCGTTGAAAGCCACCGCCAAACCCTCGACCGCCTTGTCGAGCCCGCCCTGTATCTTGCCGCCGATCATCATGCGCATCATCATGTTCAGCTCGGCATGCAGGACCATGCGGATGCGGGTGTCGCTTACGCCCGCCTCGTGCAGCTGGATCCAGAAGGCGAAATCGACGGGCACGCCGCCCTCGTCGCCCGTGATCTTCACATGCTTGTTCTCCACGCGTTCGGCTATGCGCAGACGCACGGTGAATCCCTTCACCTTGAAAGAGCAGGTATCTTCGTCGGCCTGCCACTCCTCCACCTTGTCGCGCAAAGCGGGCGTAAGCATGTCGAAACGGCTTATCAAAGGAAATACAAAAGCCGCAGGTTTCAATATCTGCTGTTGCTTCGATTCGTATTTTTCCATTCCCATAGCTTAATAAATTGAATTTGTTCCGCATAGAGCGGGTTGCAAAGGTAATCATAATTTTCGATATTCCGACACGCGGGGCGATTGTCGGCAGTCACGGAAAGCCGCATTCGCGCAAAACGAGGTCTTCCCGCCCGATAAAAACAGCGTCGGACCTTTCGGCCCGACGCATTGCAAAACCACGATATCAGACGTCGCGTCCTACTTGCCCGCATTGTAGGCATCCACGCCGCTCTGGAGGAACTTGATGAACCCGTCGACATCGAGATCGTAACCGCGCGGCTCCACCAGCGGCTTGCCGTCGCGCCCCTGCAAAACATAGTAGGGCTGGGCGTTGACGCCGTAGGTCTTGAGCGCATAGTAGGAGTTGATCTTGCCCAGCGTCTTGAGCACCTTGCCCGTGTCGGTGGTAACCCAATCGGCCTCGGGGACCTTCAGCTTGTCGTCGGCATAGAGAGCCACTATCACGTAGTCGTTGCGAAGCAGGTCGAGCACCCGCTCGTCGGCCCACACGCGCGACTCCATTTCGCGGCAGTTGACGCAGCCGTGGCCCGTGAAGTCGATGAAAAGAGGTTTGCCGACCTCGGCGGCATAGACCTCGGCCTCGGCCAGATCGAAGAAGCCGTCGAGTCCGTGAGGCAGTTTGAGCACGTCGCCGTATTTCACGCCCGCGGCGGGTTTCGACGACGTTGCGACAGCCGAAGGGGCCGCGCCCGCCGACATCACGAAATCCTGGCTCTGCATGGGAGGCATGTAGCCCGAAAGCGCCTTCAAAGGAGCGCCCCACATGCCCGGGAGCATGTAGACCACGAACGAGAAGACGATTACGGCGAGGATCAGTCGGGGCACCGACAGATAAGGCATGTCGCTGTCGTGCTTGAATTTAAGTTTGCCCAACAGATAGAGTCCGAGCAGCGAGAATATGGCGATCCACAGGGCCAGATAGACCTCGCGGTCGAGTATGCCCCAGTGGTAGGTCTGGTCCGCCACGCTCAGGAACTTGAGACCGAGAGCCAGCTCGACGAATCCGAGCACCACCTTGACCGAATTGAGCCAGCCGCCGCTCTTGGGCAGCGATTTGAGCCAGGTGGGGAACAGCGCGAAGAGCGTGAACGGCAGCGCGAAGACTACCGAGAAAGCCAGCATGGTGATGATGGGGGTCCAGAACTCGCCCGAGGTGGATTGAATCAGCACCGAGCCGACGATGGGGCCCGTGCACGAGAACGACACCAGCACCAGCGTGAGAGCCATGAAGAATATGCCCGCCAGACCGCCCTTGTCGGACTTGGCGTCGCTGTCGTTGACCAGCTTGCTGGGCAGCACGATCTCGAAAGCGCCGAAGAACGACGCGGCGAAGATCATGAACACGGCGAAGAAGATCAGGTTGGGCAGCCAGTGCGTGGCCAGCCAGTTGAATATGTCGGCCGTGACGGCGTCGCCGCCGATGAGCCACGTGAGGAATATTATCACGCCGATGGGTACCGTGTAGAGCACCACGATGAAAAGGCCGTACATGAGTGCGCGGAAGCGGCCGCGCGCCACGCTGCCCGAACCCTTCAGGAAGAACGAGACGGTCATGGGGATCATGGGGAACACGCACGGCGTAAGCAATGCGATCAACGCCCAGCCCACGGCGCTAAGGATGAATCCCCACAGCGAGCCGCCCGACGAGGCGGTATTGGCAGCCTGCACGCTCGGCGCGGGTCGCTCGGCAGCGGCAGCCGAGGCGTCGCCGATCTTTACGGTGAACTCACGATCGCCCGTCACGCAGTTTTGGTCGCTGCAAACCATCCACTCGGCCGTGACGTCGATCGCAGCGCCCGAAGGTACCTTCACGTTCTGCGCGAACTCGGCCTTGCCGTCGTAATAGCCGATCTCCATCTCGTAAATGTCGTTGTATTCGCGCACGGGATCGGTCAGGGCATACACCCCGCCGTCGAGTTCGTAACCCTCGCCCGCGGCAAACTCGAACGAAGTGGGCATGGGACCGCCGTCGTAGGGTCCCAGGTCGTAGATGTGCCATCCCACATCGGGAGTGGCGGTGAAAACGATTTGATACACACCGTTTTCCAACGCATTGACTTTGGTGCTCCAGCTCACGTGGTCGTCCTGCGCACGCAACGGTAGCGCGGCCGCAAGCAGTGCCAAAGCAAGCACTAAACTCTTTATGGATTTCATAACGTTTACTATAAATTTCACGATTTCGCACTCCGTCGCGCAGCGGCAATGCGCTCCGACGGCCCGCAAAAATAAGGCAAATAACAGACTCCTGCAAATTAGAAGCCTGCTATTTACGTTTTTACATATTTACGGTCGTGGGACGTGCGGGCCGCTGTTCGCCGCGCGGGGTGGCGGCGAACTGCCGACATCGCACGGCGATGTCGATAAATACGCCATGATACTCAATCTATCTCGAACCTGCGTCGCTCGCCTTCGCCCGCCTCTATCCGTACGGTCATGGCGTCGTCGGGCACGAGGGCCTCGATCTTCTCGGGCCACTCCACCAGACACAGGTCGCCCGAATAGAAATATTCCTCGTAGCCCAGATCGTAGACCTCCTCGATACGGTCGATGCGGTAGAAATCGAAGTGGTAGATACGGCGTCCGCCGCGGCCTTCGTATTGATTGACGAGGGCGAAAGTGGGGCTGGTAACCGCGTCGCAGACTCCCATGCGCGACGCTATGCGGCTTATGAGCGTGGTCTTGCCCGCGCCCATCCCGCCGCGGAACAGCACCACGCTGCGGTCACCGAGCGACGAGATGATCTCGTCGGCCACCTCGTCCAAATCGGAAAGCGAATTTATCTCCAAAGTCTTCATTGTCGTTTGTGTTTTATGCTTATAAGCGAAATCGTCCGCAGTGTTCTTCGATATCGCGGCGCGATATCGGCAGTTCGCCGCCGCCCCACGCGGCGGACTGCGCATCGCTTAACGGAAATACAGACATTTTCGCCGATGTCGAATTATCTTTTCGGTTTCAGTACTATATAGGGCACGATCATCTCCTCCATCGATATGCCGCCGTGCTGGAACGTATTGCGGTAATAGCGTATGAATTTGTTGGCGTCGTTGTTATATACCAGAAAATCGGTGTTGTAGGCGAAAATGTAGCTCGACGAGAGGTTTATGCGCGGCAGCTGGATATCCTCGGGACGCGTCACCTCGTATACCTCGCGCGAGTTGTATTGCAGGTTGCGGCCCGTCTTGTAGCGCAGGTTGGGCGAGGTCTCGCGGTCGCCCGTCACCTTCACGGGATTGTCGACGCGGATGGTGCCGTGGTCGGAGGTGATTATCACCGTGTGGCCGTGCTCCGCCAGCAGCTTGAGAAGTATGAACAGATCGGAGTGCTCGAACCACGAACGCGTGAGCGAACGGAACGACGCCTCGTCCTCGGTAAGTTCGCGGATGATGTCGGTCTCGGTACGCGCGTGCGACAGTATGTCGAGAAAATTGTAGACGATGACCGAAAAATCGGCGTCGTATATGCGGCTTATGTTCTCGATGAGCTTGCGGCCCGCCTCGGGGCGCACCAGCTTGTCGAAGGTCCACTTATAGTTTTTGCCGCACGAGGCCAGCTGGCGGCGCAGGAACTCCTCCTCGTACTGGTTCTTGCCGCCTTCCTCGTTGTCGTTGAGCCACT
>CAUHCL010000083.1 GCA_959604655.1 uncultured Alistipes sp. | reverse complement strand
TTTACGACTAAAATTCGGCTCAGGCGAACACCCGAACCCGAAATCGCGGCACCCGTACCGCGGCGGCCTGCCAATAGAAAGGAGTATTTTGCGGATACAATATAATTCGCTTACTTTGCAAGACGATTAAACGTTGCAAGCATGAACCGACAGACGGCAAACACATCGGCGACTCCCGTAATAGACACGCCGCGGCTGAGATTGAGACAGTTCCGCGAGGACGATCTCGACCGATTGTTCGAATGTGCCCGCAACCCTGTACTCGGCGACAGCGCGGGATGGAAACCGCACGAGAACCGCGAAGAGTCGGATGCGATACTTCACGAAGTGTTTCTCGACAAGGAGACCGTATGGGCAATAGAGCTGCGCGAGAGCGGAATGCTCATCGGCACGGTAGGACTCATACCCGACCCCATGCGCGCAAACACGGGGCTCCGCATGATAGGCTACTGGCTCGATCAATCCTGCTGGGGCCGCGGATTCATGCGCGAGGCTGCGACGGCCGCGCTCGGCCATGCTTTCCGCACGTTGCAAATGGCCGCAGTCACGGCCACGTGCTATCCCGACAACGACCGTTCCCACGGTTTGCTGCGACGGCTGGGATTCGTTCGCGAAGGTACTCTGCACATGGCCGACAAGGACCGCCGCGGAGTGCTGCGCGACCTGTTGACGTTCATCCTCATGCGCGACGATTTTATGCAATGCAATCCATAATACGCTGAAAAAATGAAATACGCAATCATCTCTACGGAAAAAGGCGACATGAAGGCCGAGCTCTACGAAAAGGAGACCCCGGGCACCGTAGCCAATTTCATCAAACTGGCCGAAAGCCGCTTCTACGACGGACTGACATTCCACCGCGTCATTCCCGACTTCGTGATACAGGGCGGATGCCCCCGAGGCGACGGCACGGGAGGCCCGGGCTACACCATAAAGTGCGAGACCGACGCCGAACGGCAGTATCACGACCGCGGCGTGCTGTCGATGGCCCACCGCGGCAAGGACACGGGCGGATCGCAGTTCTTCATCTGCCACAACCGCCGCAACACGCAGCATCTGGACGGAGTGCACACCTGCTTCGGCCGCGTGACGGAGGGGCTGGAGGTCATAGACGACATACGCCCGGGCGATCTCATACTCTCGATCACCATCGTCGAGGAGTAATCTGCTGGGAGCGGCAATGCCGCTCCCTTTTTCATCCGACGGGCCGCCTGACCCGAATGCCTCGGCCATGCGTTTTTACCGTGCATCGTCCCCAACGCGGAAATTAATCGGCATTTCGGGCACCCGCACAGCAGAGTGAAAATCATCCGTTTAGGCCGATTCCCGTTTTATCGGCATAAAAATTATGGCCGAAAAATTTGGAGACTGAAAAATTTGGTATATCTTTGCACTCGCAATCGGGTCGGATATCCCGTAGTTGCGAATGAAATAATGCGGAAATAGCTCAGTTGGTAGAGCACAACCTTGCCAAGGTTGGGGTCGCGAGTTCGAGTCTCGTTTTCCGCTCTGGAAATTGAAAGGACAGTCGCAAGGCTGTCCTTTTCGATTTTCAGGAAAACGAGGCTCCGACCGAGCGACCCCGATTCGCCCCTTTCAGGGGACGGGGGCGTAAATATAAATTCGCGAAATAGCCCACGCGCAGCGTGGGTTCGAGTCTCGTTTTCCGCTCACGAAAATTGAAAGGACAGTCACAAGGCTGTCCTTTTCGATTTTCAGAAAAACGAGGGCCCTTTTTATTTTCGAAATGTTCGCAAACCGACAAGAACATGTCCGCGACGAGGTGCCGCCCATTAAATTTTCATTAAACTTCGTTCCCGTAAATACGTACCCGCGGCATTTGGACTACATTTGCCGAAGAAATGGATCTGCTAAAAAAGATGGGAACCGAAAACAGAATACTGGTTGTCGACGACGAAGAGACGCTCTGCGAGGTGCTCCGTTTCAATCTGGAGGCGGTCGGTTATGCGGTCGACACGGCTTACAGCGCCGAGGAAGCCCTGGCCCTGGAGCTTGACAAATACTCGCTCATACTGCTCGACATCATGATGGGCGATATCAGCGGAGTGCAAATGGCGCGTATACTCAAAAGCAACAAGGCCACGGCATCGATACCGATCATCTTCTGCACGGCGAAGGACACGGAGGACGACATGATCGCGGGACTCGATCTGGGTGCCGACGACTACATAGCCAAGCCTTATTCGATAAAGAACGTACTGGCAAGGGTGAGAAGCGTCCTGCGCAGGACGGGGACCGCCGCGGCCGAAACGGAAGACGGCGGCGCATGTCTCGCTTACGGGAATCTCGTCATGGACCTGCACAAAAAGCAGTGCACCGTCGACGGCCGCGAGGTACGCATGCCGCGCAAAGAGTTCGAGATCCTGGCCATGCTGCTCGAAAACCGCGGCCGCATATTCTCACGCGAAGAGATAATAACCGCCGTGTGGCCCGAAGAAACGGTGGTGCTCTATCGCGTGGTGGACGTCAACATCACACGTCTGCGCTCCAAGCTCGGCGATTACGGAAAACATATCGTGACCCGTTCGGGATACGGCTATGGCTTCATGGAGTAAACCCACCTACCACCGACGGCTTTTCCTGTGGCTGCTCACCTATTCGTGGCTGATGGTGCTCTGCTTCGCCGCGTTCCAGTATCATCGCGAGCGACGGTTCAAGGCCGAAGAGCTGAACTGCCGCTTGCAGGCCGTCAACGAATCGCTGCTGGCCGCGACCGACGGCACGGACAGCATTCCGCCGACGTACGCCCTGCCGCCGATAGAGGGCCTGCGCGTCAGCATAATCGATTTGCAGGGTCGCGTAGTCTACGACAATTCGCTCGACTCGCTACCCTCCAGAAACCACCTCGAAAGGGAGGAAGTGGCCGACGCCGTAGCACACGGTTCGGGATACACGATCCGACGGCACAGCGCGAGCACGGGCCGAACATATTTCTATTCCGCACGCCGAGGCGCGACGCGTATCGTCCGCACGGCCGTACCCTACTCCGTATCGCTTCGGGTACTGCTCCGTGCGGACTACGGATTCCTGTGGTTCATGATCGGAGTGACGTCGGCGATGAGCCTGCTCGGATATTTCGCCACGCGACGCGTGGGGCTCCACATCACCAGACTCAACCGCTTCGCCGAAAAGGCCGAACGCGGCGAACGCATATTCGACACCGAACCTTTCCCGCACGATGAGCTGGGCGAGATATCGGGCCACATAGTGAGGCTCTACGCGCGGTTGCAGCAGACCGTCGCCGACCGCGACCGCGAGCACAGGCTCGCCCTGCACCAGGAGCAGGAGAAGATAAGAATCAAGAAGCAGCTCACCAACAACATAAGCCACGAGTTGAAGACGCCCGTCGCGGCCATGCGCGCATGTCTCGAGACGCTGATGGCGCACAAGGACCTCGCGGCGGAAAAGCGGGACGAATTCATCGCCCGCTGCTATGCCGACAGCGAGCGGCTGACCAATCTTCTGGCAGACGTGTCGCTCATCACCCGAATGGACGACGGCAGCAGCGCGATCGCGAAGACCGATGTCGATCTGCGCGAGATCATCGCCGAGGTGTGCGACGAGTTTCGGCCCGAGGCTATGAATCGGGGAATCGACATACGGAACGACGTTTCATCGCCACTGCCCATGACGGGCAACGCCTCGCTGCTGGCATCCGTTTTCCGCAATCTGATAGGAAACGCCCTCGCCTATTCGGGAGGGAGCCGAATAGACATAAGGCTGCTCGCCGAGGACGACGATACCGTGGCGCTGTCGGTAGCCGACGACGGATGCGGCGTGGCCGAAGAGCATCTGCCGCGTCTGTTCGAACGTTTCTACCGAGTGGACAAGGGCCGTTCGCGCCGCGCGGGAGGCACGGGGCTCGGATTGTCCATCGTCAGGAACGCCGTGACGTGGCACGACGGCGACATCGCGGTGGAGAACCGCCGCGACGGAGGCCTGCTGTTCCGTTTCACGCTTAAAAGGCGGCCTTAACGAAATCTTAAACGCATTGAAACATTTATGAAATGTCAGCGGGCTTACTTTGGGGCATAAAACCCAAACAAGCATCATATGGACATTTTGTTTCTGTGTACGGTCGGCTTTCTCTTTCTGCTGGCGATTTTCGACCTCTCGGTCGGAGTGAGCAACGATGCCGTGAATTTCCTGAACTCCGCCATCGGATCGCGGGCCGCATCGTTCAAACGTATTCTGGCGGTCGCCTCGGTCGGAGTATTCATCGGAGCGGCCATGAGCAACGGCATGATGGATATCGCCCGCCACGGCATATTCCGCCCCGAACAGTTTTCGTTCTACGAACTGATCTGCATCTTCATGGCGGTGATGGTAACCGACGTCATCCTGCTCGACATATTCAATACGCTGGGGATGCCCACCTCGACGACGGTATCGATGGTATTCGAGCTGCTCGGCGCCACAGTCGTCGTATCGCTGCTCAAGATGGCCTCCGACACGACGGGGCTCGGCCTCAGCGACCTGCTCAACACCGAAAAGGCGCTCTCGGTAATTATCGGGATATTCCTTTCGGTGGCCATAGCGTTCTTCTTCGGCACGATAGTGCAACTGACGGCACGCACGATCTTCACGTTCAACTACAAGAGTCGGCTGAAATGGAAGATCGGCATCTTCGGGGGAGTGTGCACGACGGCGATCGTCTACTTCCTGCTGATAAAAGGCGCTAAGGACCTCACTTTCATGACTCCCGAGGTCAAAGATCGGATAGCATCTCACATGGCAGCGATCATCGGCGCGTGCCTCGCGGGCTCCACCCTGCTCATGCAGCTGCTGCACGTCCTGCGGGTAAACGTACTCAAGGTCGTGGTAATGACGGGAACGTTCGCCCTGGCCATGGCCTTCGCGGGCAACGACCTGGTGAACTTCATCGGAGTGCCGCTCTCGGGACTGGCCTCCTACCGAGACTACATGGCCAACGGAGCTGGCGACGCGCACGGCTTCATGATGGATTCGCTCAACGGGCCTGCCGACACCCCGATAGCGTTTCTCGTAGGCGCGGGAGTGATTATGGTCATATCGCTCGCCACATCGAAGAAGGCCCGCAACGTCACCAAGACGGAGATCGGATTAGGCAGCCAGAACGGAGGCGACGAGATGTTCGGTTCCTCGGGGCTCGCCCGCCGTCTGGTGCGCTGGTCGCTGTCGGTGCTCGCGTGGATCCGCCGCATAACGCCGCGCACTCTGCGCCGCCGACTCGCCGAGCGCTTCAATACCGACGAAAGCATCATCGAACAGGGCGCGTCGTTCGACCTGATACGCGGATCGGTGAATCTCGTTCTGGCGGGCGCACTGATAGCGCTGGGCACTTCGCTCAAACTGCCGCTGTCGACCACGTTCGTCACCTTCATGGTGGCGATGGGCACGTCGCTCGCCGACCGCGCATGGGGACGCGAGAGCGCAGTGTTCCGCATCACGGGTGTCATTTCGGTCATAGGAGGCTGGTTCATCACGGCGGGAGCCGCCTTCATCGGTGCGGGGATCACGGTGTTTCTCATGTACAGCGGCGGCGCGTGGGTCATGTTCGCACTGGCCGCGCTGACCCTCTTCCTGCTCGTGCGCAGCAATCGCCGCTTCCGCGCCAAAACCGCCGAGGATACGGGCGACGCCCTGTTCCAAACCATTCTCACCACCGAAGACGACACCCGCACGTGGGATCTGCTGCTGCTCTACATCACCGAACGGCAGCGCGATTTCTACCTCTACGCCCGAACGTGCTACGGGACCATAACGGATGCCTTCCTCAAAGAGGCCGTACGTCCACTCGGCAAAGCCGAAACCGATCTGGTGCGGCAGAAACGCATACTGAAGAACGCGCGGCGCAAGGAGACGCTGTGCCTGCGCCGCGTGAACCGCGAGACGGCGATCGAAAAGAGCGCATGGTTCCATCTGGCCAACAACTGCTGCATGTCGATCCTCTACAACCTGCGGCGTATAGACGAGGTGTGCAAGGAGCATGTCGAGAACAATTTCCTGCCGCTCTCCCCGCGCTATGCCGCCGACTTCGAGGCCGTGCGCGTGCAGGTGGACGAACTCTTCGGCCACACGCTGTCGGTGCTCGCGAACTCCGAGACGGAGACCATACCCGCATTGCGCCGCCGCTGCGACGATGTGAAATGCCGTATTTCGGACATGTACCACAATCTGCACGACCGTCTGCACGAAAGCGATCCGTCGGCGATGACGGTGCTCTACGTCTACCTCAACATGCTTCAGGAGACGCGGGAGATGGTGTCGAACCTGCGCAAATATCTCAGGGCCTACGCCAAACTGCACGACTCGGATTTCTCGGGCATCACGATGTCGGGGCGCGCGGCGACCAAGAACGTATGCCATGAATAGATACGCAAGGATACTGCTCGCCGCGGCGATAGCCTTATGCGGCATGCGGTCGAGAGCGGCCGACTCGCTCGCATACAGGCCCGACGTGCACGCCACCATAAGGGCCAAATACGAGTACCAGCCGCAGATGGGCAAAGGACGTTTCGAGATACGCAACGCGCGGGTAAGCATACAGGGCAGGCTTCTTCCAGTCGTAAACTACAAGGCCGAGATAGACCTCTCCGACGAGGGGGCCATACGAATGCTCGACACCTACGTAATGTTCGCCGCGAAAAGGAGATTCAGCCTTACGGTCGGGCAGATGCGCGTACCGTTCACGATCGACGCCCACAGGTCGCCCCACCTGCAATACTTCGCCAATCGGTCGTTCATCGCCAAGCAGGTGGGAAACGTCAGGGACGTAGGCGCCGTGGCGGGCTTCACCTTCACGGGCCGATGCCCGATAACGCTCGAAGCGGGCATATTCAACGGCTCGGGACTGACCGACCAGAAGAATTTCTGGACTTCGGACTACAACTTCGCGGTAAAGGCGCAGGCCGTAATGGCCGATCGGTTCCATACGGTCGCCTGCTTCCAGCGGGCAGGCTCGGACCTCGCCGAAGTCGACATGTACGACGCGGGAGCGTACTACGAATCGGGACGGTGGCACGTCGAGGGAGAATACCTGCGCAAGAGATACCTGCATGCCGATTTCCCCGCCGTGAATGCCGTGAATGCGTTCGCCGCCTATCGACTGCCGCTGAAGAGGGTGTTTTCCGCCGTCACCTTTCTGGGCCGCTACGACTACATGTCCGACCACAGCAAAGGCATCGCAGACGAGAACGGGGCATTGCAGGCCGACGATCCGCAAAGGCACCGCCTCACGGGCGGCATAACGCTGAATCTGGGCACTTCGAAGTTGCAGACCGACATACGCATCAACTACGAGCGCTACGTCTACCGCCCCGACACCCGTCAGCCCGTATCCGAGCGCAACAAGGCGGTGATCGAATTCATGTGCCATTTCTGACGGCACGCAGCCCGCTCCCCGAAATCACGTTCGGCATCGCTTCGACCGCCGCCGCCCTACTCCACCACGAACTCGAATCGGTCGTAGTCGGCATTGCGCCAGGCCAGGTGGGCCGTGAGTTTCGACACGGCGAACAGGGGCGAGAAGGTGCGCACGCCTATGGTCCGGCCGTCGGGCTTGAACTCCAGTATTCGGATCCAGCAGTCGCCGCCGTTACCGTTCCATTCGCCGTCGCCGTTCTGCGAGTTGAACATCATCTGGGGGATATTGCGACCGTCGGCAGCCTTGTCGACCCGAAACGCCGAATTGGTACGGTAATCCACGGCGTCGGCACCTATTTGGGGCGGAGTACCCGTATGCCCGCAAAGCACCAGACAGATATTTTTCGACGGATATATCAGTTTGTCCCACAAAGCCTGCGCCCAGTTGCGCGGGGTGAGTTTGTAACCCTCGTTCTCGATGCGGCGGCCGTCGGTCGCCAGAAACGAGTGGGTGAGAATTATCACACGATGGTTCGCGAACCGCTCCGATTCGATCACCCCTTTGGCCCATTCGATGGCCTCATCGCGTGGCGCGAACTCGAACGCGATGACCAGCAGGTCGCCCCACGCCTCGTCGTGAAACTCATACGCGGCATTCTCCAGCGTATGGAGTCCCAGATGGTTGGCTCCCGTCGCCACCAACGTACCGTCGAACGCCGTGTTGCGCTCGGGATAGATATATTGGGGCATGTCGGAATAACGATGCTCGGCGGCTATGTAACCCAGATCGTGGTTGCCCTGACACACTATGTAGGGAATCCGCCCGTCCAGCCGCGCGAGGCTCCGCGAAACCGACTCCCACTGTCGGCGCGACGTCTGGTCGCCGTTGTCACGGTTGGGGATGCCCGCCGCGATCAGCTTGTTGTTCTGCTCCACCATGTCGCCCGTGAAGAGCGCGGCACGGATGTTCAGGCGTCCGATGTTCTGCGCTATCCACGCCGTCTGCAACTCGAACAGTGGCTGGTTGGCGGCGAACTTGGTGTAGCTCTGCGGATCGGGCACCATTATCATGGTGAACGAGCCCTCGGTTTCGAGCGCGGGGCATACGGGGATCTGCGGTGCGCCGTGGGGTGCCTGCGCCGCCGCGAGCAGCGTCGACAACAGCGCGAGAAGCGTTACGATCGGTTTCATGGTATTATGTTTTTTGGTCTCTTACTGTCAAAACAGCATTCCGTCCGACTCGCCCGAAGGGGTGATGCCGAGGTGGCGGTAGGCCAGCTCCGTGGCCTCGCGGCCGCGGGGGGTGCGTTTGATGAATCCCTCCTTTATCAGGAACGGCTCGTAAACGTCCTCGATGGTCCCCGCATCCTCGCCCACCGCCGTGGCGATGGTGTTGAGTCCCACGGGGCCCCCCTTGAACTTCTCGATGATGGTCGAGATGATGCGGTTGTCCATCCTGTCCAGACCGCGCGAGTCGATGTTCAGCGCGGCCAGAGCGATGCGGGTGATCTCGATGTCGATATGTCCCTCGCCCTTCACCATCGCGAAATCGCGCACGCGGCGCAGCAGGGCGTTGGCTATGCGCGGGGTGCCGCGCGAACGCAGCGCGACCTCCGAAGCGGCATCGTCGTCGATCGACACGTCGAGTATTCGGGCCGAGCGCTTCACGATCTGCGAGAGCACCGACGAGTCGTAATACTCCAGATGACACTGTATGCCGAAGCGTGCGCGCAGCGGCGAGGTAAGCAGTCCGCTGCGGGTGGTGGCGCCCACGAGTGTGAACGGAGCCAGCTCGATCTGTATCGATCGGGCCGAAGGGCCCTTGTCGAGCACGATGTCGATCTTGTAGTCCTCCATGGCCGAGTAAAGATACTCCTCCACTATGGGACTCAGGCGATGTATCTCGTCGATGAAAAGCACGTCGCCCGCCTCCAGATTAGTGAGCAGGCCCGCCAGGTCGCCCGGCTTGTCGAGCACGGGACCCGAGGTGACCTTCAGCTGCGCGCCCATCTCGCGGGCGATAATGTTGGCCAGCGTGGTCTTGCCCAGTCCCGGGGGGCCGTGCAGCAGCACGTGGTCGAGCGAGTCGCCGC
>CAUHCL010000082.1 GCA_959604655.1 uncultured Alistipes sp. | reverse complement strand
GCCCGCGGGCATTGCCATCCTCGGCGGCTCGCACCTTCGGTGCGACCCCCGCAGCCGCCGAGGATGAACCAAGGAGGACAATTCAGGAAACCGAAAAAAGAATATGAAACGATTGATTTTATTTTTATCCACTGTTGCTGTTATGGCAGGATGCGATCAGAAGAAGGCGGCCACGGTGCCCGCCATCGACCGTTCGAACTTCGACGAGTCGATAGCCGCGAACGAGGATTTCTACCAGTACGCCACGGGCGGATGGCAGAAGAAGAACCCGCTCAAGCCCGAGTTCGCCCGCTACGGCACTTTCGACGTGCTGCGCGAGAACAACGAGGTGCGTATCAACGACCTCTTCGCCGAGATGACCAAGACGCAGGCCGAGAAGGGCAGCGTCGAGCAGAAGATAGCCGACCTCTACACCATGGGGCTCGACTCGGTGCGTCTGAACGCCGAGGCGCTGGCTCCCGTCAAGGATGACCTGGCCGCCATCATGGCTGCCGAGGGCAAGGAGAAGCTCTCGGCCCTGCTGGCCTACATACACACCCATGCAGGCAATCCGCTGTTCGGCACGGGCGTGGGCGCCGATCTGATGAACAGCAACATGAACACCCTCTACGTCGAGCAGTCGGGTCTGGGCATGGGCAACCGCGACTACTATCTCGACGCCGAGAATGCCGACAAGCGCGAGGGCTACGTGAAGTGGCTCACCGAGGCATTCACCCTCTGCGGTATGGAGAATCCCGCCGAGGCGGCCGCGCAGGTGCTGGCGTTCGAGACCAAGATGGCCGAGGCGTTCCGCTCGAATGTCGAGCTGCGCGACATAGCATCGAACTACAACCCCATGAGCCGCGCCGACTTCGTGAAGCGCTACGACGCCATCGACTGGGACGTATATTTCAAGGGTATGGGCATCGGCGACTTCGAAACCCTCGTGGTGGGTCAGCCCGCCACGTTGGACAAGGTGAACGCCCTCATAAAGAGCGAGTCGCCCGCTACCGTTGCCACCTATCTGGCAGCAAATTATCTGTCGAGCGCGGCGCCCTACATGAGCGACGATATCTATGCCGCCTACTTCGATTTCTTCGGCCGCAAGATGTCGGGCCAGCAGGAGATGCGTCCGCGCTGGAAGCGCGCCATGAACGTCCCCAACGGACTGTTGGGCGAGGCCGTGGGCGAGATCTACGTGGGCAAGTACTTCCCCGAGAGCGACAAGCAGCGCATGACCGAGCTGGTGAAGAACCTTCAGACGGCTCTCGGCGAGCACATCGCCGCCCTCGACTGGATGTCGGACGCCACCAAGGCCAAGGCACAGGAGAAGCTGGCGGCCTTCACCGTGAAGATCGGATATCCCGACAAGTGGAAGGATTATTCGTCGCTGGAGATCGATCCCTCGGTGTCGTACTGGGAGAACCTGAAGCGCGCCAACGAGTGGTACAACCGCGACAACGTGTCGAAGCTGGGCAAGAAGGTCGACCGCGACGAGTGGTTCATGACCCCGCAGACGGTGAACGCCTACTATAACCCCACCACCAACGAGATCTGCTTCCCCGCAGCCATCCTCCAGCCGCCGTTCTACAACTCGGCTGCCGACGACGCCGTGAACTACGGCGCGATAGGCGTGGTCATTGGCCACGAGATGACGCACGGATTCGACGACCAGGGCCGTCAGTTCGACAAGGACGGCAACATGAACAACTGGTGGACCGACGAGGATGCCGCCGCGTTCCAGGCCAAGACCGAGAAACTGGTGGAGCAGTTCGACGCCGTGGAGGTGCTGCCCGCCGAGGGCGACCGCGCCGCGATCTTCGCCGACGGCAAGCTGTCGCTGGGCGAGAACATAGCCGACCAGGGCGGTCTGCGCGTAGCCTACACGGCCCTGCGCAACTCGCTGGCAGGTACGGAGCCCGAGCCCGTCGACGGCTTCACCGCCGACCAGCGGTTCTATCTGGCCTACGCCACCCTGTGGGGTCAGAACATCCGCGACGAGGAAGTGGCGCGCCTTACCAAGATCGACGTACACTCGCTGGGCAAGAACCGCGTGAACGTCACGCTGCGCAACATCGACAGCTTCTTCAAAGCCTTCGGCATCGAGGACGGCGCGATGTTCCGCCCCGAGGCCGAGCGTGTGATAATATGGTAATATTGCGGCTCTTCGGAGCCGCGCGAGCCGTAGCCTCCCCCCGCGGAGGCTCGCTCTGCGCTCACCGCCGCAGGCTACGACTCACGATAACGCAAAAAAGGCTGTCCGATTGTTCGGACAGCCTTTTTTCATTTCTACCCTTGCAGGTCCCCTATTTGAGATTGGGATTGATTTCGCCCCACTTCTCGACGGGAGGCAGCACGCCGAGCGATATCACCTCGTCGCGCATGGCGCAAAGGTGCTCGTAGCTCTTCTTCAGCGCCGCATGTTCCTCGGGCAGACCCTCCACCACCTTGTACGACACGCCGTCGGCGGTGATCGAGGTCTCCATGGCCATCATTATGTGGTTGAACTCGGGAGTCGACACGTAGACGCCCGCAGGCCAGCGGAACGCGGGACCGCCCATGGCGGCGGCGATCATCTCGATCGACAGATAAGACGGGCTCTGGAACGACGAGCGGCCGCGCAGGTCGATGATGTTCTTACCGCCCTGGATGACGCGCTGACGCATGGCATCCAAATCCTCCTGCGAGATCTTGCCGCCTATAAGCTCGGTGAGAGGCGTGCCCTGCACCGTGGTGGTAGAGGCGAATACTGCCATCTGCTCGCCGTGGCCTCCGTAGGTGCGGCTGTTGCATACCTCGTCGGGCGAGATGCGGAAATACTTCGCCAGCTCGCTGCGCAGACGCGTGCTGTCCAGCGCTGCCAACGTGGTCACCTGCGAGGGCTTCAGACCCGAGTAGATGAGGGTTATCAGACCCGTGATGTCGGCGGGATTGAAGATCACCACCACATGCTTCACGTCGGGGCAATAGGTGCGTATGTCCTTTCCGAGCTGCTCGGCTATAAGCGCGTTGCCCTTGAGCAGATCCTCGCGCGTCATGCCCGCCTTGCGCGCCGCGCCGCCCGACGACACGATGTATTTGGCATCGGTAAACGCCTCGGCTATGTCGGAGGTGAAGGTGATGTTGGCACCCTCGAATCCGCAGTGGAACAGCTCCTCGGCCACGCCTTCAAGCGCGGGTGCGAACGGATCGTAAAGACAGATATTGGGCGTGAGGTGCATCATGCCGGCAGCGCCGACTATGGTCAGTTTCTCGTTTGTCAAGTAAGCCATAACTCAGTGTTTTTTATATTTGTTTTCCGCTGCAAATATAATGCTTATTCCTTATTGTTATCCGAATAACAGCAAAATTTCAACCTTCCCGCCGCAAAATCCCCCGCGCCAGCCGAAGGTAACGGTGCTGCGCCGATGTTCGGGCGACAGCATGCGGAGGGCACACAGATGCGAATGCAGTTGCTGTTCGCGGACGGGGAGGGTCGTAATTGGAAAGTTTTCGGGCCGCGGCCTGCGGAGGACGCAGACGAACGTAAAGTGAGTTGCGGGCCTCCGCGGGGCGAAGGCTGCGGCCCGCACAGTCCTACGGACTGTATTTTTGTTTTTTGGAGTGCTGTTCGCCGACGGCGGAGGACATGCGCGAGCCATCGGCGAGTTGCAGTCCGCCGCGGTGGGGCGGCGGCGAACTGCGCGGTTCGAAGAACCGCAAAATACACACGCGTCAGCCTAACCCGCGGCAGAAGCGATTTCGGACAAAGGGCGGCACATTTTAACGGCACTGCGTTTGTTTTCCTCCTTCGCGCCTCGGCAATTCATGCAAGCATGATTGCTCTCGGCTTGGTGTCGGTTGGCTCCACCTTTTGGGTGACAAAAGGTGGAAATAACATATAAAGTATTTGCAGTCCGAAGGACTGCGCGGGCCGCAGCTCTCCGCAGACCGCGGCCCGAAAACAAAATACGTCATACTTCCGAACCGAGCGCCCCCCCCGCGAACGGCGGACCGTTTGTCGAAACATGCGGAAAAATTTGATTTATAAATAATCAAGCGTTATCTTTGCACCCGATTCAGGCATAATGGGAGCGGCAACGCTTCGTCATGCGGGTCGGTGCGGCCGAGGCGGATTCTCCGCGGAGGGCATGCGCGGCACGACAGGCGGGCGAGGGCCTCTTGAGTAATGCCGCAGTAACAAAAAACAGTTTATTACAATGAAAACCATCGAATTGAAAGCAGTCAAGCGTGCCGATTTCGGCAAGAAGGCTGCCAAGGCTTTCCGTCGCGAGGGTCTTATCCCGTGTGTAATCTATGGCGGCAGCGAGGAGATCGCGTTCACCGTCGACGCCAAGGAGGTGAAGCCCCTGATCTACACCCCCAACTCTTACATCGTCGAGCTGAACATCGACGGCAAGGTCGAGAAGGCCGTTATGCGCGAGGTGCAGTTCCACCCCGTCCGCGAGCAGATTCTCCACATCGACTTCTACCGCGTGCAGGAGGGCAAGCCCGTAGCTATCTCTATCCCCGTACGTCTGTCGGGTACCGCCGAGGGCGTTAAGGTCGGCGGTAAGCTGGCTCTGTCGGCCCGCAAGCTCATGGTCAAGGCCATGGTGGATCAGCTTCCCGACGAGATCGTAGTGGACGTTACCCCGTTGCAGGTAGGCCAGACCATCTTCGTAGGCGATCTGAAGCAGGAGAACCTGACTTTCGTGACTCCCGCGACCACCGCAGTCTGCGCCGTTCGCGTGACGCGTGCTTCGCGCGCCCAGCAGTAAGCGCATAAATCGTTCTGCGAATGAAATACCTCGTTGCGGGACTGGGCAACATCGGCGCCGAATACGCCGATACCCGTCACAACATAGGATTCAGAGTGTTGGATGCCTTGGCAGAGGCATCCAACGTCTCTTTTAAGGCCGACCGTTACGGTGCGGTGGCCACGCTGCGCCACAAGGGGCGTACGATTATACTGCTCAAGCCCTCCACCTATATGAATCTGTCGGGCAAGGCGGTGCGTTACTGGATGGAGCAGGAGAAGATTCCGATCGAGAATCTGCTCGTCATATCCGACGACATAGCCCTGCCGTTCGGCACCCTGCGCATGCGCAAGAAGGGCAGTGCGGGCGGACACAACGGGTTGAAAAACATCGCGGAGCTGCTGGGCCGCGAGGACTGGGCGCGCATGCGCTTCGGCATAGGCGGCGATTTCGCGCGCGGCATGCAGGTCGATTACGTGCTGGGCGAGTGGTCGGCCGACGAACGTGCGGCCATGCCCGAGCGTCTGAAGATCTTCGGCGACGCCGTGCTGTCGTTCGCGACGGTCGGCCCCGATTTGACTATGAATACATTCAACAAACGTTGATACGGCGTCTGAAGACTCTGCGGCCGTCGCACCTCGGACAGGGTGCGGCGGCCGCTTCGCGTTCACTCCGTGCCTAGCAGGTCACCCTGGCAGGCTTGGCAGCTCTCCAGCTTGCGGTCGAGCATGGCCATCAGGGTCTCGTTGCGGATCATGCCCCAGCCCTCGGTGTGGTGGTAGCGCGGAGGCGCCTCGCCCGCGAAGCGTTCCACCACGATGTCGGGACGCAGGCGGCGCAGTATCTCGACGAACAGATCGAGATACTCGTCGACGCTGCGGAATCGGAACCGCTCGGGATGGGCGTCGTACTCGTCGGCGAGCGGCGTGCCGCGGAAGAGTTGCAACTGGTGGAACTTCACCGTGTCGAGCGGCAGCGCGTTTATGCGCTCGGTCTGCGCGATCATCATCTCGTCGCTCTCGTCGGGCAGGCCGAGGATGAAGTGCGCGCCGACATGTATGCCCCGTTCGGCCGTGAGACGCACCGCGCGGCATGCGGCGGCGAAGTCGTGGCCGCGGTTGATGCGGCGCAGGGTGGCGTCGTATGTCGACTCCACGCCGTACTCTATGGCCACGTATTTGCGGCGTGCCAGATCGGCGAAGTAGTCGAGCTTGCGTTCGTCCACGCAGTCGGGGCGGGTGCCCACCGCTATGCCTGCCACCTCGGGATGGGCCAGCGCCTCGTCGTAACACTCGCGCAGCCGCTCCAGAGGCGCATAGGTGTTGGAATAGGACTGGAAATAGGCCAGATAGCGCTGCGCGGTGCGGTATCGGCGGCGGTGGAACTCTATGCCCTCGTCGATCTGTCGGGTGATGCTCTTCTCGGGCGTGCAGTACGAGGGGGTGAATGCGGCGTTGTCGCAGAAGGTGCAGCCGCCGCGGCCCACCGTGCCGTCGCGGTTGGGACAGGTGAAGCCCGCATTGACGGTCACCTTCTGCATGCGGTGGCCGAACATGCGGCGGAAATATGCGGCATAGCTGTTGAATCGGCGTTCGTCGCCCCACGGGTAAGTCATGCTTCGTCGTTTTGGAAAGATATATGCCGAGGGCGCGGCTTCGGGCCGCCCTGCGCACCCGCAAATGTAGCCAAACAATCGCTATTTCGAAAGCCTTTTTGCGGGTGTGCCGAATAATTTCGTACCTTTACTTCGCATTAAACGTTTCCGATCGCTGCCATGCTCTATGCCGACATAGTGCTGCCTCTGGCGCAGCCCGCCTACTGTTACTCCGTGCCCGACGCGCTGCGCGACGAGGTGCGGTGCGGCGACGCCGTGGTGGTGCAGTTCGGCCGTCACAACTTCTATACGGGCATCGTGTGGCGCCTGCACTCCGAAGCGCCAGCCGTGGCGCGCATAAAGCCCATAGTGCGGCGGCTCTACGACCGTCCGCTGCTAAACGGGGCGCAGATGCGTTTCTGGGAGTGGATAGCCGAGTACTACATGTCGTCGCTCGGCGAGGTGATGCGCGTGGCGCTGCCTGCGCTCGCCAAGCCGCAGGGAGCGTCGTACGAGGAGTTCGCGGCCGACGAGTTCCGCCCCCGCACCGCACCTTACATAGCTTTGGCCGAGCCTTGGCGCGATGCGGACACCCTGCGCGCCGAGTGCGACCGCATACGCCGCCGAGCCCCGCGCCGTTGCGAGGCGCTGGAGACCCTTTCGGCGTGGGATCCCGCGGCGCTCACCGCCGACGGCGAGATCCCGCGGCGTCTGCTGCCCTTCGATGCGGCGCAGTTGGCCGCCCTGCGCAAGGCGGGGTACATAACCGTCACGGAGCGCGAGCGGTGCGTGGAGCGCCCGTCGAACATAGCATTCGACACTCCGCGTCTGACGCCCGCCCAGCAGCGCGCGGCCGACGAGATACGCGCCTCGTGGCGCGACGGCAAGGCGGTGCATCTGTTGCACGGTATCACGGGCTCGGGCAAGACCGAGATCTACATGACCCTCATAGCCGAGACTCTGGCCCGCGGCGGCGACGTGCTGCTGCTGGTGCCCGAGATAGCCCTCACCTCGCAGCTCATCGAGCGCATGGAGCGCGTGTTCGGCAGCCGCGTCACGTCGTACCACTCCAAGCTCACCAATCTGCGCCGCATGGAGACCTACATGCGCCTGCTGCGCAGCGACGGCGGCGAGCTGGTCGTGGGAGCGCGCTCGGCGCTGTTCCTGCCGCTCGGGAAGCTGAAGCTGATCGTCGTCGACGAAGAACACGACGCGGGTTACAAGCAGAGCGACACCGCCCCGCGCTACAACGCCCGCGACTGCGCCGCGGTGCTGGCGTCGCTCTGCGGCGGGCACACCCTGCTCGGCAGCGCCACCCCCGCGCTGGAGAGCTACGCCAACGCGCTGTGGGGCAAGTACGGATATTCGGTACTGACGGAGCGTTACGGCGATGCCGTCCCGCCCCGCATAGCGGTCTCCGACACGGTGCGCGCCGTGAAGCGCGGCGAGCGCAAGGGGCACTTCAACCACACCCTGCTCGCCGCCATCGGCGAGGCTCTCGACCGAGGCGAGCAGACGATACTCTTCCAGAACCGCCGCGGATTCTCGCCCTTCGTGTCGTGCCGCGAGTGCGGATGGACCATGCGCTGCCCCCACTGCAACGTGACCCTCACGTGGCACCGCACCGCCGAGAGGATGGAGTGCCACTACTGCGGCTACACTGCCGCGGTGCCGCGGCAGTGTCCGCAGTGCCGGGCGGCCGACCCCTCGCCGATGGGCTTCGGCACCGAACGCGTGGAGGAACGCATAGCCGAGCTGTTTCCCGACGCCCGCGTGGCGCGCCTCGACCGCGACACATCCACCTCCGAGAGCGCCTACAACCGCATAATACGCAGCTTCGAGTGCGGCGAGACCGACATACTGGTCGGCACGCAGATGGTGAGCAAAGGGTTCGATTTCGGCCGCGTGTCGGTGGTGGGGATCCTCAATGCCGACAACCTGCTCAACAGCCCCGATTTCCGCTCGTCGGAGCGCGCTTTCCAGCTTATGACCCAGGTGGCGGGACGCGCGGGACGCCGCGCCGCCGAGGGGCTCGTGGTGATACAGACCGCCGAGCCCGACAACCCCGTGATCCGCCGCGTGGAGCGGGGCGACTACGACTCGATGGCGCGCGACGAGCTGGCCGAGCGCCATGCCTTCAGCTATCCGCCCTATTCGCGTCTTATCCGCCTCACCATGCGCGACGACGACCCCGCCCGCCTGCGTCGCACGGCGGCGATGCTCGCCGAACTGCTGCGCGGGCGCTTCGGACGCCGCGTCATAGGACCCGTGGCGCCGCCCGTCGACCGCATAAGGGGCCTCTACATACTGCACATCCTGCTCAAGATCGAGAACGGACGCCCTATGTCGCGGGCTCGCGGACTGCTGCGCGAGGCGCTGGCCGAGGCGGCGGAGGGCCCCGACGGCAAACATCTTAACGTGGCGATCGATGTCGACGTTCAGTGACATGCTCGCCGACGCCGTGTCGCTGCTCTTTCCGCGACGGTGCCCCGTGTGCGGAGGTACTCCGCTGCGCGGCCGCACGATCTGCACGCGGTGCGAGCTCACTGCACCGTTCACGGGGCTGTGGAGCGAGGCGGGCAACGGCCTGGAGCAGAGGTTCTGGGGATTGCTGCCCGTCGAGCGCGTCTCGGCATTTCTGTGGTATGTGGAGGGGAGTCCGTGGCGCGAGGCCGTGCACAGGTTCAAGTATCGCGGCGAGTGGCGCACGGCGTATTCGCTGGGGCGCATGTACGGCGTTCTCTTAAGGGAATCGGGCCTCTACGACGGCGTGGACACGGCCGTTCCCGTGCCGCTGCACTACCGCCGTCTGCTCGGACGCGGATACAATCAGGCGGAGTACGTGGCCGAGGGCATCGCGCGCGAGCTCGGCATAGGCGTCGACCGCGACAGCGTGTGCCGTCACCGCCACAACCGCAGCCAGACGTCGCAGTCGGCGCACGGGAGGTGGGACAACGTGGAGGGCATCTTCTCCGTCCGCCGCCCCGAGGCCCTTGCGGGGCGTCATCTGCTGCTGGTCGACGACGTGCTGACCACGGGCGCGACCGTCATGTCGCTGGGCCGCGCCATAATCGATGCCGTTCCCGACGTTAGGCTGAGCGTGGCTGTCCTGGCCGCCACGCGCCGCAGCGCAGGCCCCGAGCCGTGATATTTTCCTGCTGTTCGATGGCGGGGCTGTGTGACATTTATCTTCGGCGGCTGCGGGGGTCGCGCTTTGCGCGAGCCGCCGAAGATA
>CAUHCL010000081.1 GCA_959604655.1 uncultured Alistipes sp. | reverse complement strand
GAGGATGTGCGCCCCAACGGCCACTATCCGTCGGACCATCTGCCCGTGGTGTGCCGTCTGGCAATCGATTGATACGGTTCGCGGCGCGGCGATCAAAAAAACGGCTGTCCGTTATACGCGTTAAGCAAAAAAAGGTTACTTTTGTCATTTGGACGAAGGCAGCCTTTTTTATTCGTAATACGGCGCCGCGTGCCGAAGATTTCCGCACCAGAAAATTTCGAAATAAAAAAACGCAATATGGCAGTTGAACTTAAAGATCTGACCAAAGTCGAGGACAACTACTCGAAATGGTACAACGACCTGGTCGTGAAAGCGGGTCTGGCCGAAAACTCGGCCGTCAGAGGATGTATGGTGATAAAGCCCTACGGCTACGCCATCTGGGAGAAGATGCAGCGCGTGCTGGACGACATGTTCAAGCAGACGGGCCACGAGAACGCCTATTTCCCGCTGTTCATCCCCAAATCGTTCTTCTCGCGCGAGGCGCACCACGTGGAGGGCTTCGCCAAGGAGTGCGCCGTGGTGACCCACTACCGTCTGAAGAACGACCCCGACGGCAAGGGCATCGTGGTCGATCCCGCCGCCAAACTGGAAGAGGAGCTCATCGTGCGCCCCACCTCGGAGACCATAATCTGGAACACCTACAAGAACTGGATCACCTCATACCGCGACCTGCCCATCCTCTGCAACCAGTGGGCCAACGTGGTGCGCTGGGAGATGCGTACGCGTCTGTTCCTGCGCACGGCCGAGTTCCTCTGGCAGGAGGGCCACACGGCTCACGCCACCCGCGAGGAGGCCATAGCCGAGGCCGAGAAGATGATCCACGTGTACCAACGCTTCGCCGAGGAGTGGATGGGCGTGCCCGTGATCGTAGGCCACAAGTCGCCCAACGAGCGTTTCGCGGGCGCCGAGGACACCCTCACCATCGAGGCCCTGATGCAGGACGGCAAGGCATTGCAGAGCGGCACCTCGCATTTCCTCGGGCAGAACTTCGCCAAGGCGTTCGACGTGACCTACACCACCAAGGATGGCGGTCAGGAGTATGTGTGGGCCACCTCGTGGGGTGTGTCGACCCGTCTGATGGGTGCGCTCATCATGGCTCACTCGGACAACAACGGTCTGGTGCTGCCGCCGAAGCTCGCCCCCATTCAGGTGGCGATGGTGCCCATCTACAAGGGTGCCGAGCAGCTCGCCCTGATGACCGAGAAGATGGAGGCCATAGCCGCCGAGCTGCGTGCCCGCGGCATCAGCGTGAAGGTCGACACGCGCGACAACGTGCGTTCGGGCTTCAAGTTCGCCGAATACGAACTCAAGGGAGTGCCCGTGCGTCTGGCCCTCGGCCCGCGCGATCTGGAGAACGGCACCATCGAGCTGGCACGCCGCGACACCCTCACGAAAGAGACCGTATCGCAGGAGGGGCTGGCCGACCGCATAGCGGCTCTGATGGACGAGATTCAGGCCAACATATTCCGCAAGGCGCTCGATTTCCGCACCTCGATGATAACGCGCGTCGATACGTGGGACGAGTTCGTCGACGTGCTGGAGAACAAGGGCGGCTTCATCTCGGCCCACTGGGACGGCACCGTCGAGACCGAAGTGGCCATCAAGGAGGCCACCAAGGCCACCATACGCTGCATCCCCGTCGACGCCGAAGAGGAAGAGGGCAAATGCGTCTTCACGGGCAAGCCGTCGCACCGCCGTGTGCTCTTCGCCCGCAGCTATTGATGCTGTTAAGCATGGAATGAAAAAAGGTCCGCCTTTTCAGGCGGACCTTTTTTCGCTCAGGTATGATCCCGTGTCCTCGTTACAGCTTTATGGGCTTGTAGTGCGGCACGAACGCCTTCATGGCGGCCCAGCTTGCCAGATAGGCCACGGCGCAGAACGAGAAGGCTATCATGTAGCCCGCCTCGATGCCGTGGTAGCCGAGGAACACCAGATCGGTCTCGGCGGCGTAGTCGAAGAGGCTGCCCGCGCCCGTCTGTATGCCGAACGAGCCTATACCGCCCGCCATTCCGCCTATGCCCGTGATGGTGGCGATCATCGATTTGGGGAACATGTCGCCCACCGTGGAGAATATGTTGGCCGACCATGACTGGTGCGCGGCGCCCGCTATACCCACTATGATTACGGGGAACCAGTAAGAGTATCCCGCCAGAGGCTGCGCCAGCAGCGCCAGCAGCGGGAAGAACGCGAAGATGAGCATGGCGCGCATGCGGCCCGCGTAGGGGTTCATCTTGAAGCGCTCGATGAATATGGTGGGCAGATAGCCGCCGAAGAGCGACACCATGACTATGAGGTATAATACGCCCAGTGCCAGCTGGAACTCGATGCTGGTCGATGCCATGCCGCACGCGTTCTTCAGATACGACGGCATCCAGAACAGATAGAACCACCACACTCCGTCGGCAATGGCCTTGCCCGATATGAAGGCCCACGTCTGGCGGTAGCCGAAACAGCGCCACAGCGATACCTTGGGTGCCGCGGCAGCCTCGGCGGCCGCTTTCTCGGCCTCGTCGCGCTCCTGCTCGGAGTCGGAGTTGATGTAGGCCAGCTCGGCGGCGTTGACCGCGGGGTTGTGGTCGGGCTTCTTATAGACGAACTGCCAGAATCCCATCCACACGAAGCCCAGGGCTCCGATGATGATGAACGACGCCTCCCAGCCGAAGCGCGCGGCCAGAGTCGGGATGGCGAAGGGGGCTATGAGCGCGCCGATGGTCGATCCCGCGTTGAATATGCTGGTGGCGTAGGCGCGGTCCTTCTTGGGGAAGTACTCGGCCGTGGCCTTGATCGCCGCGGGGAAGTTGCCCGCCTCGCCTATGGCCAGCACGCAGCGGGCCATGATGAACAGGGTGAGCGACACGATGGCTATCTTCGAGATTAGGTCCACGTTGTCGGCCACGGCACGCAGCGCCGCGGCGTCGGGCAGGCCGACGATGTGTTCGGTGGCCACGCCGCACAGCGCGTGGAGGCAGGCGCCCGCCGACCAGATGCCGATGCTCCACATGTAGCCGCGCTTGGTGCCGAGCTTGTCGACGATGCGGCCCGCGAAGAGCATGGCGATGGCGTATACGAGCGAGAATATGCCCGTCACCCAGCCGTAGTGCTGGTTGGTCCAGTGAAATTCGGGACGGATGAAATCCTCCCACGTGAGCGACAGTACCTGACGGTCGAGGTAATTCACGGTAGTGGCGAAGAAGAGCATGCCGCAGATCACCCAACGGTAGGATGTCATTTTCTGATTCGTTTGAGTCATAGGTTCGGTTTGTTTGTGAGGTTTCTTAAATTAAAAATCATTCTGTCGGGGCGTTTTCGATGCTGCTTGTCGCGAGTCGCGGCCTGCGGAGCGAACGATAGCGAGCCTCCGCGGGGCAGAGGCTGCGGCTCGCGCGGCTCCAAGGAGCCGCAAAATACCGAGCAGTCCCGAAACGGAACCGTTATCCGCGGGCGCGGGCTATGATGTCCAGCGCGAAGCGGCACTTGTCGCTCACGGCCTGCCAGTCGCCCGCCGCGACGGTCTCTTTCGGGAAAAGCTTCGAGCCCATGCCCACCACGGTCACACCCGCCTTGAACCACGCCGTGAGGTTTTCCTCGGTGGGTTCTACGGCGCCCGTGGCCATGAGCATCGACCACGGCATGGGGGCCTTGATGTTCTTCACGAACGAGGGGCCTCCGACGTTTCCCGCGGGGAATATCTTCGTCAGGTCGCACCCCGCCTCCTGGGCGAATCCGATCTCCGAGACCGATCCGCACCCGGGGGTATAGGGTATGCAGCGGCGGTTGCACACCTTCGCCACTTCGGGGTTGAACAGCGGGCCGACGATGAACGCCGCACCCAACTGTATGTAGAGCGCGGCCGTGGGGGCATCCACCACGCTGCCCGCGCCGAGAATCATCTCGGGACACTCCGTGGCGGCCCAGCGGTTGAGCTCGCCGAAGATCTCGTGGGCGAAGTCGCCGCGGTTGGTGAACTCGAACGCACGCACTCCGCCGTCGTAGCACGCCTTGAGCACATGCTTCGAGATCTCTACGTCGGCATTGTAGAACACGGGGACCATACCCGTGCGTTTCATGGTCGCAAGGACCTCTATCTTTGAAAATCTTGACATTTGTTGTTCGGTGTTATGGTTTGCGAATGCGATTATCTTCGGCGGCTGCGGGGGTCGCGCTTTGCGCGAGCCGCCGAAGATAGCACCGCAAAGCGGTGCAAATACACATTAAAATCTTATCTGGCCACTCGGCCCGAGCCGTCGCCCTTCATCAGATTCTCCACCTCGGCCACGCTCACCATGTTGAAGTCGCCGTAGATGGTGTGCTTGAGGCACGAGGCCGCCACGGCGAAGTTGAGCGCACGCTGGTCATCGCCCGCGAAGTTGCGCAGACCATAGATAAGACCGCCCATGAACGAATCGCCTCCGCCCACGCGGTCGACTATGTGGGTTATGTCGTAGCGCGGCGACTCGTAGAGCGTCTCGCCGTCGTAGAGCACTCCGCCCCAGGTGTTGTGGTCGGCGTTGATCGAGCCGCGTAGGGTTATGACCACCTTCTTGGCGCGCGGGAATCGGGCCATGAGCTGCGTGCAGACGCTGCGGAACGACGCCGCGTCGACCTTGCCCGCCGTGGCGGCCGCGTCGAAGCCCTCGGGCTTTATGCCGAACACCTTCTCGGCATCCTCCTCGTTGCCGAGGATCACGTCGCAGCACTCCGTGAGCGCGGGCATCACTTCCGATGCGGCCTTGCCGTATTTCCAGAGATTCTTGCGGTAGTTGAGATCGCACGACACCGTGACGCCGAGTCGGTTGGCGGCGCGGCACGCGTCGAGACACACCTCGGCGGCCGAGGCGCTTATGGCGGGCGTGATGCCCGTCCAGTGGAACCAGTCGGCACCCTCGAACACCTTGTCCCAGTCGATCATACCGCGCTCGACGGTCGAGATCGACGAGTGGGCACGGTCGTAAACGACTTTGCTCGGGCGCGCCACGGCTCCCGTTTCGAGGAAATAGATGCCGAGGCGGTCGCCTCCGTAGACGATGTTGTCGACGCCCACGCCGTAGCGGCGCAGCTCGCCCACGCATGCCGCGGCAATGTCGTTCTGCGGCAGTCGCGTGACGAAATCGACCTGCTCGCCGTAGTTGGCCAGCGAGACGGCCACGTTCGCTTCGCCGCCGCCGAAGGTCGCGTTGAGCGTGCGGGCCTGCGAAAATCTGAGATGATCGGGCGTCGCCAGACGCAGCATGATCTCTCCGAATGTTACAATTTTACTCATAATGCGTTTGTGAATTTTTAGTCGGTCGGAAACCGAATACAAAACTACGAAAAAAAGTCGAGAAAACGGCTGTCATAGAACGAACGTATGCAAAATCTACATCATGGCGGCGGGCGGCGGCGAACTGCGCGGTTCAAAGAGCCGCAAATACTTTTATGATGTTTCCACCTTTTATCCCCCAAAAGGTGGAGCCCAAATGTGCCGCGGTGAAACGATTTCGGGGCTGGCCGCAGCCTCGGCGCGCGGAGGCCCGCAACGGCATTCGCATCGTTGCGTTCTCCGCAGGCTGCCGCCCGAGAGCCGAAGACGTTCTGCCGTCGGTACCCCGTGCAGCCCTGTGAACTGCAACAACCCGCGGCAAAAAAAGTCGCGGGTTGTAATTTTTTTTGCTATCTTGCGACTATTGAACCGAAGGCGATCGCATACGAAGCATGCGGTCGCGGAGTGGACAGACTTAAATACTACGAAAAAACCGTTATGATCGTCTTTTTGTTTGTGTGTTCGATATCGACCTGGGTGCTGAAGATATCGTCGAAACGCTAAACCCGACCGCAGCCGTATGAAGAGGAGCGAGGAGGAGTTCGTCGGCATCGTCGAGCAGTACAAGGCCGTCATCTACAAGGTGTGTTCGGTCTATGCCGACGACCGCGAGGAGATGGCCGACTACTACCAGGAGGTGCTGGTGAATCTGTGGCGCAGCTACGGCAGCTTCCGCGGCGAGAGTTCGCTCTCGACGTGGATCTATCGCGTGGCCCTCTATACGTGCGTGTCGTTCGTCAGGCGCAAGTCGTCGCGTCCGCGCGGCGTGTCGCTCGACGTGGGGGCCGAGCTGTGCGCCGACGAGGATCGGGGTCCGCAACTTCGCGAGCTTTACAGGCTCATAGGGCGCCTCAACCGTTTCGATCGGGCGCTCATACTGCTGTGGCTCGAAGAGCGGTCGTATGCCGAGATATCGGACATCATGGGTATCACCAAATCCAACGTGGCGGTCAAGCTGATGCGCATAAAGGAGCGTTTGCAGCGCATGAGCGAAGAGTGAGGGATCATAAGAGAAGAGAGATTATGGGAGAACTGAATATGGACGACATACGCCGCGAATGGTCGGAGCTGTCGCGACGAGTGGAGCGCGAGCCCATCGTCACGCCCGAGATGCTGCGCATGGCGGTGAAGGGCGATGCGGGCAAGCTGCGTCGTTACGGATGGATCAACGTGGCGGCAGGGGTGCTGTTCGGGATCTTTCTGTTGCAGGTCGCATGGCGGTCGGAGAATCTGGGCGACGTAATCATTCCGCTCACGCTCTTTTTCATGGCGGGGATGGCGGCATCGATATACCAGGTGAGGGTGTACATGCGCGCCGACAACGCCCGCATAAGTCTGGTGGAGCGCGAACGCATGCTGCTCGACTACTCGCGCTTCTCGCGCTCGGCCATGCGCTGGGGATTCGTCTACATAGCCGCGGTGTACGGTCTGAAGGTCGTTTTCGACTTCGTGCGCGGCTCCGACGGATGGTGGAGCTTCCTGCTGCTCATCACGCTGCTCGCGCTGCTGTTCGCGGGCGGATACATGCTGGCCGTGCGTCTCGAGAGGTGGGAGCAGCGGCACATCGAATCGCTGAAACGCTCCATGCGCGAACTGGACGACTTCATGCGCGACTGCGAATGACCGCCTATGGGGCGACGCCCCGCTACGATTGCCTGAAAAGTTTAACCAACCCATGACACTACAATGAAAAAAATCCTTTTCCTTTTGTTATCGGTCGCGGCGATATCTGTCTCGATCGACGCTTCGGCGCAGAATGACGACGACAACGCGGCGATGTTGGCCGCGTGGCTGCGCAACATGAGCCGCGTGGAGCACTGCACCATACGCAGCACCGTGCTGGACGCCGACCGCAACTACTCGGTTTTCCTGCCTGCGGGTTACGATGCCGACCCCTCGCGACGCTACCCCGTCCTCTACCTGCTGCACGGCATGAACGACATCGACCGAAGCTGGTATGACCGCGGACACGTGAAGGACGTGATGGATCAGCTCACAGCCTCGGGCGAGGCGTGCCCCATGATAATCGTCACTCCTGACGCGGGCGGCAACGTCGCCGAAGGCAAGTGGAACGGCTATTTCGACATGGAGGGATGGGCTTACGAGAAGTTCTTCTTCGAGGAGTTCGTGCCCGCCGTGGAGAGCAAGTACCGCATCGAGGCCGACAAGGAGCATCGCGCCATAGCGGGGCTGTCGATGGGCGGCGGAGGCTGTACGAGCTACGCGCAGCGCCATCCCGACATGTTCTGCGCATGCTATGCCATGAGCGCGCTCATGCACCTGCCCGAAGCCGATGCGGCCAAGGTCGAGGCGGGTGACAAGACGGCGCTGCTCACCGATGCCGTGCATCGCCTCAGCTGCGTGGAGTACGTGCTTTCGGCCGACGACGCGACGACGGACGCGCTGCGCTCGGTGGCGTGGTTCGTCGACTGCGGCGACGACGATTTTCTGTTCGACTGCAACATCGACTTCGTGAAGGCCATGCGCGCGAAGCGTATCCCCTGCCAACTCCGCGTCCGCGACGGCGGCCACACATGGGAATACTGGCACTCGGCGCTCTACACGGCGCTGCCATTCTTCACGCGCCGATTCGGCGGACGGTAGACAACTTAAGCGGCGGCCTCGTTCGGGCCGCCGCTTTCGGTATGTCGTCGGGCCGAGCAGCCCGACGGCAGAGTATGGTCGCCTCGCCTAAAGGGCTTCGAGCATGCGTTTCAGCACCACCGTGGCCGAGATCTCGCGGTTGGCGGCCTCGGGGATGACGATCGAACGCGGACTCTCGATCACATCGTCGGTCACGATCATGTTGCGACGCACGGGGAGGCAGTGCATGAAATAGGCGTTGTTGGTCACGGCCATCTGACGGTCGCTCACGGTCCAGCTCATATCCTTGCTCAACACCTTGCCGTAATCGTCGGGACGCGTGACGCCCGGGCAGCTCCAGTTCTTGGCATAGATGAAATCTGCACCCTCGAACGCCTTCATCTGGTCGTACTCCACGCGCGCGTCGCCCGCAAACGCGGGATCCAGCTCGTAACCCTCGGGGTGGGTGATGACGAAATCGACGTCGGCGGCATTCATCCACTCGGCGAACGAGTTGGGGACGGCCTGCGGTAGCGCCTTGGGATGCGGCGCCCACGTCAGTACCACCTTGGGGCGCTTGCGCTCCTTGTATTCCTCTATGGTGATCAGGTCGGCGAAGCTCTGCAAGGGATGCACCGTGGCGCTCTCCATGAAAAATACGGGACGGCCCGAGTAGCGGATGAATTGGTCGAGAATCTTTTCGTTGTAATCGTCCTCGCGGCTCTCGAAACGGGCGAACGAACGAACGCCGATCAGGTCGCAGTAGCTGCCCATGACGGGAATGGCCTCCAGCAGATGCTCGCCCTTGTCGCCGTCCATAATCACGCCGCGCTCGGTCTCGAGTTTCCATGCACCCTGGTTCACGTCGAGCACGATGACGTTCATTCCCAGGTTCATGGCCGCCTTCTGGGTGCTGAGACGCGTACGCAGACTGTTGTTGAAGAATATGAGCAGCGCCGTGCGGTTGCGGCCCAGATCACTGTATTTGAATCGGTCGGCCTTGATCTCGAAAGCCTCCTTCAACGCGGCGTCGAGATTGCCGATGTCCTTTACGCTTCTGAAAATTTTCATGACTTGTATGGTTTTATCGTTTGAGTCGTTTGTTCGGTCGGGCGGGGCATTTGGGCCATTGGGGGCGTTCGGACCACTCGGGTCGTTCATGTCGTTCGGGTCATTCGGGCGGGGAGTGCTCAGGCGACGACCGCGAAAAACAAAAGCGCATACAGCCGTCACCATACACGCTTCACCCCGTCGGGGGCTACCTTCTCACACTTCAAGGCGTAGCTCCACCGCGACTCGAACGCGAATTTAGGGTTTAGGAAACCCTCGTTCTATCCCTTGAACTATGGAGCCTTGTCCGCCGTCCGTCGGGTACGGCAACGACAAAGGTAAGAATTTTTCCCGTATTTCAGCCTTTCCCGCACCAAATCTTCACACGCTCTGTCGCGGGATCGGGCTGACGCGTGTGAATATTGCGGCTCTTTGAGCCGCGCAGTTCGCCGACGGCAGTCGGAGTGCGTTTTGTTATTCGGGCAGCAGCCTGCGGAGGGCAATATTTACATGCGTCAGCCCATCCCGCGGCAGAAGCGATTTCGGGAAAAGGGCGGCCGCAGCGACGAAGCGTGAAGAATCGGAAATCTTTTGATTGCTTCAAAAGTGCCGAAGGCATCCGATTCAGCG
>CAUHCL010000080.1 GCA_959604655.1 uncultured Alistipes sp. | reverse complement strand
CCCAATGATAATGGAGAATCCTGTTCTTTCATCCCGTAAAGTTACGAAAAAATTTCCGAAATAGGATAAGGCGCAACGGACGGATTGACATATGAACAGCAGGCCCGATTGTCCGAAACTTATGTCTTGTTCTCGAAAATGATTGAAATCCATATCGATAAGATGTCATGGGTATAGAGGTTACCGCCGAGGGTGTTGGAGATGAAAACGACATAGGGATAAGCGGCCTTTTGGTGTCCGATTTTTTCGGAAAAATCAAGCGTGGCGACTTCATCACGAGGTCGCCACGCTTGTTTATTACGACTTGACAAATGTGTTTTCAAAAGTGGGTAATATAGACGTTCCATTTGTAAAGATATTCTTCAGCATATCGCAATAGAGGCCTTCAATCTTCTTGATGTCCATTGTCGTGCCTCAAAGGTTCGAACTTATGAATCTCCATTTATAGCAGTACGTTGCAGTTTAGTTGTCAAGGAATTGTTCTTCGGCATTGTCTGTGTCATGTACGAAAAAAAGCGAGAACCTTTCGATTCTCGCTTCGTACCCCATCCCTAAGGGGCTCGCCTGCGCTACTTGCAGTAGGCGGTCGTGTGCTCGCATGGACCTCCTTGGGAGGTAGGCGATATCCGAGTTCTCGCCACCTGACGGGGCATAAAGCAAAAAGGGAAGAACGAAAGTTCTTCCCTTTCAGTACCCCCTCAGGGGCTCGAACCCTGGACCCCAACATTAAGAGTGTCGTGCTCTACCAACTGAGCTAAAGAGGCATCAATCTTTGTGATTGCGAGTGCAAATTTAAGGCACTTTTTTTATTCCTGCAAATTTTTTCGCAACTTTTTTTCGATTTTTTTATCCCGTCAATCGCTGTTCCACTCTCCCGCGGCCTCGATGTAGAGCACGGGGCGCCTGCGTTCCAGCGCTTTAAGCCTCAGATAGGCTTCGTAGAGATTGATTCCGTTCGACGAGTTCTCGGCCATGATGTAACCTATCACGCACGCCTGACCGCGTGTGGTGCGGTAGGTTGTCTCCGCGCGGTCGAGGTACGCCGCTTTCCATGCGGGATCGTTGCTCGGGTTCCCTCCGCGGCGGCGCGAGGCCCCGCTTTTGCTCGTGTTTATCGGCACCTGGGCTATGACGTACATGCCCAGCGAGTCGCACATGCGGTATACGTTCTGCGGCACGGCACCCATGCGGAACCGCACGGCGTTGTATTTGAGTACGCGCGCACCTATGATATCCTTTTCGGTGACCGTCTGCGGATCGAAATCGCGGTAGAACAACTCGGTCTTTATGCCGTTTATCAGAAAATCGCCGTTGTCGTCGGTCTCCGCCGTGCGGAAGCCTATCATGTGCGACTGGTATTCGGCGAAACGGCCCTCGATCTGCGTCTTCACGTTGAGACGGTAGCGCACGGGCATGTCGGCACACCACGTGAGCACGTAGGGTATGCGGGCCATGAATTTCACCGTGTCCTCGCCCTTCATGCCGAGCGTCAGATCCTTGTAGCCGTGGGTCACCACCGTGGTGTCGGGCGCTATCAGCTCGTAGTGTATGCGTGCCGTCTTGGGGTTGAGCGACTCGGTCTTGACCACCAGCCCCACCTCCACCGTGGCGAACTCGCTGTTGAGATCGACATTGGTGTTGTGCACCACGTCGCGCACGCGGATCATGGGTTGCGACATCACGTATACCTCGCCCACGCGGGGTTCGCTGCTCTCGACGAAATCCTCCATGCGGCGGCTCCAGTGATCCTTCAGTATGCGTATCGACACCGTGTTCACATCCTCCTTCGAGGCTTTGGTGACGTTGAATTCCGCGGGTACGAAGGCATCCGACGAATATCCCACCTTCTTGCCGTTCACCAGCACCTCGTATGCTCCCGACGCCTCGTCGACATAGAGTATGGCCTGGCGGCTGAGCCACATGAACGGAATGACGTACTTCGAGGTGAAGACCACAGCGTCGGCCTCCTCGGTGCGCGTCCAGTTTGTCACGGGGCGCAGATATTTCGACGCCACGGCACCCGCGCCCAGCGCCTGTGCTTCCTCGGCCGTGGGGTAGGCCACCGTCTTCGCGCGGGGCAGTTCGCGCCCGAGCGAGACGTATTCGGGTGAGTCGTATTCCTGAGCCGCGACGGGTGCGGCCGAGAGGAAAAAGAGGGATATGATCGACAGAAAGCGTTTCATATTTTTCGTATATTTGTAGCTGTAAAGGTATAAAAAATTTTATTCATACGATGATTTCCACCCCTAAACTCAAATTTCCGCCCATAAATCTGCGGGCCGTGGAGCGCGACGGACGGACGCTCGTGTTCGACCGCGTGCGTTCCATGTTCGTGGTGCTCACGCCCGAGGAGTGGGTGCGGCGGCATCTGGTGGAATTTCTCATCTCCGATTGCGGCGCCTCGCTGCGCTCCGTCGTCGAGGAGTATCCCGTGGAGATCAACTCCACGGCGCAGCGTGCCGACGTGGTGGTGCTCGATTCCTCGGCGCGTCCTCTGGCGCTGGCCGAGTGCAAGGCTCCCGACGTGGCCGTCACCCGCGGGGTGTTCGAGCAGGCTACGCGCTACAACGCCGTGGTGGGGGCGCGTTACGTCATCCTGACCAACGGTCTGCGACACTTCTGCTTCGAGCGTACGGCCGACGGTTACCGTTCGCTCGATGCCTTTCCCCGCCTCGACGCCGCGGCCGACGGCGGGTGAGGACCCCTATCCCGCGTACGACTGTCCCGGGTGCATGCTCTCTATGTACTCGCGGAATGCGTCGCGATAGTTGACGCTCAGCGGCACGTATTCCTCGTTGTCGAGATATACTCGTCCGCGCGCGTAGCCCGTCACATGGGCCAGATTGACTATGTAGGAGCGGTGCACGCGCATGAAGCGGCCCGCGGGCAGGGCGTTTTCCATGTTCTTGAGGCGGAACAGCGTCGTCACGGCCGAACCTCCCGCGAGGTGCATGCGCACGTATTCGCCCACGCTCTCCATGTATATTATGTCGGCGTACTTCACCAGCGACACCTTATATCCCGCCTTGACCGATATGTACTCGCTGCTCGCGCTTTCGCTCTCCGTCGTTGCGGCATCCTTCGCGTCGCGCAGCTTCATCAGCTCCGACAGCGAGCGCGCCTTGCCCACCGCGCGGCTGAAATCGTCGAATCCGAACGGTTTGAGCAGGTAATCCACCGCGTCGAGGCGGAAGCTCTCCACCGCGTACTCCGAATATGCGGTGGTGAAGATCACCATCGGCGGGTTCTGCAACCCGCGCACGAAATCCACCCCGTTCATGTCGGGCATGTTTATGTCGACGAACAGCAGGTCGGCCTGCTTCTCGCCGAGCTGCTTCTGCGCCTCCGCCGCGCTGCTGCACAGCGCCGCGGGCTCCAGATCGGGAATGCGGTCGGCATAGCTCCTGATCTGCCTCAGAGCCAGAGGCTCGTCGTCTATGGCGATGTATTTCATCATTGCTTTATCGGTATTGTCAGTTTCACTCCGTATTCGTTCTCGCGGCTGTCGTCGATCCGCAGCTCGTAGTCGTCGCCGAACAGCAGGTCGAGACGCTTGCGTGCGTTCTCCAGCCCCATGCCGCTGCCTTCGGTCTTGCGGGCGGCCGAGGCGTGACGCGAGTTGCGCACCTCGCATACGGCGCGTCCGTCCTCGCATCCGAGCGCTATGTGCACGAACGAGGGCTCGTTGTAGCTCACACCGTGCTTGAACGCGTTCTCGACGAAGACGATGAGCAGCAGCGGCGGTATCTTGGCGTCGGGCGGCAGAGGCGCCTGCACGTCGAACCGTATGTCGATGTCGCTCGTGTAGCGTATGCGCATCAGGCTTATGTAGTTCTTCACGAAACGTATGTCCTTGGCTATGCTGGTCTCGGCGCTTTCCGAGTCGTAAAGCACGTAACGCATCATCTTCGACAGCTCGATCACGGTCTCCTTGGCCGCCTCGGCGTCTATGTCGATCAGGGCGTGTATGTTGTTGAGCGTGTTCATGAAGAAGTGGGGATTGATCTGGTACTTCAGATAATCCATCTCGGCCTGGAGGCTCTGACGCTCCAGCGCCACCATCTTCTGCTCGTCCTTCATCGACTTGAACATGTATTTTATTCCGCTGTTGGCGCCGAGCAGGAATATTCCCAGCAGCGCGTTCCAGTACCACGTCAGGTCGGTGAACGAGGCGCGTCCGTGCACTATGTACGTCCCGTTCCCCGTCACGGGCGACAGCCGCATGCTCTCCTGATAGTACTCCAGCGAGTAGAATATCCCCGACAGCATCAGGGCCGAAACGGTCAGATACGCCACGTAGTGCTTCCTGAGCAGCAGTTTGGGGGCGAGCAGGGCGTTGTTTATGAGGAATATGATGAAATAGGGCAGCAGCTTGCTCCACGCCGTGAGGATGTTGACCAGATAGACGTGTTCCTCCGACATCATCTTCGAATTGAGTATGGGGACGAGTATGGCCATCGTCCACACCATGAAGTAGAGCAGGTTCTCGCCTACGATCGGTTTGTTGTTCTTGGTTTTCACGTCAGCAAATATACGAAAAATGGAACCATCTGCTTTAGGCTTGCCGTATTTTATTCGGATATTTTGCGGCTCGTCAGAGCCGCGCGAGCCGTAGCCTCCCTCCCGCTTTAGGCTCGCTGTTCGCTCGCTCCGCAGGCTACGCCTCGCCTAACTCGGCCGCCGTGCCGTAAAAGCGGCCCCCGACCGATGGGGGTGCTATCGGTCGGGGGCGGCATTGTGCGGAGCGTTCCGTTATTTGAAAGGCGAGTCGGGCTCTTTCGACATGACGTAGTAGAATAACCGATCGACGAGCGCGGGGGCGAACTTCTTCACGAAATGCGTGGCGCGGCCCTCGATCTCCATCAGGCAAAGGCGTTTGCGGCGCGCTATGCCGCGTTCGACGATGTGCGCCACCTCCTCGGGCGTCATCATCTTTTCCTCCTTGCGGGGCGTCGCGCCCTGCTGCGACCCGTCGGCCGTGAGTGCCGAGAAGCGCACGTTCGACGCGGTGAATCCCGGGCATGCCACCATCACGTGAACCCCTTTCTTGAGGTTCTCGATGCGGATGGTCTCCAGAAATCCCGTCATGGCGAACTTCGACGCCGAGTAGCCCGTGCGCCCGGGCAGTCCGTGTATTCCCGCCACCGACGATATGCCCACCAGCGACCCGTGCGATTTCTGCAACCACGGCAGGGCGTATTTTGTGCAGTACACCGTGCCCCAGAAGTTCACGTCCATCAATCGGTGCAGCACGCTCAGATCGAGGTCGTCGAACAGCGCGCGCATCGAGATGCCCGCGTTGCAGATCATCACGTCCACGCCTCCGAACCGCTCGACAGCCGTGTTTATCAACAGCTTGCACTCCTCGGCCTTCGTGACGTCGGTCGCGCGCCATGCGGCCTTGCCTCCCGCAGCCTCTATCTTTTCGCAAAGCGCCGCGAGCTTCTCTGCGTTGCGGGCCCCGAGCACCACGCGCGCTCCCGCGGCGGCATATTCGCGGGCCATCGCCTCGCCTATGCCCGACGAGGCTCCCGTGATGACCACCGTCTTGTCTTTCAAACAGTTTTTCATATTTATTCCGTTAATCGTCTGTCTCTATCTCCAGGGTGTCGTATCCGAGGCTCACGCCCTCGGGCAGCCTGAGCGACGCCTCGGCGTGCAGCCCCATGTCGTGCGATATGTGGGTCAGATACGCCCTCCGCGGCTTCACCTCGCCGATCAGTGCCACGGCCTCGTCCACATCGAAGTGCGAGTAGTGGGGCGCAAAGCGCAGCGCGTTCACCACCAGCGTGTCCACACCCGCCAGCTTCTCCGCCTCGCCCTGCAACAGCGTCTTGAAATCGGTCATGTATGCCAGCGGGCCTATGCGGTATCCCGTCACGTCGAACCGCTCGGAGTGCTTGCCGCGTATGGGCACTATCTCCACCCCTGTTGCCGTGAACGGCCGCGACGGATCGATCTCGTGCAACCGCATTTCGGGTACGCCGCGGTACTTGTCCTCCGCGAAGGCATAGTCGAAATCCTTGCGGACGCATGCCGCCGTGCGCGGCGTGGCGTATATGTCCACGGGCCGTATGACGGGGTAGTCGACGAAGTTCAGCGCCCGCACGTCGTCCAGCCCGCCTATGTGGTCCTTGTGCTCGTGGGTGAGCAGTATGGCGTCCACGCGGCTCACGCCCGCCCGCAGCATCTGGAAGCGGAAATCGGGCCCCGCGTCGATGAGCAGCCTGCGCCCGTGCGTCTCCACCATCGCCGACGTGCGCAGTCGGCGGTCGCGCCGATCCTGCGACGTGCACACCTCGCACCTGCAACCTATCACGGGCACCCCCTGCGATGTTCCCGTACCTAAAAATGTCAGTCTCATAATATTATTCGGGGCTGTACCCCGCATCCTCCGCGAGTTGCGGGCCGTTCGCAGCGGCTACGGCCAGCCGATCGCAGCGGTTGTTCTCCACCGTCGAGGCGTGGCCCTTCACCCACACGAAACGCACCCTGTGGCGGCGGTATATCCTCAGGAACCGCATCCACAGATCGGGATTCTTCTTGCCCGCGAATCCCTTCTTCTCCCAGCCGAATACCCACCGCAGGTTCACCGCGTCGACCACGTATTTCGAGTCGGAGTATATCGTGACGTCGCAGCCGTCGAACTTCAGCGTCTCCAGCGCCACGCACACCGCCATCAGCTCCATGCGGTTGTTGGTCGTCAGGCGGTATCCCGCCGACATCTCCTTGCGGTGGGGCCCCGACAGCAGCACTATGCCGTATCCTCCCGGGCCCGGGTTTCCGAGGGCCGAGCCGTCGGTGTATATGGTCACGTCAGCCATTGATCTCTTTTACTTTTCAACATACAAAACCACGCTCTGCGCCCCTGCTTCGGCTTCAGTCGCTCCGCCGCGGCACTTTACCTCGGCGCCGCAGCCGATTGGCGAGTCGTCCTTCGGCAGTTCGCCGCGCGTGTAGACGTAACGTCCGAATACCGCTTTTTTCAGCGCCCCGTTCTCTATGCGCGCCGCATATCTTCGGTCGGAGCCGTTGGCTATCGCATATATCCATTTTCCATTTTCGGTGCGGAATGCCGCGGCGGCCACGAAGTCGTCGCCCGTGCGCAGCGGGTATATCTCCGACCGCGGTATGTGGCGCGTGAGCAGCGAGTATGCGTAGTATTGCGGTCGCGGCTCTAAATCGCATCTTATGCTCTCGGCGTATGGCTCGGAGGCGTATTCGCTCTTTGCCGAACGCCACAACCCGAGTTGCTGCATCGAGGCGTAGGAGTCGGTGAAACTGTAATACTGGTCCGTCAGCGACCAGTAGCTGACTCCCGCCGCACCAGCGTTCATCAGCGACAGTGCCGTCCGCACCATCAGCACGCCGCGTTCGTAGAGGTCGATATCCCTCTGCCGCGACGCGCCCTCCGTCTGGTTCGAGCCGAACTCGCCTATGAAGTGGCGTTTGCCCGTCGGTGCCGTCACCTCCGTGTTGGCACGTTCCCAGGCCTCTATCTCGCTGTTCGGGGTGTCGTAGCCGAACCGATAGGTGTGCGAGTTGTAGCACTCGGCCACATCGTCGACCGTCGCTGCCGCATGGCGCAGGAAATCGCGGTCCTCGGCGTCGTCCGAGAGATTGAACCTCACCTTGTCGCGCAGGCCGTCGCGGCGCAGGCGTTCGTCTGCGGCATGGCACATCTCGGTGTAGCGTTCGCGGTCTACGCGTCCGTCGATCCCGTACGACCAGCTCGGCTCGTTCATCAGCGTGAACTCCCTTATGCAGGTGTATCCCTTGTCGACTATCAGATGCCGCAGCGCCGCCGATATGTTCTCGCACCACTCTTCCGTATGTTTCGATGGCACGCACCAGTCGTCGTTGTCGTTGCCTTCGGCCAGGAAGTATGTCGATTGCGAGCGGTATCTCTCGTCTATGACCGACCCCAGCGTGCGGTTGCATCCCCACATTACCAGCGTCACGTCCATGCCGTTGCTCTGCGCCAGATCGAGCGTTTCATATAGCGACAGCATCTCTTCCGATTCGAACGTCATCCTCGCGAAATCGGTCGCGTCGGGATCGTCGTTGTCGTTCGTCGGCTCGTACCATGCGGGCATGAGCATCACGCGTATGCGCTTGAGTCCCATTTCCGCGACTCTGCGGCATATCGTGTCCCATGCGGCGGGATCTATGCCGCGCATGGTTATGTTCTGCGATCGGAAGTGCGGGTCCAGTTCCGCCGACGGCGCCTCCACCGTGTGCGACGGCTTGTCGGGCACGGCGACCGTCGGCCCGCCGCACCTGCCGCAGGATGCAAGGCCCGCGGCGAGCGACACGATTGCTACTGCCCTGCGAATACGCATTCTGCCTGCTATTTCAACGCCTGTAACTGCTCCTTTATGGCGGCTATCTTGGCCTCGGCGTCGGCTTTCTTGGCACGCTCGTTGGCCACCACCTTCTCGGGCGCCGAGTTCACGAACCGCTCGTTCGAGAGCTTCTTCATCACGCTGGCGAGGAAGCCTTCGAGGTAGGCGAGCTCGTCCGCGAGCTTCTTGGCCTCGGCCTCGCGGTCGATGCTGTCGCCCAGCGGTATGAAGTACTGCGTGGTCTTCACGATGAATGCCGCGGCCGTGGGATCCTTCTCCGTGGCGGGCGTTATCTCTGACAGATTGCCCATCTTGGCTATCACGGGCGCATAAGCGGCGGGGTAATTGTCGTCCGCCACCACGTTGAGCACGAGGGCCTGCTTCTGCGCTATGTTCTTCTGCTTGCGGGCGGCGCGTATGGCCGTCACCACCTCCTTCACCAGCTCGAAGCGGGCGAGCAGCGCCTTATCGGCCTCGCCGAGCGCGGGCCATGCGGCGTACATTACCGATTCGCCTGCGGCGCGGGGTGCCAGATCCTGCCATATTTCCTCCGTCACGAAGGGCATGAAGGGGTGTACCAGACGCATCAGCAGATCGAAATAGCGGCGCGTGGTCTCCATCGTCGCCGCGTCGGTGGGCGATCCGTAGGCGGGCTTCACCATTTCGAGATACCAGCCGCTGAAGTCGTCCCAGAAGAGCTTGTATATGCGCATGAACGCCTCCGATATGCGGTACGACGCGAAGCACTCGTCGATCTCCGCCACGGCCTCGGCCAGCGTGTGGCCGAACCACTCGGCGGCGAGACGATCATTGTCGCTTTGCGCGAGCTTCGCGTCGACGCTCCATCCGTTCACCAGACGGTAGGCGTTCCATATCTTGTTGCCGAAGTTGCGGCCCTGCTCGCACAGAGCCTCGTCGAACATCACGTCGTTGCCCGCCGACGACGAGAGCATCATCGCCACGCGCATTCCGTCGGCGCCGTACTTGTCTATCAGATCGAGCGGGTCGGGCGAGTTGCCTAACTGCTTCGACATCTTGCGGCCCAGCTTGTCACGCACTATACCCGTGAAATATACGTTCCCGAAGGGCTTCTCGCCGCGGTACTCGTAACCCGCCATGATCATGCGCGCCACCCAGAAGAATATTATGTCGGGACCCGTCACCAGGTCGGCGGTGGGGTAGTAGTAGCGTATCTCGTCGTTGTCGGGGCGGCGTATGCCGTCGAACACCGATATGGGCCACAGCCACGAGCTGAACCATGTGTCGAGCACATCCTCGTCCTGACGCAGGTCGGCGAGTGTGAGCGACTGATCGCCTGCCTTGGCGCGCGCCAGCTCCAGAGCCTCGTCGGCCGTCTCGGCCACCACGTATCCGCCCTTGGGCAGATAGTAGGCGGGTATGCGCTGGCCCCACCACAGCTGGCGCGA
>CAUHCL010000079.1 GCA_959604655.1 uncultured Alistipes sp. | reverse complement strand
CGAGGTCCTTGGCGCGGGCGATGTCCTCGAAATCCATCTTGCGGTCGATCGACTGTATGATGAATATCTTGTTGCCCGACTTGTTGGCCACCGATTTTACGACCATGTCCTGCGGACGCACGATATCCTTCTCTTCGACGTAAGCCTTGATGAGGCGTATGAACTCCTCGCCGAACTTCTTGGCCTTGCCCACGCCCACGCCCGAGATGTTCTGCATCTCCTCGATGGTTATGGGGTATTGGATGGCCATGTCCTCCAGCGACGGATCCTGGAATATGACGAACGGCGGCAGGTCGTGTTTCTTGGCCACCTTCTTGCGCAGATCCTTGAGCATGGCGAACAGCTCTTCGTCGGCTGCGCCGCCCTTGCCCGCCTGTGCGGCCGAGGTCTCTTCCTCGCGTTCCTCTTCGTCGTAATCGTGGTCGAGTGTGATGGTGACGGGCGTAGGCGATGCGATGTACTCCAGACCCTTGTCGTTGACCGATATCAATCCGTAATTCTCGATGCTCTTGTCGATAAGCCCCATTATGAGACCCTGACGTATCACGGCGCCCCAGAACTTGCCGTCGTGTTCCTCGCCCTGCCCGAACCATTTGAGCTTGTTGTGCGAATAGCTCTTCACCTGAGCCGTCACCTTGCCCGTGAGCACCGCCACGAGGTGGTCGCTCTTGAACTTGTCGCCTATCGCCTTCAGGGTCTCCAGCGCCAGCTTCATTTCCTCGCGGGCCTGCACCTTGGGCTTGGGGTTGACGCAGTTGTCGCAGCATCCGCAGTTGTCATCCTCATATTCCTCGCCGAAGTAGTGGAGCAGCGTCTTGCGGCGGCAGATGGAGCTTTCGGCGTACGACACCGTTTCCAGCAGAAGCAGCTTGCCGATCTCCTGCTCGGCCACGGGCTTGCCCTGCATGAACTTTTCGAGCTTCTGGATATCCTTGTAGCTGTAAAAGGTGAGGCAATGACCCTCGCCGCCGTCGCGGCCCGCGCGGCCCGTCTCCTGATAATATCCCTCCAGCGATTTGGGTATGTCGTAATGGATCACGTAACGCACGTCGGGCTTGTCGATGCCCATGCCGAAGGCTATGGTGGCAACGATGACGTCTACCCTCTCCATCAAAAAGTCGTCCTGGTTGTTGGCGCGGGTCTGGGCGTCCATTCCCGCATGGTAAGGCAGCGCCTTTATGCCGTTGGCCACGAGCAGTTCGGCCAGTTCCTCGACCTTCTTGCGGCTCAGACAGTAGATGATGCCGCTCTTGCCCGACTTCTGCTTTATGAAGCGTATTATCTCGTGCTCGGCGTTGTGCTTGGGGCGGATCTCGTAGAAGAGATTCGGACGGTTGAACGACGATTTGAACACCGCGGCGTCCGACATGCCCAGATTCTTCTGTATGTCCATCTGCACCTTGGGGGTGGCCGTGGCGGTGAGGGCGATCAGCGGCGCGGCGCCTATGTCGTTTATGATGGGGCGTATGCGGCGGTACTCGGGGCGGAAATCGTGGCCCCATTCCGATATGCAGTGCGCCTCGTCGATGGCGTAGAACGATATCTTGATCTTGCGCAGGAACGCCACGTTGTCCTCCTTGGTGAGCGATTCGGGAGCGAAGTAGAGCAGCTTGGTCTTTCCCTCCAGCACGTCGCTGCGCACCTGGTTGATGGCCGTTTTGTTGAGCGACGAGTTGAGGAAATGGGCTATGCCCGATTCGGTGGAGAAGGTGCGCATGGCGTCCACCTGATTCTTCATCAGGGCTATGAGCGGCGATATGATGATGGCCACACCGTCCATGATCAGAGCGGGCAGCTGGTAGCAGAGCGATTTGCCGCCGCCCGTGGGCATGAGCACGAACGTATCGCGCCCCGCCAGCAGATTGCGTATCACCGCCTCCTGGTTACCTTTGAAAGAAGTAAAGCCGAAGTACTCCTTCAGTTTGTCGTGCAAAAGAGTGTTTTCTTGCTCCATCATACCGTTGTTCTAAATAGTCCGCTTCGTCGCAAAACAGGAATTTTCATGTAAAGATAAAACATTTTTGCGAAAAAATAATAACTTTGTAAAAAATTTCAACGATTATGCGCCTGTTCACAAGCGAGCTTGTCAAGAAGTACAAATCGCGCACTGTGGTGAACCATGTGACCATCGACGTCAACCAGGGGGAGATCGTCGGTCTGCTGGGACCCAACGGTGCGGGCAAGACCACTACCTTCTATATGATAGTGGGGCTTATCAAGCCCAATGAAGGCAAAATATTCCTTGAAAACGACGAGGGCGAGGTGACCGAACTCACCGACGAACCCGTCTACCGCCGCGCGCAGATGGGCGTGGGATATCTGGCCCAGGAGGCTTCGGTGTTCCGCCGCCTGAGCGTGGAGGACAACATCCGCGCGGTGCTCGAAATGACCTCTTACAGCAAGGAGTACCAGCGCGAGCGCGTGGAGTCGCTCATCGAGGAATTCCGCCTGCAAAAGGTGCGCAAGAACCTCGGCATACAGCTCTCGGGAGGCGAGCGCCGCCGTACCGAGATAGCGCGCGCCGTGTCGATCAACCCCGCTTTCATCCTGCTCGACGAGCCTTTCGCGGGTGTGGACCCCATCGCGGTGGAGGATATACAGAGCATCGTGGCCACGCTGAAGAACAAGAACATAGGCGTAATCATCACCGACCACAATGTCGACGAGACGCTGGCCATCACCGACCGCACCTACCTGCTCTACGAGGGCAAGATACTCAAAACGGGAACGGCCGAGGATCTGGCCAACGACGAGATGGTGCGCAAGGTCTATCTGGGCAAGAATTTCCAGCTGCGCCACAGTCCCGCCATCGATCGGCAGAAGCAGGCCGAGGCCGCGCAAAACGACCCGACTAAACCTTAACCTTCATATATGGATAAAACCGTCTCCTCGGGGAGCGTGAAAGGCACCATCGTTCCGCCGAGTTCCAAGAGTTACGCCCAACGCGCCATAGCCCTCGCGCTGCTGGCCGAAGGACGCACTACGCTGCGAAACATCGAATTCTGCAAGGATACGCGCTCGGCGCTGTCGTGCATCGAGGCTTTGGGCGCACGGGTGACGCATTTAGACGACACCACGATTGCCATCGACGGCGGACTGCACCCCGCGACGGATACGCTTCACGTAGGCGAATCGGGGCTGGCCACGCGTCTGTTCACCCCCATAGCATCGCTCAATTCCACCCCTATCTGTATCAAAGGCGAAGGCACGCTGCTGCATCGTCCCATGATAATGATGATCGAGCCCCTGCGGCAGCTGGGTGTCGAGGTGCGCGACGGCGGCGGTTACCTGCCCATCGAGGTGTGCGGCCCGATTCACGGCGGCCGCATCGAGGTGGACGGAAGCGTGTCGTCGCAGTTCATCACGGGACTGCTGCTGGCGCTGCCGCTGGCCGAAGAGGATACTGATCTGTATGTGCGGTCGGCCGTCTCGACTCCCTATATCGACATGACCATCGACACCGCGCGGCGTTTCGGGGTGGAGATCATGCACCACGAGGGCGACTATTCGCATTTCTATATCGAGGGCGGACAGCGGTACACGCCTGCCGATCTTGCCATCGAGGGCGACTGGAGCGGCGCGGCGACCATGCTCGTCGCGGGAGCCATAGCGGGCGAGGTGACCGTAAGGAACCTCTCTACCCTGTCCAAGCAGGCCGACACGGCCATCTGCCACGCTCTGGAGCGTGCGGGTGCGGGCATAATAATCGAGCGCGACTCGATAACGGTGTCGAAACGCAAGCTGCGCGCGTTCACGTTCGACGCCACCAACGCTCCCGATCTGTTTCCCGCGCTGGCCGCGCTGGCCGCAGCGGCCGAAGGCGAGAGCGTGCTTATCGGCACCGAACGGTTGCTGCACAAGGAGAGCGACCGTGCCGAAGCCATACGACGCGAATACGAGAAGGTGGGCATAGAGGTCGACCTGAGCGTGGAGAACGTGATGAAGATACGCGGCGGCGAGATACGTCCCGCGACCGTGTTCAGCCACAACGACCACCGCATGGCCATGTCGATGGCCGTGTCGGCGTTGCGCTGCGACGGCGAGGTGAAGATAGAGAATGCCGAGTGTGTGGAGAAGAGCTATCCCGCGTTCTTCGACGATCTGGAATCAATAACGGTAAAATAAAATGGGCTTTTTCCGAAGATTGTTTGCAAAGAAACACGACAAGACGATTCCCAAGCTCGAAACGATAAGCACGTATGCGGATGAATCGTGCCGTGCCGCTGAGGGGCAGACGTCGGAGTCCGTGATCTTCGATGACGACAGGAGCTATTTCGAGGCCGTGCGGGCTGATGCGATTACCGGCGATGTCGAAGCTGAGATGGCATTGGCATTGTGCTATATAGAGGGCAAGGGCGTAACGGCCGACGTGCCTCGGGGGATGTACAATCTCGAATTGGTAGCCGCAAAGGGCTATGTCGATGCCATGGATGCGCTCGCGGAATACTATCGCGACGGGATGTACGGCATAAGGAAGGATCTTACCAAGATGGCCGTGTGGCTTACGCGCGGAGCCGAAGCGGGAAGTTTCTATGCTATGGAAGAATTGGCATCGAATTATGCAGGCGGCAAGAACGGGTTTCGGGAAGATCACGAAGCGGCCCATCTGTGGTATTACAGATTATACAAAAACGGCGGCGGCAGCCTGGCGAAACTCATGTATGCCGTGGGGTTGTTCAACGGTTATCCCGAAGATCCCGAAAAACAGCAGTCGAACGCGAGATTGCTCCTTGAAGAGATCGATGAGATTCTCGATTTGGATATTCTGAAATCGGGACAGCGCATCAGAGGGGAGAGCATGATCAAGCAAATGGCCGACGAGGGGTATCGTCCCGCGCAATACGTTTTAAGCGGTATCAGACGCATGAAGGCGGAAAAAGTCGTAGCCGATATAATTAAAGATATATACAACAACGTAAGAGCCTGACAAACGATTTGCGACAGCCGACCAAGATCGCAAAGGCTCGGAATCCATACATAGCGAATGAACAGTTTCGGAACCAAATTGAGAATATCGCTCTGGGGCGAATCGCACGGGGCGCAGGTGGGTGTGGTGATCGACGGCGTGCCCGCAGGCATTCCGCTTGCCGAGCACGATTTCGAAGCCGACCTGGAGCGGCGTCGCGCGGGGTCGGCAGGCACCACGCCGCGCAAGGAGAGCGACACGCCGCACATAGTGTCGGGCGTTTACGAGGGACATACGACGGGCGCTCCCGTTGCGGTGGAGTTCGTCAACGAGAATACCCGTTCGGGCGACTACCGCAATCTGACGGTGCATCCCCGCCCGTCGCATGCCGACTGGGTGGCGCAGCGCAAGTTCGGCGGGTTCAACGATCCGCGCGGCGGCGGCCACTTCTCGGGCCGCATAACCCTTGCGCTGGTGACGGCGGGCGTTATAGCCAAGAAGATTCTCGGCGGGGAGGTGCGGTTCTTTACCGAGATTGCCGAGATAGGCGGCTCGACCGACAAGGCGCGGTTCGACGAGATAATAGAGCGTGCGCGGATGGAGCAGGACTCTGTCGGAGGCGTAATCGAATGCCGTGCCGAGGGAGTACCCGCGGGCTGGGGCGAGCCGTTCTTCGACTCGGCGGAGAGCCTCGCGGCCCATCTGCTCTTTTCGGTTCCCGCGGTCAAGGGCGTGGAGTTCGGATGCGGATTCGAAGCCGCACGCATGACGGGATCGCAGCACAACGACCCCATCGTCGATGCCGACGGCCGCACCGACGGCAATCGCGCGGGCGGAATCGTGGGCGGCATAACCAACGGCAACCCCGTAGTGGTGCGGGCCGCCGTGAAACCCACGGCATCCATATCGCGCGGACAGCAGACATACAATTTCGAGACGGGACGCGTCGAGGAACTCGTAATCAAAGGACGTCATGACGTGTGCATAGCCCTGCGCGCGGCGGTGGTCGTCGAGGCCGCCGTGGCGATAGCGCTCGCCGATCTCAAACTGCGTGCATAGGCGATGAGGGCTTCGCGAGCGGAAATAGTCGATTACATCCGTCGGCGCGTGTCGGCGCTCTACTCGGTCGATGAGGGCGGACGCATAGCCCGCATGACGGCGGCAGCGTTGAGCGGCGATGCGGAGGCGAAATTCCTCGCCGATCCGAATGAAACGATAGAGATAAACGGTTTGGAGCAGGCTGCCGACGAACTGGCGGCGGGCAGGCCCGTGCAATACGTCATCGGCGAGGCCGATTTCTGCGGTTTGCGGTTCGCGGTCCGCGAGGGCGTGTTGATCCCGCGGCCCGAGACCGAAGAGCTGGTGATGAAGGCTGCGGAGCGGGCCGAGGAATTCGCCCGCCCGAGGATACTCGACGTGTGTACGGGAAGCGGCTGCATAGCCGTCGCGCTCGGTCGCCGCATTCCGCGGGCCGAGATCACGGCACTCGACATATCGGACGCGGCGCTGGCGATAGCGCGCGAGAACGGTCGTCGGCTCGGTGTCGACGTCGAATGGATCGGTGACGACGCTCTGGGCGGCATGACGCGGCTCGCGGGCCGACGGTTCGACGTCGTGGTCTCGAATCCGCCCTATATCCCCCGTTCGGAGATGGCCGCCATGCACCGCAACGTCACGGGGTACGAACCTCACGAGGCGCTTTTCGTCGACGACTCCGACCCGCTGGTATTCTATCGGGCCATAGCGCGTGCTGCGGGCGCGATGCTCTCCGACGGCGGCTCCCTGCTGTTCGAGGTGCACGAACGTTTGGCCGAGAAGACGGCCGAGGCGGTACGCATCGAAGGGTTCGCCGACGTGCGGATCTGGAAGGATTGTTTCGGTAAACAACGAATGGTATGCGGCAGGAAAAGCAAACGGTAAAACGCACCAAGACCGCCGAGCAGGCCTTGGCCTCGCTCATGCGTCTCTGCGCCCGCGCCGAACGGTCGTCGGGCGATGCCATGCGTCTGATGGGAACGTGGGGCGTTCCGTCGTCCGAACGTGCGGGGGTGCTGCAAAGACTCGTAAAAGAGAGATTCATCGACGACCGCCGCTATGCCGAAGCCTTCGTAAGGGAGAAGATCAACCTCAGCGCATGGGGCGAATACAAGATACGCACGGCCCTGCGCCGCAAAGGCATAGCCGACGCCGTAGTCTCGGAGGCGTTGAATTCCGCACCGTCGGCGCGCGACACCTCGCGACTGGCCGAGCGCCTCGCGCGCAAGATGAAAAGCCTGAAATACGACACCCCTTATCAACTGCGCACCAAACTCATCCGACACGGCATATCGCTCGGCTTCGCGACCGACGATGTGGTGGCGTGCGTGGAGGATATAACCCGCAACATAGAAGAACCATGCGACGAAACAGAATTTTTCCCGTTATAGCCGCCATAATTTTCGCAGCGCCCGCGGCGGCGCAGAGTCTCGACCCCGATTACTACGAATATCCGCTGCGCGACGTGGCGGGTTACTACTCGGCCAACTTCGGCGAGATGCGCCCCAACCACTTTCATTCGGGCGTGGACCTGAAGACCGACGGCGTGGAGGGCAAATCGGTGGTGGCGGCCGCCGACGGCTACGTGTCGCGCATACTTCAGTCGCCGTCGGGATACGGCCTCGCGCTATATGTCGCCCACCCCAACGGCACGACCACGGTCTACGGCCATCTGTCGCGGTTCCGCAAGGATATTGCCGATTTCGTCTTCGCCGAGCGTCACCGACTGAAAAGCAGCCGAGTAGACATTGCGTGCCCGCCCGACAAGTTCCGCGTCATGCGCGGCGAGGAAATTGCCCGCTCGGGAAACACGGGCTCGTCGATGGGACCTCACCTTCATTACGAGATACGCGACACCGAGACGCAGAAGACGCATAACATCATAGCGCAGGGAGTGCTGAAGCCCAAGGACAACATTGCGCCCTACATAATGAAAGTGCATTACATCGAGGTCGACACCGTGCGCGGCATTCCTCTGAACGCACGTCCCGCGACATACGCCGCCCGCAAGATCGACGGCAATACCTACGGCCTCGCGCAGCAGTCGCCCGTAAAGGTCGGACGCAAGGGCTATTTCGTCGTGGAGGCGTCGGACCGCAAGGACGATTGCGCCAACACTTACGGCATATATCGTCTGACGGCCAAAGTCGACGGACAGACATTCTTCCAATACAGGAACGACGGATTCACATTCGACCTGTCGCGCTATTGCAATGCCGTGGCCTACTACCCCGTTCAGCGTAATTCGCGCAATGAAGCCATCCGTCTGGCCGCCATGCAGGGCGGTACGGAGCGGTTCTACCCCACTCTGCTCGGTCGCGGGGCGATCGGGGCGGCCGAGGGAGCGAGGCGGAAAATAGACCTCACAGTCGAGGACGACTGCGGCAACGTGTCGACTCTGGCATTCGAGATCGAAGGCAGGCCCGAGGCGGAGTGTTTCCGCGGCGAGATCGACGAAGAGTGCAAACTCGTGTACTGTGACCGCGACTTCGCCGTCAAGGTCGACGACACGTTCTGCGTGGTGATTCCCAAAGGCGCGCTCTACGAATCGGCGGCGCTGCGTATCGAGCGGTCGGAGATAACGCTCGCGGCCGACTCCACCGTGCGCGTGCTCTCGCCCGCATACAGGGTCGGCGACAGAAACGTGCCGCTTCACAAGAGCATCGCACCCGTTTTCAGCATATCGGTCGACGAGGCGCTGCGGCCCTATGTCGTGATGGCCTCCGTCGCCGACAACGGGCGGCTGTCGTATGCGGGCGGCAGCTTCCGTTACAACCGCCTCGCGGGGCGCACGTCGTCGTTCGGTACCTATTGTCTTGCGGCCGACACCGTTCCTCCCGTCATAAAACCGCAGTTCGCCGACGGTCAGGATTGCCGCGGCCGCGACCGCATAGCGTTCCGCATTTCCGACAATTTCTCGGGCATAGGCTCATATTCGGCCACGATCGACGGCCGATGGGTGGCGACGGATCTGTCGCACGGCCGCGCATCCATCGATCTGCGGGCCGAGGGCATTGCGGGAGGTGTGACGCACGCGGTGGAATTTACGCTGACCGACAACTGCGGCAACCGTACCGTATGGCGCGGCACGATCGTGCGGTAGGCCGAAAAGGCTTGCCCGTAATGGCGGAATTTAGTATTTTTGTGCATCAACAAAACCGAAACCTTAATAATTTATGTTGAAAAAGAGTATTATCGCACTGCTCGCCGCCACGTCGTTCTTTACGGCGCGAGCGCAAAAGGAGGAGTTCTCCCCCGTCGATTACGTGAACCCGCTGGTCGGAACGCAATCGTCGTTCGAACTCTCCACAGGTAACACCTACCCCGCCATCGCACGTCCGTGGGGCATGAATTTCTGGACTCCGCAGACGGGAGAGATGGGCAACGGATGGCAATACGTTTATACGGATCACAAAATACGCGGATTCAAGCAGACGCACCAGCCCAGCCCGTGGATCAACGATTTCGGACAGTTCTCCTTGATGCCCGTGGTAGGTGCGCCGAAGTTCGACCAGAACGAGCGCGCCAGCTGGTTTTCGCACAAGGGCGAGGAAGCAAAGGCATATTACTATAAAGTATATCTGGCCGAGCACGACGTGGTGGTCGAGCTGTCGCCCACCGACCGTGCGGCGTTGTTCCGCTTCACGTTTCCCGAATCGAAGGACTCGTATGTGGTGGTCGACGCATTCGACCGCGGCTCGCACATAAAGGTCGATGCCGCCCACAACCGCATTACGGGTTACACCACGCGCAACAGCGGCGGAGTGCCCCGCGATTTCAAGAACTACTTCGTCGTGGAGTTCGACAAGCCGTTCGAGTACGTGGCCACCTTCGCC
>CAUHCL010000078.1 GCA_959604655.1 uncultured Alistipes sp. | reverse complement strand
AATAACGGCGGGACCGCACGGATCCCCCGCGCAGCCCCGCCGCATATGCCGGCAGCAGCCTATTGCTTCTGCTCGTCGTAGCCCGTGGCCTTGGCCTGCCACATGAGCATGAAGATACCCATGCCGACTACGGCCATCACGATCATGAGCAGGAACACGCAGTTCCACCCCTGCCCGGGATTGATGCGGTTGATCCAGTCGACCATGGCGCCCACGCCCAGACCCGACACGAACACGCTCGCATAGCCGAATATGCCTGTGAGTCCGTTGGCCGTGGCGGCCGCACTCTTGGTGGCTTGATTGGCCGCGGCGATTCCGATCAGTGCCTGCGGCCCGTAGATGAAGAATCCCGCCATGGCCAGCACGCACACCAGCAGGGGCATGGGGACCGACGCGGGAAGCATGTAGAATACGGTCATGAACGCCGCGGCGCCCAGCATGCAGAACACGCACGTGCGGTGTGCGCGGCCGCGGAACCATCGGTCGGTGGCCCATCCCGCCGCGAGCATGCCCACTATGCCGAATATCTCGAATACCGCCACGGTCCATCCCGCATCGGCCGACGAGAGTCCGCGCGCCTCCTGAAGGAACTTAGGCCCCCAGTCGAGCACCGCGAAGCGGACTATGTATACGAAGAAGTTGGCGACGGCCAGAATCCATATCAACGGATTGCGGAACACCTTCTCGCGCAGGAAAGCCTTGTAGGCTGCGGGGTCGTCGTGATCCTCGACCTCGGTGTGCGTACCCTCCAGTTCGGGCAGCCCGACCGAGCGGGGCGTGTCGCGCAGGAACACGAAGAGTCCCACGGCGCCCACAAGAGCGAAGAGGGCGGGTATCCAGAAGCACCACTGCCATGCCCCCGTGTGCGAGGCGGCCGCCTCGACCATAAGGTCGAGCTTCACCGAATCGTCGGCCAGCGAGGGGTTGAGCAGCAGCAGGTTGTCGCGTATCGCGGCCAGCGTGTGCTGGTCGCCCGACATGTCGCGGCCCATGGTGCCCATTATGTAGCCGCAGAGTATGGCCAGCAGGCTCGCGCCTATCGAGTGCGAGGTGTTCCACACCGACATCTTGGTGGCCAGCTCTGTGGGCGGGATCCAGTGGGTGAGCAGCCGCGCGCACGGAGGGAATCCGCTGCCCTGGAATATGTTGTTGAGCACCAGCAGGATGCCGAACAGCACCACCAGCGAGTGGGGCGCCACGCCTATCTCTACTCCGAGGATCTGCGGGCTGAATCCGAACGCCACGCTGGCCAGCACGCAGAGCAGCAGTCCGATCGACATGTGCCAGCGGCCGTTCATGCGGTCGGCGATCAATCCGTTCACGAAGCGCGAAAGGCCGTAGATGAGGCCTATGACGGTCATTATGAGTCCGAAACTGGTGTTCGAGATGCCGTATTCGGCCGCGAGGCCCGGGATGGCGAACGAGAAGTTCTTGCGCACGAAGTAGAAGAGCGCATAACCGATCATCGTGGCGATGATGGTTCGATACTGCCAGTACTTGAATTTTTTGGCTTGGTCGGGAGTCATTTCTTTATTGCGTTTTGTATTTTATTTCTCGCGGCGATCGTTCTTGTAACGGTCGTACTTGCCGTCCAGCACGTCGCGCACGGCCTCCAGATATCCGAATCCGTAACGCATGTCGGGCAGTAGGTAGGCACCCTCGACCCACTCGTTGAAGGCGTATATCGTGATGAGTTTCGGCTGCTCGGGATGCGCGTCGCAGTACTCTTTGGCCTTCTGTAAGGCGGTGGCGAAGGCCTGCGGCGTGACGTTGTGGTGCACCACGTCGGCCTTGCCCTTGGCGGGGAATCGCGGCGTGTCGTCCCAGCCGATCGACACCGACGGGAAGTGCGGAACGCCGAAAGCGGCGGCCATCGTCTCGGTGGCCTCGGTTCCCTCGGCGGCCCATTGCAGGTAATCCTCGCGGCGCGTGGAAGCCCAGCCGTACTGCGTGGTGCAGTCGACGCCTATGGCCTTGGCGCGTGCGGCCGTACCCGCATCGGCACTGAAGGTCATGATTTGCAGACACAGATCGGGAAAGCCTGCCTCGCGCGTCTTCTCGCGGAAATACTCCATGCCCTTGCGCGCCCGCTCCAAGTCGCCGTCGAACGACGCGATCAACTCGTCGAGCGAGAAGACCGAGAAGACGGGGCGTCCGTCGATCTTGAAGTAGTTGGGCTGCGAGAAGTACTGGCGTATCACGCGGTCGACCACCTTGCGGAAGTTCTCCTCGTCCACCGAACCGCTCCACAGCACCGATTCGTCGTCGCCGTAGCGGTGGCAGTTCCAGTAGTTGCGCTTCACGGTGTGGTTGGCCCACATGACGTAGAACTGCATGCGGTCGCGGTTGCGCGCCTTCAGGAATCCGTCGTTGAGACATCCCTCCAGGAACGGCCCGCCGTCGTACCAGTACCAGTCGAACACGAAAACGTTCACTCCGTGGTCGGCAGCGGCGTCGATCCAGCGCTCCATCACCTCGGGATCGTCGTCGTGCTCGTAGCCCCACAGGGGACGGCGCGGCTGGTAGTGGCCGTCGAAGCGGGGCGTGCCGCGCTTGATGATCTCCCACTCGCCGTGACCCTCGCCCCAAAGCACCTCTCGGCCCATGGGATCGTCGTGGCACGACGGCCAGATGTAGGCGGCAACGTAATAGTCGGGATTTTTCGATTCGCTCCGAGGACGGTCGGTGCAGGCAAGGCACAGCGCAAACGCGCATGCAAGGACAAGAAGTCTCATAATAGTAAGGTAAATTCGGGTCGCTCGGGCCGCGGCGGGTCCGCAACGACTGTTGTTAGTAGATTACAAATATAGGAATTATTTTTCGTAACACGACATTCTGATACGAAACTTTAAGGCCTCGGGACGATTGCGTGCGGTGGGGCTCGTGCGGCGGGGTGCAGTCCCCGCCCCGTCCATCCCCCTAAATAAATGCGTCCGATTTTGAATCATGGAACGATTGTAGTATCTTTGTTAGCCACACAATAACCTTTTTTCGCCATGAAACAGGAGTTCAGATTCTCGTTCGACCGCTACGATTCGGTCGATTCGCTGCCCGAGGCCGACCGCCTTTTAGTTGAGGCCGCCATGAAAGCCACGGCGAACTCGTTCGCTCCCTATTCCCGCTTCCGCGTGGGTGCGGCGGCACGTTTGGCCGACGGCCGCATCGTCACGGGCTCGAACATCGAGAGCGAGGTTTTCCCCTCGGGGCTCTGCGCCGAGCGCACGCTGCTCTACTACTGCCGCGCCAACTTCGCCGACGCTCCCGTGGAGGCGCTGGCCATAGCCTCCGACCCCTCGCCGCGCGAGTGCTACCCCTGCGGCGGCTGCCGTCAGACGATCCTCGACACCGAGCGGCGACAGGGGCGCCACATACGCATAATAATGACGGGCGGAGGCACCGCGTCGGTCGTCGATTCGGCCGAGAGGCTCCTGCCCTTTACATTCGAACTATAATCCTCAAACATGTTCCGACCCGAAGACATTCTTTATGAAGACAACCATCTGATGGTGGTCAACAAACATTGCGGCGATCTGGTGCAGCCCGACCGCGACACCGACGACGCCCTGGAGACCGAGATAAAGGCCATGATAAAGGTACGCGACCACAAGCCCGGGGAGGTGTTCCTCGGCGTAGTGCACCGCATCGACCGCCCCGTGAGCGGCGCGGTGCTGTTCGCCAAGACCTCGAAGGCGCTGGCCCGTTTGAACGAGATGATACGCGACGGCGCCATCCGCAAGACCTACTGGGCGCTCACCGAGGCGGCCCCCGACCCCGCGGAGGGGCGGCTTACGCACTACATCGTGCGCGACGGACGCACCAACCGTTCGCGCGCTTTCGACTCTCCTAAGCCCGACGGCAAACGCGCCGTGCTCGACTACCGCATAGCGGGCAGCGGCACGCGCTACACGCTGGTGGAGGTGGAGCTTCTCACGGGCCGTCACCACCAGATCCGCGCCCAGCTCTCGAAGATCGGCTGCCCGATAAAGGGCGATCTGAAGTACGGCGCGCGCCGCTCGAATCCCGACGGCGGCATATCGCTCCACTCGCGCAGGGTGGAGTTCGTGCACCCCGTGCGCAAGGAACCCGTGTCGGTGACAGCTCCCGTGCCCGCGGGCGACAACCTGTGGGCCGTATTCGAAAACTTGTGATCCCATGAGACTGCTTATACAGAGAGTGCGGCACGCGTCGGTCGGGATCGACGGCCGCGAACACTCGCGCATAGGCCGCGGGCTGCTGGTTCTGGTCGGGATCGAGGAGGCTGACGGGCAGGAGGATATCGATTGGCTGGTGGGCAAGCTGCTCCGCCTGCGCATATTCGACGACGAGAACGGCGTGATGAATCTCGACGTGGGGCAGGTCGGCGGCGAGGTGATGATCGTGAGTCAGTTCACGCTCTTCGCCTCGACGCGCAAGGGCAACCGCCCGTCGTACATCCGCTCGGCTCCCGAAGCGGTGTCGCGACCGCTCTACTGCCGCTTCGTCGAGGCGGTGGCGAGCGCCTCGGGCCGCATGCCCGCCACGGGAGTCTTCGGCGCCGACATGAAGATAGAGCTGGTGAACGACGGTCCCGTAACCATCTGGATGGATTCGAAGAATAGAGAGTAAACCCCGATTTTCATATTTATCTTCGGCGGCTGCGGGGGTCGCGCTTTAGCGCGAGCCGCCGAAGATAGTCCCGCCCGAGGCGGGACGGATTATACCGTTTTAACCCGATGAGAAGAAGAACCCGCAAGATGAGCAACCGCCGCCCCGTGGTCTATCTGGCCATAATCGCGGCGGCCGCACTGCTCAATTTCGTATACGACAACTACGCTCCGCAGCCGTCGGAACCTGCGGTCGAGAATACCGCGGCCGAGACCCCCGCGGCTCCCGCGGCAACCGAACCCGCGGCCTCCGCCCCTGCAAACGTCTACCGCACGGGGTGGCCCGAGCTGCCCGCCGAACGCGCTGACGACGATCGTTACTACACCCGCCACCTCTTCGGCGCGGCTGCCGACGGCACGCCCGCGGTGCGCAACTATTCGTCGTGTTACAGCCGCCGCCACCGCTGCCCTGTGTGGGTCGCCGCGCCGCTGCACCCTTCATATCGCGACGAGGCGCGCCGCTCGGACCGCTTCCGCTTCGACCCCACGCTTCCCGTCGACATTCAGCCCCTGCTGCGCAGCTCCTACGGCGACTACACGCGCGGCCATCTGCTCGGCTCGGCCGAACGCACCGTGTCGGGCGAGGCCAACGCGCAGACCTTCTACGCCTCGAACATCGCGCCGCAGCTCGGCCGCGGATTCAACGCCGCCAACGGAGCGTGGAACAACCTGGAGATATTCGTCGACCGTCAGGTCTGCGCCGACACGCTCTACGTGGTCACGGGATGCCTTTTCGACGACTACACCGACGCGGGCGGCCGCAGGGTCGAAGCCTCGGCCACGCTCAACAAGAACGACGGCGCTCAGGTGGCCGTACCCACGGCATATTATAAGGTGCTGCTCCGCACCCGCGCGGGCGACACGGGCCGCCGCGTCGCCGATTGCAAGAGCTCGGAGCTGAAGTGCGCGGCGTTCGTGGTGGGTCACTACGACGCCAGGGGCCGCAAACCCTCGGCCGCCGACATGATGAGCGTCGCGGAGATCGAGCGTATCACGGGCGAGACCTTCTTCGCAGGCGTTCCCGCCGCCCCGAAACTCTCGGCCGACCCCCGCGACTGGGGATTGTAGACTCGCCGCCGCGCCCGCCGACGGCGTTCGTTCGTCATCATGAATTTCCTTCGCCGAGAGGTCGATTCGCGGTTCGCGCGCCCCCTGAAAGCTGTAAATATGAAATAATTTCGAATATTCTTTGTGGGGGGGGGTACTATCTTTACTGACGAACTTTAAAACCCTGCATTATGAAACAACTGTTTTTGCTTTGCGCAATAGTGATGAATTGCGCGCTGCGTGCGAATTGCGCCGATCTCGCAACCCCCGATGCGAAAAAAGTTCAGGGGATTTATCAGTTGTGCGCGAAAAATCCCGAGAACGGCAAAACGATCTGTATGCCCCTTTGGAAAATCTACGATTCCGACGGGACGTTCGTGATCTTCACGTCGGCTTTCAACGCTTCGTCGGCGTCGTCGGCCACATGTTCGGGAACATACGAAGTCCGTCCCGACGGAGTGATCGTCGAGAACATCGAGGCCGCTTCGAACGGGTTCCGCAAGGGCGACAAGAACGATCTCGCGTATTCGATCGACGGCGAAATCATGACCGTGTCGTTCACCAACAAGGTTCAACGCAAGGTGAGCGAGACTTGGTTCCGCGTATGCGGTTCGGTCGATGCCGAGCGCGATGCGAAGAGCGCGAAACGCGCCGTGAAGTACGGGCTGGCAGGTCTGTGGCAATTGAGAATCAAGATGCCCGACGGCAAATACTCCTATGCGCCCATATACAAGAATCTCGGCGCCGACGGAACGTTCACCCTCATGAACGCGGTGGGCGAAAGGGCGAAGGCGGCTTCGCAGGGCCGTTATGAGGCGGGATCGAAGACGTCGTATACCGAGTTCGTCACCGCGACGTCCACCGATCCCGATCTGCTCGACCGCGGCAACGCGATGAAGTGGAAGCGTGTCGACGGCGACGTGATTCAGGTGACTTTCCGCATGCCCGGGCGGTCGGCCGATGCCGTCGAGGAGTGGGTGCGCGTCGTGTGCCGATAGATGCGCCTGCCTTTCGCGAATGCTCGCATCGCGGGCCCCGCAGGCTGCTGCCCGAGAACATTGTGTTAATCCACACGCGTCAGCCCAACCCGCGGCAGAAGCGATTTCGGGAAAAGGGCGGCCGCGGCGACGGAGCGGAAAGAATCGGAAATCTTTTGATTGCTTCAAAAGTGCCGCAGGCATCCGATTCAGCGCAGGCGCAAGGACGACCCCGAAATCGTTTCACCGCGGCGGTTTTTAGGTTACCTTTTGTCCGAACAAAAGGTAACGTATAGAAAAGGGAGCGACTCGCAGAGTCGTGCGGGCCGCAGCCTCGGCGCGCGGAGGCCCGCAACGGCATTCGCATCGTTGCGTTCCCCGCAGGCCGCGGCCCGAGAACATTTCCGTCATTACGCCTGCGACTCTTTGAGCCGCGCAGTTCGCCGCCGCCCCACGCGGCGGACTGCAACTCGCTTTACGCTCGTTTCGTCCTCCGCCGTCGGCGAACAGCACACCGTGTCCCGAAAGCCATCCGCGTCATTCCACATTTTTTCTTTTTCTCAAAAAGAAAAATGAATGGAATCTCTTTCGAGCACTTTCCGTTTGAGATGCCAATCCTCGCTTGCAGCTCGGTGGCATGACGCATTTCCTGATACTCCGTCTCGGCAAAACCGCAAATAAATTTGCTTTTGCACTCGGCTTATTCGTATCTTTGACTTCGTCTTAGATACTCCGCCTCAACAAAATCCAAACAAGTTTGGTTTTGTATTCGGCTTATTCGTATCTTTACGGCATGGATACAGCACAATCGAAACGTAAGGAGAACATCGCCGAATACATCCTCTATCTGTGGCAGATAGAGGATCTGCTGCGCGCGTTGCAGTTCAGCCCCGAGGCCGTGTATTCGCAGCTCGTGGCGCCGCGCAATCTGCCCGAGGAGCAGAAGCTCGTGTTTCTGCAATGGTACATGGAGATAGCCGACCTGCTGCGCAAGGAGGGCAAGGAGCAGAGCGGCCACCTCGACCACACGCTCCATCTTATAGGCGACATGCACAACCTCCATCTGCAACTGCTCCGCAACCCCGTGGGCGAGCACTACCGCGCCACCTTCGCACGGCTCGAACCCGAGCTGCCCAAGCTGCGCGCCCTGCTCCGCCACGACGACATGTCGGACACCGAGATAGAGTTCCGCGCGCTCTATGCCGCCATGCTCTACCGCATCAAGGGCGATGCGGCGCGTGCCTCGGCCATAGGCGACACCATCGAGCTCGTATCGCCCGTGGTGGGCGAGCTGGCCGCCATGTACGGCAAGGTCGAGCGCGGCGAGATCGATCTGTTCAAGGACATGTAGCGCCCGCGGCGGGCGTTGCAGCGGCGGAAACGGCTACGGCAGAGCAGTTTTATTCGAAAATATTTTGTTTAATACGAAAAAACGTTTTACCTTTGCACTCCGCAGAAGATCATGCCGATGACATGTTCGGACGCGGAAACGGTTGAAACAAACACAAAAACGATATCGTTATGGCAATGAAAAGAACTTACCAGCCTTCTCGCCGCAAGAGAATCAACAAGCACGGATTCCGTCAGAGAATGGCAACTGCCAACGGCCGCAAGGTGCTGGCAGCGCGTCGCGCGAAGGGACGCAAGAAGTTGACCGTATCGGACGAGTCGACTTTCAAGTACGCTTAATTTCCGTATTCTAACGGAAACACGATAGGGGAACCGGACGCGGTTCCCCTATTTGTGTCTGTAATTATCCGCCTCGGACCTGTCGGAGCCGAGGTGCGGGATGCGGTTCACTCCGCGGCGTCGAATCCCGTGAGGTTGAAACCGCGCTCCACCTCGGCGCGGAGGGCTCGCGAGCCGTTTTCGATCTGCGACATGGCCGCCACGACGGGCACCATCGTGGCGCGGTCGCGGGTGTCGATCACCTCGTCGGCACCGATGCCCGTGCGGTCGCACACGGCCTCCACGTAGAGCGCGGTGTGGTTTTCCTCGGGCGGGGCGTAGCGCGAGATCATGCGGCGCAGGGTGTCGAGCCCGTAGCGTACGCGGTAGGTGTCGAGCAGTATGAACATGGCCCGATAACCCCACTCCATCGATTCGAACTGCTTGAAATCGGGGTCGCGCGAGGGATGCACCTCGCCGCGGTAGCGCACCCGCGAACGGCGGATGTTGCCCGGGTTGCGGTTGTCGATGCCTCTACTCATCCTCGGCCTCCTTTCTCTTGTTCTCCTTCACGAAGCGGCGCAGACGGCGCAGCAGCCGCGTGTCGCCCATGCGGCAGGCGTTTTCCAGAAACGACCACATCTCCACGCCGCACACGAATCCCGCGAAGAGCCGTGCGAAATCGGGCGGGAACAGCCCCGCGGGGAGTGTGTCGACTATGCGTGCCATGGCTATGGCGACTATCGCGAAGCCCAGCTTGCGCACCGTGCGCCATGCCTCGCGGCTCTCGAAATACCATGCGCGGCCGTCGCGTCGGGCCTCGGCGCGCGAGGCGGCCACTCCCGTCACGAAATCGATGCCTATGAACGCCGCCACGCACCACATCAGCGGCGCCGCGGGTGCGAAGAGCGCCGCGAGGCTCCCCGCGCAGCCGTTAGCGTATCTGTACAAAGCCTCCATCGCAGCAGCAGCGTTTGAGAATGTTACGTTCGGGATCGTATTCGGGCATGGCGTCGGCATGCTCGTCCAGGTAGTCCGACATGCGGCGCACCGCCTCGCGCGCCCTCACGCGCAGGGCCCTCGAAAGCTCGGCGCGAACCTCGGCGTCGGCCGCCCTGCGGTTGGTGCCCGCGGGCACGGCCAGTCCCGTCTGCCCCGTGGCGGTATTCAGGCGCGGCTGCACCATGACGCGCACGCAGAGCGCCAGAGCGGGGGCCGCGTAGTCTCGCGCGAAGTCGGGATAGGCTCCGCTGCGCAGGGCCTCGCACAGGGCGCGGCCCGCGACGGGTTCCAAGCGGCGGCGGAGGGCCGCTTCTATGTCGGCCTCGCCGATCACCTCGGGCGAGACGTATTCGCCGTCGGTGAACGCAAGGCGCACCGCTTCGGCGGGTGTGATGATGTTGTTCATGATTGTGTGGTAATGGTTTTGGTGTGAGTAAAGAGTTGCAGGCGTCGTTAATGGAAAAGTTTTCGGGGCGCAGCCTGCATTTTCGGTTTTTGATGTGCTGTTCGCCGACGGCGGAGGACTCGCACGAGCCGAAAGCGAGTTGCAGTCCGC
>CAUHCL010000077.1 GCA_959604655.1 uncultured Alistipes sp. | reverse complement strand
GGAAAACAAACGCAGTGCCGTTAAAATGTGCCGCGGTGAAACGATTTCGGGGTCGTCCTTGCGACTGCGCTGAATCGGATGCTTCGCATTTTTGAGGATCAAAAAGTCTCCGATTCTTAACGCTCCGTCGCCGTGTCCGCCCTTTTTCCGAAATCGCTTCTGCCGCGGATTGAGCTGACGCATGTCGATATTGCAGGCTGCAATTCACTCGCGGGCGAAAGCCCCCCCCCAAAAAAAACGAAAAAATCCCGTCGGAACACTCTCCGACGGGATTTGCAAAATGTTGCGGGTACCGCGCTATCCGATCTCCCATGTCTCGCCCGAGCGTAGCAGGTCGTCCACGCAGCGGATCTTGGACGTGGCCTTCACCTGCTCGACCTGCTCGGCGACCTTCTCGTCGTAGATGTGGTCGTCCTCCACGTCGCGGATCACGCCCACGGCCACGGGATAGTCGGGATACTTCATCGCCGCCAGCATCGAGTGCAGCGTGGTGTCCGAAGTGTGCGCGTCGTGCGTCAGCACGTCGTCGATCGTGTATCCGTCCTCGCCGACGGTCACCACCTTCAGACGCATGTCCTCGAATACCAGACCCTTGCGGTTACCCTCGCCGAAAAGCATCTTTTCGCCGTGGCGCAGCGTGATGGTACGCTCGGTGCGCGTGGCCTTGTCGCCCGCAAAGGCGGCGTGGGTCTTGTCGTTGAATATCACGCAGTTCACCAGCGCCTCGACCACAGCCATGCCCTTGTGTTTGGCCGCCGCCACGAGGCAGTCCTTGGTGAGCATCACCTCCATGTCGATGGTGCGGGCGAAGAAGGTGCCCTTGGCGCCGATCACCAGCTCGCCCGGGTTGAACGGCTTCTCCACCGTGCCGTAGGGCGAGGTCTTGGTTATGCGGCCTAGCTTGGTGGTGGGCGAGTACTGACCCTTGGTCAGGCCGTAGATCTCGTTGTTGAACAGTATTACGTTAAGATCGATGTTGCGTCGTATGGCGTGGATGAAGTGGTTGCCGCCTATGGCGAGCGAGTCGCCGTCGCCAGTGCACACCCACACGCTCAGGTCGGGATTGGCCACCTTGATTCCCGTCGCCACGGCATTGGCGCGGCCGTGGATGGTGTGGAATCCGAAGGTTTTCATGTAATAGATGAATCGCGACGAGCATCCTATGCCCGACACGAACGTGAAGCGGTTGTGCGGCACGTCGAGCGCGTCGGCCACCTCGGGCATGGCGCGCTGCACGGCGTTGAGTATGGCGTGGTCGCCGCAGCCCGGGCACCACTTTACGATCTGGTCGCTCTTGAAATCGGCGGGGGTATATTTATATTCTGCCATGATTCTGTTCGGTTAAAGTAATGAATTGAATTTCTCCTCCAGCTCGACGACCGTGAAGGGCTGACCCTCGCACTTGTTGAACTGCTCGAACGTGAACTCCTGGAAATTCTGACGCAGGTAAGCGGCGAACTGCCCCTCGTTCAACTCGCACACCACCATGCGCTTGTGACCCTTCAGCAGCTCGGCCACGCCGTGCGGCAGCGGGTTGATGTAGTTGAAATGGAGATGGGCTACGCTCTTGCCCTCGGCTTGCAGACGCTTCACGGCCGCTTGCAGATGGCCGCGCGTGCCGCCCCAGCCTATGACCAGCAGGTCGGCGTCCTGGGCGCCGTCGATCTCGGGCGCGGGCAGCTCCTCGGCCACGCGGGCTACCTTTGCCGCGCGCGTGTCGGTCATCTCTTGGTGGTTGGCGGGATCGTACGAGATCGATCCCTTCAGGTGATCCTTCTCCAGTCCGCCTATGCGGTGCTCCAGACCCTTCTTACCGGGGAACGCCCAGCCGCGCGCCAGCTTCTCGTTGCGGGCGTAGGGCATGAACTCGCCCTCGGCGGGCGCGTCGTTCACGATCGGGGGGCAGATGGCGGGGTAGTCGGCCATCGAGGGTATGCGCCACGGCTCCGAACCGTTGGCTATGAATCCGTCGGTGAGCAGGATCACGGGAGTCATGTGCTCCATTGCTATCTTGCCCGCCATGAATGCGTAGTGGAAACAGTCGCTGGGCGACGATGCCGCTATCACCACCGCGGGGCACTCGCCGTTGCGGCCGTAGAGGGCCTGCATCAGGTCGCTCTGCTCGGTCTTGGTGGGCAGACCCGTCGAGGGTCCTCCGCGCTGCACGTCAACGATCACCAGCGGCAGCTCGGCCATCACGGCCAGACCCATCGCCTCGCTCTTGAGCGAGAGGCCCGGGCCCGAAGTGGTGGTGACGGCGAAGTTGCCAGCATAGGCGGCGCCTATCGAGGTGCATATGCCCGCAATCTCGTCCTCGGCCTGCACGGTCTTCACGCCGAGATCCTTGCGTTTGGCCAGCTCTTCGAGTATGACCGTCGCGGGGGTGATGGGGTACGATCCGCAGAAGAGCGGCAGCCCTGCCTTCTCGGCCGCGGCGCAGAATCCCCATGCCGTGGCCACGTTGCCGTTGATCGAGCGGTAGACGCCCTTTTCGAGCGGGGCGGGGGCTATCTTATAAGTATTGGCGAACTGGTGCGTGTTGGCCGCATAGTTGTAGCCCGCGTCGATGGCGAGCTTGTTGGCCTCGGCCACGGCGGGGTTCTTCTTGGCGAACTTGGCGTCGATGTAGCGCTTGGCGTAGTCCTCGGGGCGGTTGTAGATGTAGAAACAGATGCCCAGCGCGAACATGTTCTTGCACTTGACGATCGATTTGTTGTCGAGGCCCGTGTCGGCCAGCGCGGCCTTGGTCATCGACGTAATGTCGGGTATCACCACGTTGTAGCCCTCCAGACCCAGTTCGGCGATGGGGTCGAGCGTGGCGTAGCCCGCCTTCTTCACGTTGTCCTCGGTGAGGGTGTCGCCGTCGATGATTACCGTGGCGTCGGGCTTGAGCCACTTGCGGTTGGCCTTGAGCGCCGCGGGGTTCATGGCCACCAGCACGTCGCAGTAGTCGCCCGGGTTGGCCACCCTGGCCGATCCGATGTGTACCTGAAAACCCGATACGCCCGCAACCGTGCCCTGCGGGGCGCGGATCTCGGCGGGATAGTCGGGGAAAGTCGAAATTCCGTTTCCGATAAGAGCCGACGTGTTGGAGAACAGCGTTCCCGTGAGTTGCATGCCGTCGCCCGAGTCGCCCGAGAAACGGATCACAACGTCGTGAAGCTCTTTCGCGTTGAGATTTTCCATATTCGATTCGTAAATAATTATGCTTTTAGGTTAGTGTTAAGCGAAGGACAAAGTTATGCTTTTATCGGCGAATTTATTCATTCGACCGCGAATATTTTCGGCCGTTCGGGCTGCCGACGCTGCGTTTTTCGGCCATGCGGACCCCGTACAGAATGAGTGCCGCGCCCGCCACGGCCGTGGCCGTGATGCGTTCGCCGAGCACCGCCGAGGCCGTAATCATGGCTACCACAGGGTTGAGATACAGATAATTGGTGGCGCGGATGGCTCCCAATTTCTCGATCGACAGATTCCATGTCCAGTAGCATACCAGCGACGCCACAATGCCCAGATAGAGCAGATTGCCCGCCACGGCGGGGCGCAGGAGCACGCTCCACTCCGCCGCGAAGGGGCGGAACGCGAAGTAGGGCAGCAGCGTCGCGACGCCGTAGAAGAATATCTTGCGCGTCATGAATATCGACGAGTAGCGGTCCTTCAGGCGGAGCACCACCAGACTGTAAACCACCCACATAACGGCGGCGCCGAACGTGAGCAGGTCGCCTTTGGGGCTGAGTTTCAGTATGAACTGCCCGTTGAACACCACCAGCGCCACGCCCGCCAGCGACAGCAGCGAACCCGTGTAGAGCCTGCGCCCTGCCTTTTCGCCGTTGCCCGTCGCGTGTACGGCCAGAGTCGTGAGCAGGGGTGTGGCGGCTATGATGATGGCCACGTTGGAGGCCTGCGTGTGCAGGAGGGCGGTGTTCTCCAGCAGGAAGTAGAGCGAGCCGCCCGATATGCCCAGTACGGCCATGGCCGCCTCGTCGCGCAGGCTGTCGGCGAACAGGCGGCGCGGGGCGAAGGGCAGTATGCAGACGTATGCCAGCAGGAAGCGCAGCACCATGATCTCGGCGGGCGACAGCCCTTCGTCGAGCAGGATCTTCGAGCTGACGAAAGTGGTGCCCCACACGGCGGCCGTCGCGATGGCCACGGCGTGGTAGAGTGAGTTTTCGTTACGCATCGGGCGGGGCGGTTAGCGTATGGAGTTCATGCGGATGCTGGCCTTGACCAGCGCTATGGCGCGTATGCGGCTCATCTCTATGTCCTTGTCGGCGTGGTGCGGGTTCTGGCTCACGAGCTTCACGTAGCCCTCGCGCTCCGACTTCTGGATGTACTTCACGGTGATGTATTCCTCGCCGTCGAGATCGATCGAGAGCAGGTACATGTCGCCCCAGAATATGCTGCCTATGTCCTGCAACTGCTTGTAAAGCACTATGTCGCCGCTCTTGAGCAGGGGGTACATCGAATCGCCCACGATGTATATGGCGCCGTCGCATTTGGGCAGGTTGGGGATGTGGATGTAGTTGACGGGCTTGTTGGCCGCGTTGTCCGAGAAGAGCGGCACCAGCCCCGCCGTGCCCTCGATGGAGTAGAGCGGGACGCTCTGCATGGGCAGCGAGTTGTCCGAACGCAGACGGAATGCGGTGAAGTCGGGCTCGGCGTTGAACATGCTGCCCGTGCCGCTGTCGAGCCATTCGGGGTTGACGTTCAAATCCTGAACCAGTATGTTCTTGTTGCGGGCCGAGAGTCCGCAGCGCCCCGTCTCGATCATCGACAGAGCCGCTTTGCCTATGCCAAGTCGCTGTGCAAGTTGCTCTTGCGTCATCTTGAGTTCCTTGCGTATCAATTTCAGTCTGCTTTCCATCTGTATATTATCAAAAATTCTTATATCAATTTTTTGTACTTTGCAGAATCAAAATTCAATATTTGAATATATCTTTGTGCTGCAAAGTTAAGGAATTTATTACATACCGCAAACTATTAACGGCAAAAAAACAATGGATCAAACCGTGTACAACATTTCACCCGCTCTTTACAATGAAGTGGCCGAGCGCCTGACCGAATGCGTGGGCCGCAACGGATATTTCTCGGGCTCGACGGAGTTCTCATCGAACGGCGTAGAGTACCGCCTCGTCCTCTCGGCCGTGGTTTACCGCCGCCGCGAATCCATGCCCGAGGGTGACCGCGAGGTCATATCGGATATGGTCCCCGTGTGGTGGGAGTTTCATACCGTGACCGACGAGGGCGAGGTGATGAACGATTTCTCGTTCGGCGAACTGCGCAAATACTTCGACCGATGATTACGCACGATGTACAGAACGCGACCGACGGCGCTGCCGTGGCGTTCACCGACTTCGCCCGACGGATATACCCCTTTCTGGAGCTGCGTCCGTTCCATGCCGCCTACTACCGTCTGCTGGAGGCATTCGCCGCGGGGCGCATACGCAGGCTGATGATCTCCGTGCCGCCGCAGCACGGCAAGAGCGTCGGGGCCAGCACGCTGCTGCCCGCCTACATTCTGGGGCTCGACCCCGACCAGCGCGTTGCGATAGCATCCTATTCGGCGACGCTGGCCAACAAGTTCAACCGCCGCGTGCAGCGCATAATCGAGTCGCCCGAGTACGGCGAGCTCTTCCCCGCCACGCGCATAAAGTGCGGGGGTAAGCCGCCGCAGTATCTCCGTACCGCCGACGAGGCCGAGATCGTGGGGCGCGACGGCAGCATACTCTCGGTCGGCCGCGAGGGCTCGCTCACGGGCAACCGCGTCGACTGCTTCATACTCGACGACCTCTACAAGGATGCCATGGAGGCCGACTCGCCCGTGGTGCGCGAGAACTGCATGGAGTGGTACACGTCGGTGGTGAGGACGCGCATACACAACACCTCGCGCGAGTTGATCGTGTTCACCCGCTGGCACGAGGAAGACCTGATCGGCGTGCTGCGCCGCCGCGAGAGGTGCGTCGACTTGCGCGAGTGGAGCGACATCGACCGCGCGGGCCCCGACGACTGGCTGTGTCTCAACCTCGAAGCGCTGAAGAGCGACTCGCCGTGCGGAATCGACCCGCGCGCCGTGGGCGAGGCGCTGTGGCCCGAGCGGCACAGCGCGGCGCTGCTGGAGGCCAAGCGCCGCCTCGATCCCGTCCGTTTCGAGTGCATGTACCAGGGTCATCCCTCGTCGCGCCGCGGACTGCTCTACGGCGACGGCTTCGCCGAGTACGACGCGCTGCCCGCGGAGATAGTACGTCGGGCCGACTACACCGACACCGCCGACACGGGCGACGACTATCTGTGTTCGATAAGCTATGCGGTCGACACCGACGGCGTGATATATGTCGTCGACGCGGTCTATTCGCGCGAGCCGATGGAGGTCACCGAGGGCGAGGTGGCCGCCATGCTCGTGCGCTCCGACGCGCGTTCGGCGCTGGTGGAGAGCAACAACGGCGGCCGCGGCTTCGCCCGTTCGCTGCAAAGGCTCGCGCCGCGCGTGCGCGTCGAGTGGTTCCACCAGAGCGGCAACAAGGAGGCGCGCATACTCTCCAACTCGGCCACCGTGTTCCATACCGTGCGTTTCCCCCGCGGCTGGGCGCAGCGCTGGCCCGAGATGTACGCCCATCTGACCTCCTACCGCCGTGACTTCCGCGCCAACCGTTGGCACGATGCGCCCGACGTGCTGACGGGCATCGTCGAGCACGAGGTGTCGGACCGCAGGAACCCGAAGATACGCAGCGTGAATTTCGTTTAGCGCGTCCGCGGCTGCCTTAGCGATACATTTGCGAGAAGTTTTGAAAAAAATTAAGGAATATTGCGAATTTTATCGTATTTTTGCGCCTTTCGATTCGGACGGTATAAGCCGCCCGTTTTAATAACCCAAAATTTTGAGTATGGAAAAAACGCCGGCCTTTATCGACGGGCCATGGAAAAAAGAGATCAACGTAAGTGACTTCGTAAGTAAGAACATCGCACCTTACACGGGCGACAGCTCGTTTCTGAAAGGTCCCACGAAGCGAACCCTCCACATCTGGAATCTGTGCCTCGAAGCTCTGGAAGAGGAACGCAACAACAACGGTGTGAGATCGTTGGATAACGTGACGGTTTCGACCATCACTTCGCACAAGGCCGGTTACATCGACAAGGAGAACGAACTTATCGTAGGTTTGCAGACCGACGAACTGCTCAAGCGCGCCATCAAGCCCTTCGGCGGCATCAACGTGGTGGCCAAGGCATGCCGCGAGAACGGCGTGGAGGTGGACGACCGCGTGAAAGACATATTCACCCACTACCGCAAGACCCACAACGACGGCGTGTTCGACGTCTACACCGAGGAGATCCGCTCGTTCCGTTCGCTGGGCTTCCTCACGGGCCTGCCCGACAACTACGCCCGCGGCCGCATCATCGGCGACTACCGCCGTCTGGCCCTCTACGGCGCCGACCGCCTCATCGAGGCCAAGCAGGAGGATCTCCGCTCGCTGACGGGTCCCATGACCGAGGACCGCATCCGTCTGCGCGAGGAGGTGGCCGAGCAGATCAAGGCCCTGAAGGATATGAAGGTGATGGGCGAGTACTACGGCCTCGACCTCGGCCGTCCCGCCTGCTCGGCTCAGGAGGCCGTGCAGTGGGTCTACATGGCTTATCTGGCCGCCGTGAAGGAGCAGGACGGAGCCGCCATGTCGCTGGGCAACGTGTCGTCGTTCCTCGACATATACATCGAGTACGATCTGGCCCACAACAACATCGACGAGTCGTTCGCACAGGAGCTCATCGACCAGTTCGTAATCAAGCTCCGCATGGTGCGCCACCTGCGCATGCAGTCGTACAACGACATCTTCGCGGGCGACCCGACGTGGGTTACCGAGGCCATCGGCGGACGCTTCAACGACGGCCGCGTGAAGGTCACCAAGACCTCGTTCCGATTCCTCCAGACACTCTACAACCTCGGTCCCTCGCCCGAGCCCAACATCACCGTGCTGTGGGGTCCCGAGCTGCCCGAGGGCTTCAAGGAGTTCTGCGCCAAGGTTTCGGTCGACACCAGCTCGATACAGTACGAGAACGACAACCTCATGCGCGAGGTGCGCAACTGCGACGACTACGGCATAGCATGCTGCGTGTCGTACCAGGCCATAGGCAAGCAGATACAGTTCTTCGGCGCGCGCGCCAATCTGGCCAAGGCGCTGCTGCTGGCCATCAACGGCGGCCGCTGCGAGAACACGGGTACCGTCATGGTGAAGGGCATCCCCGTGCTGACGAGCGACACCCTGAAGTTCGAGGAAGTGATGGCCAACTACAAGAAGGTGCTGAGCGAGATCGCCCGCGTCTACAACGAGGCGATGAACATCATCCACTACATGCACGACAAGTACTACTACGAGAAGGCGCAGATGGCGCTGGTCGACACCAATCCCCGCATCAACCTCGCCTACGGCGTGGCGGGTCTCTCGATCGCCATCGACTCGCTCTCGGCCATAAAGTACGCCACCGTGAAGGCTCGCCGCAACGCCGAGGGTCTCACCGAGGGCTTCGACATCGAGGGCGAGTTCCCCTGCTTCGGCAACAACGACGACCGTGTGGACCACCTCGGCGTCGATTTGGTATACTATTTCAGCGAGGAACTCAAGAAACTCCCCGTCTACAAGAACGCACGTCCCACGCTGTCGCTGCTCACCATCACCTCGAACGTGATGTACGGCAAGAAGACGGGCGCCACCCCCGACGGACGCGCCAAGGGCGTGCCTTTCGCCCCGGGTGCCAACCCAATGCACGGCCGCGACAAGAAGGGCGCCATCGCGTCGCTCAGCTCGGTGGCCAAGCTCCGCTACCGCGACTCGCAGGACGGTATCAGCAACACCTTCTCGATCGTGCCCAAGTCGCTGGGTCCCACCGCCGAGGAACGTGTGGACAACCTCGTGACCATGATGGACGGCTACTTCACCAAGGGCGCGCACCACTTGAACGTGAACGTGCTCAACCGCGAGATGCTCTACGATGCGATGGAGCACCCCGAGAAGTACCCGCAGCTCACCATCCGCGTTTCGGGCTACGCCGTCAACTTCGTTAAGCTGAGCCGCGAGCACCAGCTGGAGGTCATCAGCCGTTCGTTCCACGAAGCCATGTAACGATGCTGATAAACGTACATTCATACGAAAGTATGGGAACTTTCGACGGGCCGGGTCTCCGGCTCGTCGTTTTCCTGCAAGGCTGCCCGTTCCGATGCCTCTACTGCGCCAATCCCGATACCATCGAGACGGCGGGCGGCGTACCCACTCGCGCGTCGGAGATATTGAGTCTGGCCGTGGACCAGAAGGCATTCTTCGGCAAAAGGGGCGGCATAACCTTCTCGGGCGGCGAGCCGACGGTGCAGGCTAAAGCGCTGCTGCCGCTGTTTCGTTCGCTGCGCGACAACGGGATCCACATATGCGTCGACACCAACGGCTCGATTCTCAACGAGGATACCGAGGTGCTGTTCGGCCTCACCGATCTGGTGCTGCTCGATGTGAAGCAGTTCAACCCCGAACGCCACCGTCTGCTGACGGGGCGCGACAATTCGCACACGCTGCGCACCGCCGAGTGGCTGGAGACGCACGGACGGCCGTTTTGGCTGCGTTACGTGCTGGTGCCCGGGTACAGCGATTTCGAGGATGATATCCGCGCGCTGGGCGAGCATTTCCGCGGCTACGGGCAGATCGGCCGTGTGGAGATCCTGCCATACCATCGTCTCGGAGTGCACAAGTACGAGGCCATGGGGCTGGACTACAAGCTGAAGGAGGTGGTGGAGAACACTCCCGAGCAGCTCGAACGTGCCGAGCGGCTGTTCGGCGAATATTTCGACACCGTGGTCATCAACTGATCTCTGCGCCGTGCGGTTTCGGGCAGCAGTCTGCGGGATGGGCAGCGGGCTGCTGCCTGTTTTATGAAGATGCGGTTTGCAGTTCGTAGGATTGTGCGGCCCGCACAGTCCTGCTGCATTTCTTGGTTTTTGGTGTGCTGTTCGCCGACGGCGGCTGGAATGCGATAGCAGTCCGCCGCAGTGGGGCGGCGGCGAACTGCGCGACTCTGCGAGTC
>CAUHCL010000076.1 GCA_959604655.1 uncultured Alistipes sp. | reverse complement strand
GGCCATCGGCATGAACCACTTCATGGAGATCGCCAAGATGCGCGCGGCACGTATGTTGTGGGCCAAGATCGTGAAGCAGTTCGATCCCAAGAACCCCAAATCGCTCGCGCTGCGTACCCACAGCCAGACTTCGGGATGGTCGCTCACCGAGCAGGATCCGTTCAACAACGTGGCCCGCACCGCCATCGAGGCAATGGGCGCCGCGCTGGGTCACACCCAGTCGCTGCACACCAACGCTCTGGACGAGGCCATCGCGCTGCCGACCGACTTCTCGGCCCGTATAGCGCGTAACACGCAGATCTACATCCAGGAGGAAACCAACGTATGCCGCAACGTCGATCCGTGGGCAGGCTCGTACTACGTGGAGGCCCTCACCAACGAGATAGCCCACAAGGCGTGGGAGCACATCGAGGAGGTGGAGAAGCTCGGCGGTATGGCCAAGGCCATCGAGACGGGTATTCCCAAAATGCGTATCGAGGAGGCTGCGGCACGCACGCAGGCCCGCATCGACTCGGGCGAGCAGAAGATCATCGGTCTGAACGAGTACCGTCTGGAGAAGGAGGCGCCGATCGACATCCTCGCAGTGGACAACACCGCGGTGCGCGAGAGTCAGGTGAAGCGTTTGCAGGAGCTGCGCGCGAACCGCGACCAGGCTGCCGTAGACAAGGCGCTGGCTGCGATCACCGAGTGCGTGAAGAGCGGCGAGGGCAACCTGCTGGAGCTGGCCGTGGAGGCTGCGAAGGTACGCGCCACGCTCGGCGAGATCTCGGACGCATGCGAGGTCGTAGTGGGCCGTTACAAGGCTGTTATTCGTTCAATTTCGGGTGTTTACAGTTCAGGTATGAAACAGGATGCTGATTTCGAGAAGGCGAAGGCCATGTGCGCCGAGTTCGCCAAGAAGGAGGGCCGTCAGCCCCGTATAATGATAGCCAAGTTAGGTCAGGACGGACACGACCGCGGCGCGAAGGTAGTGGCTACGGGTTATGCCGACGTAGGTTTCGACGTCGACATGGGTCCGTTGTTCCAGACTCCCGCCGAGGCTGCCAAGCAGGCCGTGGAGAACGACGTGCACATCGTGGGCGTATCGTCGCTCGCGGCAGGTCACCTCACGCTCGTGCCGCAGATCATAGCGGAGCTGAAGAAGCTCGGCCGCGAGGATATAATCGTCATCGTGGGCGGCGTTATTCCCGCTCAGGACTACGACGAGCTGTATCGCGACGGCGCCGCAGCCATCTTCGGCCCGGGTACCCCGATCGCGAAGTCGTCTATCAAGATGCTCGAACTGCTGCTCGCCGAGTAAGCATTCCGACGCCGCGGCCTCGCAGAGGTCCGCAGCAGGAGATTATAAACGCGCACCCCGCCTGAATCAGGCGGGGTGTTTTATTATGTCTTAAAAAATGCGACTGCGGGCCGCAGTCTCGGAACGCGAAGTCGTGCAGTTCGCCGCCGCCTCGGCATGCAAAGTCGCGCTATTTACATTCGCTCATCGGGCGAACCACGCAAGCCACGCCCGAGAACAAAATACGTCATGCCACCGAACGCAGTGAGGATTGGCATCACAAACGACAGATATTCCATATTTTGCGACTCGCAGAGTCGTGCAGTTCGCCGCCGCCCCACCGCGGCGGACTGCTAAAGCATTCGCGCCGCCGTCGGCGAATAGCAGACCGTTAACCGATACCAATCTATGTTGAGATTCCAATCATATTTTCGTAAAACCGAAAATATGTGGAATGACGCCAAAAAAATTTCCCCCGACGGACAATCCGTCGGGGGAAACCATATCGTATCACCTCCGCCTTTTAAGCGGGCGGAACAGATCCGTTAGAAATACTTACCGCGAAGATCCTCGATCTCCGACATGCGCTGCAAAGCCATCACGGCCGACTGGAACGACATGTTCTCGCGGGTAGCCTGAAGGCGGACCTTCTCGGCCTCGGCAGTCTGCGTGTCGCTCTTGGCGATATCGTCCACAACGAACACCACAGCCGACGAATAGCCCTTAACGGGGGCCGAAACCTGACCCGTCTGCTCGGTAGTGGCAATGGCACCGACCACGCGAGGTTCGAGACCGAGGTTGCCGACGGTGAAGTCGTTAAGACGAAGCTCCGAGAAATCGACTACCTCCGCACCCGCATTCTTGGCTACGTCATCGATAGACGAGCCTGCGAGCTTCTCCTTGAGGATGTCGAACTTCTTGTCGCGGCCGAGGGTCTGGGCGATAGAGAAACTTACTTCCTCCATGGGAGTGTATTTCGAATCGTCGATCTCGGTCAGCATGGCCACCGCATATCCGTCGTTGCCCAGATTGAAGATCTCCGAGATCTCGCCCTCCTTGGCACCGTAGGCCCAGCGGACCATCTCACGAGAGTTCTCCAGTCCTGCCAGCTCACGCTCGCCCTGCGAAATACGGGCCACGCGCGGAGTGACGGCAGCGGCATTGGCTGCGGCGTTGAACTTGTCGATCGAACCCTTGCCGTCGACAGAGAACACGCTCGCCGCGTTGTGGATATTGCGGCGGGTAGCCGACGAAGCCTCGACGGGATAGGTGATCGTACCCACCAGCACATGCTTCTTGGGAGCATCGGCGCGGGTAACCTTCATGATCTGGATGGCATCGCCCATGTTGATCTTAACGATATCGCCTTTCTTGACATCGGCCAACTGGTCGGCGATCTCGACAGAGAGCGACGAGAAAGGCATGACACCCAGTTCGCCGCCGTTCTGCGCGGTGGCGGGATAAGCCGAGTGCTTGGCCGCAGCGGCAGCGAAATCGCCGCCCGCCTTGAGCGCGGTAAGCAGGCTGTCGGCCAGATCGGTCTCCTGTGCGGGGAGGACGATGTGGCTCAGGCCGATAGAATCGGGAGCGGTCTTGGCGGCGATGGCACGCGACATGACCCACTCGTTGGCCTTCAGCACGGGACCGTACTGCTCGCCGTCGAGCAACACTGCCTCGTCGGCACCGAGCTGTGCGGCCGACGCATAGTGATCGGCTATGTTGCCCTTGATGTTCTTGCGAACGAACGCGCGGACATCCTCGGCAGCGGCGAATTCCTCGCCTGCGGCGCGAACCTCCTTCTCCAGCGCCAGCATGTCGTCGTCGGTAGGCTCGACCTCGAACAGCACGTAAGAGACGGCGCGGTGGGGCAATTTCTTGTAAGAGTTCTTATGCTCGTCGTAATACTTCTTGATCTCGGCGTTCGACACCGTGACGGTAGAGTCGGCCACAGTGTTGTACTTGAGAGCTACCAGACGGCCCGAACGGCTCTCGTTGGCCGCGGCGACCCCCTCTTGCACCTCCAGCGAATTGGTGTACACGCCGGCCTTGACAACACCCATGAACTTCGACATCATACGGTCGAGGGCAGCCTGCGAATTAAGGTATGACCAGAAGGCCTGATACTGCGGATTGGCTCCCATTTGCGAGAGATAAGAGGTGATCATGGCAACGTCGTAGCTGCCCGTCTGCGGATCGGCGAAAGCGTTGTAGAACACCTGCGAGGGGTGCTCGCCGCTCAACATGGCCATGCGCTCCGCATCCGAGACCGCGATACCCATATCCTCGAATCCCGGGATGAGCAGATGCTTGGCTACAAGCGCCTGCCAGGTGGCGTTGGCAAGAGCGTCGGCCTGCTCGTCCGACGACTCCGAACCGCCGTTGTTGGCCTTAACGATATCGTACTCGTTGATATACTCCGAATAACTGATCTTGTCGCCGTTGATGACGCCCACCTTGGGGTCGTTATCCGAGAAACCCATCTCCGTTCTCAGAGAAAAGATAAATGCCAAAAGCGCCAGCGCGATGATGATGGAAAGCGCTACGCCGAATTTGGTTCTTAATGTGTTTAGACTCGCCATAATTTGTTATGTTGTTATTTATATATTCCTCGTTATCGAACCGCACGCTGCGACACCCGCGCAAGCAGGGACACGTCGCTACGTTCGGTTTTGGCGACCAAAGATAGTAAAATAAATCCGATTACGCATATTATTGAGCAATAATATACAAATATATATGAAATAACCCGATTTCGATCGGACAGCCGCGGGGCCTCGTTTCATGCAGACTTACGCCCGACCGCGGCGGAGCGCGCACGTCACTTCTTCCTCACGCGCGCGAGTTCCACTCGGGTGCGGGTGGTGTGGAGAATCTTTATTTCGAGGCGGTCGGTGGAGAGGGTCTCGCCCGACGAGGGGATGCCTTCGAAGTTGCGGATGATGTATCCCGCGAGGGTGTCGTACTCGTCGCTCTCCTCTATGCCCAGATCGTAGCGTTCGTTGAGATACTCGACCTCCAGACGGCAGGAAAAGACGTATTCGTTTTCGCCGACCTGCTTTTCGACCGTCTTCTGCACGTCGTGCTCGTCCTCGATATCGCCGAAGATCTGCTCCAGCACATCCTCCATAGATATTATGCCAGCCGTGCCGCCGAACTCGTCGATCACCACCGCCACGCTCGACTTGCGCTTGATGAAATTCTGCAACAGCGTTTGCAGCGGCAGCGTCTCGGCCACGCAGTCGACCTTCATCAGCACCTGCTCGACAGAGGAGGGTTTGTTGAAGAGGCTCTTGGAGTTGACGTAGCCCACGATGTTGTCGATGCTCTCGCGCCAGACGAATATTCGCGAGAAATTGGACTCCACGAAGCGCTGCGTAAGCTCCCCGATGGTGGTGTCGACATCCACGGCCTCGACGTCGACGCGCGAGACCATGCAGTCGCGCACGCGCAGATCGGCGAAGTCCAGAGCGTTCTGAAAGAGTTTGATCTCTTCCTCGTCGTCGTGCTGCAACTCCACGTCGTCGCCGTCGACCAGATTGACCAGATCCTCGCGATTGAAGGTGTAGGCTATGCTGCGGCCGTCGCTGCGGCGGCCGAACATACGGAGGATGGCATAGGAGAGCCATGTGGTGAGGATGGCGACGGGATAGAGCAGCAGATAGAAGAAGTAGATCACGGGCGAGAAGAACTCGTAGTAGAAATTGGGGTTCTTCTTGACGATCGACTTGGGCATGAACTCGCCGCAGAAGAGTATGACGACCGTGGAAACAACCGTTTCGAGCAGCACCGAGCCGTGAGTGGCCATGCTCTCCCACCCCGCTGCCGAGGCCAGCAGGCGCAGAAGCAACGACATGCAGAGCGAATATACGACCAGGCAGATGTTGTTGCCCACCAATATGGTCGTGATGTACTGCCCCGGGTGGCGTTCGAAAACGCGGGCTATGAAATCGAACATGGGACTCTGCTTGCGGTCGATTTCCTCGCGAAGGCGGTTCTTGCTCAGAAAAGCGATCTCCATGCCCGAGAAAAAGGCCGACAGCAGAAGCATTACGCATATCAGTATCACGGAGTTGATAAATGCGGCGGAATCCATAGACAAACCTTATAAGAATCAAACAAATACGTTAGCCGACGAAAGGTCAGTCGGCATCGATGACACCTCGTGCGGGATCGACCGCACGTTTGGTCGGAACAGCCGACCTGACGGGTTCGGCAGACTTGGCAGGCTCGGCGGAAGCAGTCGGTCGGGCTGCGGCCGAATCGGACTTGGGATCGACCGCTGCGGGAACCGTCTCCCCGTCGGAGCCGCCCGAAGCATAGGCCTCGGCTTCCTCGGGCGAGGTGAAATAGGTCACTCCGTCCAGCTTGCGATAGATGAGATCGCTCATCGACTCGTCGGTCTCGAAGCCCTCGCAATTATACACCTCGTCGCCGTCCACCACCTTGGAGTCGACATTGGAATAGATGCGCCCCGTGGCCTGGTTCCAGAACAGCTGCGAGGTGAACAGTTTCTTGCCGTCGGATTTGGTGACCACCACGTCGCCCTTGGCCTCCCACAGGCGTCGGTTGCCGTAGTTTATGGCGTAGTTGGCGGTAAGAACCGCCGACTCGGCCGCCGTGGAATCCTTCTCGAACATGGTGATTTTTATACCCTTTCGGAACTCGCGATAGGGGTCGCGCGCCTGTCCGTAGCCCTCCAGCAGCGGAGTCTCGAAATGGTAGGACTTGCGGCCGTTCTCGGACATTACGATCGAGAGATTCTCGCTGTATTCGGTCATCAGGTTCTCGGCGCCCGCTTCCTCGGTCACGGCGTGCTCCGACTCACACGAGAATAGCAAGATAGCACTCCCCGCGAAAGGGAGTGCTATTGCCAAATATCGTTTGAGCGAGAATATGGTCATAAGGGGGCCTTATCTGTAACGCACCGTCGTCGTGACACCGTTGGCGAAGCCGTGGGTGATGGTGTAACGCGCGCCGTTGGAAAGCTCGGCGAAGAAGCATTCCTCCTTGGTGGGGAACGCCTGACGGTAGCTGTTCATCATCGACTCGGCGACTTTCAGAATGTCGGGCTCAGAACCCAGCAGCGACACGGCCTGGCTCATAGAGTCGTAGGCAGCCCAGTAGCATGCCTGGCACTTGATCTCCGAGCAGTTGGCCGAAGCGGCGTAGCACTGGCTCTGGATGAAGTAGGCGAAACCGTTCTCGGGGTTAAGATTCTTCACCTCCTTGGCAGCGTCCATGGCGGCAGCATAGTTCTTGGTGTTAAGACCGATCATACCCACGCGGACGTAGAGCTTCTCCTTCTCGGCGGGATCGGTCTCGACAGAGAGGGCCTCTTCGAGATACTTCATGGCCTTGTCGAACTCCGAACGGTTCTGGAAGCCCTGAGCAAGGAACAGAGCGATCTCCGACGAAGGCTTGATCTCGTAGTACTTCTCGGCGATGGTGAAGAAGAAATCGCTGTCGCAGTTGGCGCGCGACATGAGGGTCACGGCCTGGTAGAGCAGAGCCTCGTCGTCGGGAGCGTCGGCCAGCTTCTTGCCGAACAGCGACTCCAGATTCTCGCAGCTTGCGGCGCCGCTCGAACCGAAAGCGCCCTCGAACTGCTCCTTGTAGGCCAGATCGTCGTCCTCAACACCCTCGAACACGGGGCTGAGGCGGTCGTACTCGGCGATCACCTGCGTGGCATCGACGGCATCGTTCTTATAATCCTCGCAGAGGTTGGCGAAATAGATGGTAACCAGCTCCAGATCGGGCTTGCCCTTCTTCTCCTCGGTGGCGGCGATGGCCTCGAGGAACACCTTGCGGATACCCTCGCGATCCTCGGGCTTGTAGTTCAAATACTCCTTGGCCTTGCGGTCCAAAATATAGTCCTTGCCGTATTTCGAGTGATCGGCGTAGTTGGCCAAACGGATGTCGTAGAGCAGCAGCAGCGAGTCGATCATAACGGCCTTCTCCTCCTCGGTCTCGGCGCGGTTGATCTTGTTCTTGTATAATTTGATACCGTTGGTATAGATGTTCAACGACGCTTTGGGACACTTGTTCAGCAGCTTCTGCAAGTAATCGGCCGCAAGGTTGTAGTTGCGGTTGTCGACAGCCTCTTTGAGGAACTGGCTGTTGAGCATGTTTTCCTTACGCTCGGCACCGCTCTCTCCCCACATGGCGAACTTCGGGTCGTCATAATTGATGTCCTGCGCCAACGCCGACAACCCCACGGCGGCGAAAGCCATCACCAAAACAAATTTCAACTTTTTCATGTAATCTAAGGTTTATTAGTTTTTTATAGCAATTGCATCATGTACATTCTGTTCCGAGTGCATGGCCCGACGTTACTCGAACTTGTAGCGGGTGAACCAGCGGTCCTCGCCGAACATGCTCAGTCCGAGCGAGAGTTTGTAGTAGTTCTGCTTGACCAGCCCCACGCGCTTGTTGTCGATGGTGACCGTCTTCATCTTCGGGTCGCGCATGCCGAACTCGAAGCCCACGTCGATGGACGAGCGGCCGAACAGCTTTATGGGGAAGCCCAGACCCGCGGTAACCGCATACTGGGCGATCTTGCTGCCCGCGAAGGTCTGGTAATAGTCGCCGTAGCGGAAGCCGAGGCGATAGGACATGCGGTTGAGATAGTTGCGCACGTCGATGGGACGCGGCGTAATCTCGAAGCCCGCCTTGACGGTGTGGGTGTTGTTGTAAGCCACCTTCACGCCCTTGCCCACGCTCTCCAGATAGTCGGCGTTCTCGTCGCCCCAGTTCTGGTAGACCCAGTCCAGCCCCGCGCGGATGCGCTGGGTCTGGTAGAACACGCCCGCAGCCACCTGACGCGGAAGGCGCAAAGGCAGCGACGCGTCGGTCTCGTTACGCACCACCGACGTAAGCAGGTTGTCGACATAGACATACTTCACCATGCCCGGGTTCAGCGCGCCGCCGATGTCGTAGGTGGCGCCGAACGTAAGCGCCCGCTTGGAGTTCATGATGGCGGTCCACTGCACGCCGAACTGCGCCTTTATCTTGGATACGTCGTAGGTGTCGATACCCGTGGTGGACGAATATTCGCCGCTGCCCGTAATCACGTCGGTGATGACGGAGTTGTAATTGCGCTTTATATCGCCCCAATAATAGAGCATGGCCACGCCGACCGACAGGTGCTTGAACGGCCGCCAGCCCACGCCCGCCTTCACCTCCGTGACGTCGCCTTCGCCGTAGTACTGGTAGCGCACGCGGCCCACGTTACCCGCCACGTCGGACGACATGTCGTCGTGGTACATGTTGTAGCCCACATTGCTGTAAGGCGAAAGGCTGAAGCCGAATCCCAGCCCCTTCATGAGGGGAAGCTGAAAAGCTATCTCGTGGAAATTGATCGAGTTGTAGGCCGTTTTGACCGACGAGGACGACGAGGTGTCGTACTTGTTCTGCGCATTGCGGAAATGGCCCGCGTCGACGGCGAAATCGAACAGAAAACTCTTCTGCGGGGTGTTGGCATAGGCCGCGGGGTTGAGCAGATTGACTGAAACGGTAGACTGCATGGCTACGCCCACGCCGCCCATGGAACGCATGGCGGTGTTGCCCTGCGTGGCCAGTTCGCCCAATCCGTACATGGAATAGGGCGAGTAGGTGTTTATACTGCTCGTCAACGTCTGCGCCGAAGCCCCCAAAGGCAGGGCTGTCGCGACGGCCACCGCCGCTCCTATTATCCGCTTATTCAATTTTTGCATTGTACTCTAAAATTCTGTTCAATCCGCAAATCACCAACTCGCGGTTTGCAAATATCGTATTTTTAATTCTCTTAACAAAGTATTTTGCGTCGCCGCCCGTAAAAATTACGGATAAATCCTTAATTTTTTCCGTCAGACGGGCAATGTGCCCCTCGATTTCGTACATCACGCCCTGCATCACGCCCTGCTCGATCGCCTCGCGGGTGGAGCTTCCGAGAGCGGACGCGACCTCCGCAGGCGAGCATTCGGGCAGCCGCGAAGTGTAGTCGTGCAGAGCGCGGAAACGCATGCCGACCCCGGGCGATATGTTGCCGCCGCGGAACACTCCGTCCGTCACCAGATCGACGGTGATGGCGGTGCCGAAATCGACTATCAGGCAATTGCCGCTGCCCGTAAGCGCCACGGCGCCCACCGCCGCAGCCAGTCTGTCGGGGCCGAGGGTTTCGGGCGTGAGGTAGGCATTGCCTATGGGCACGGGGGTCGACGGCGACATCACGAGCACCCGCAGCCCGCGCGCGCGCAACATTTCGGCCACGCCATCGGCGCCGATGCCCGTGGAGGCCACTATGCAGCGTCCGACGGCGGGATATGCGTCGAGCATGGCGCATATGTCGGATTCGGCGGGCGACGCGAAAGCACGCATGGCGACCACGCCGTCGCCGTCCGTCACGGCGGCCTTGACGCGCGAATTGCCTATGTCCACTATAAGGTTCATTGCCCCCGAATTACAAACTTCTGAGCACGGCGACCGCCTCAGCGACGTTACTTACCCTCCTAACGGTCATGGCCAGCCGATTATTGTGCTGCTTGAGCACAAATCGGTCGGGCTGCGCGGTGACCGAGCGCAGCAGCGACATGAACGCCTCGCTCTTGTAATAGGGCGAGTTCTCCTCACCTACGAAATGGACGATCATAAGGCCGTTCTTCACCTTCACGCGCTCCATGCCCAGACGCACGGCCTCCCAACGCAGGCGAACCACGTCGAGCAGTTCGCGCGCGGCCTCGGGCAGCGGGCCGAAGCGGTCGACGAGACGGCTCTCGAAGCCCTGCAAATCCTCCTCGCGCCTGATGGCGTCGAGCTCGCGGTAGAGGCGCAGCTTCTCGGCAGGCTGGCGCACGTAGCTGTCGGGCAGCTCGGCGAGCATGTCGATCTCGATGATCGAATCGTCGATATAGGTGTCGTTCTTCACCGTCTCGGCCTCCTTCTCCGTGAGGCCCGCCACGTCGAGTCCCTCGGCGCGGAGTTCGGCTATCGCCTCGCGCATGATCTTCTCGTAGGTCTCGTAACCTATGTCGGCTATGAAGCCGCTCTGCTCGGCGCCGAGCAGATTGCCCGCGCCGCGGATGTCGAGATCCTGCAT
>CAUHCL010000075.1 GCA_959604655.1 uncultured Alistipes sp. | reverse complement strand
GCCTCCGCGCGGCGAGGCTGCGGCCCGCGCGACTCTAACGAGTCGCAGCCGGTACTTCTTGAAATCGTAGTCGTAGAGCAGCTCGAAGTCGTCGACCTGCATCACGCTCTTGGTGCTGCCCGTGAAGTAGTCACCGTAACGCGAGGCCGAGCATACGATGAACATGTGGGTCGGCACCACGTCGGTGCGCACGTAGTTGAGCTCTATCACGAACTCTTTCCACTCCGTCTGACTCTCGGTGAGTATCAGCTCGCCGTAGGCCACCACGTCCTTGCCCTTGGAGTCGAAGAAGGTGCTCTCGTCGCGGGTGTCGACGCATAGGGGCGACTCGGCCGTGCCGCACTGACGTCGCACGGGGTCGGTCTCGGCGCTGCTGCACAGGCCGTATTCCTCGGGAGTCCATGTGCCCAGCGCTATGTAGATCGAGCCGTTGTCGTTGTCGCCCGCGGCGAGCGACACGCCCGCAGGCAGGCGGTTTATGCGGTCCACCTCGCCGCACGTGTATTTTATCCATCCGCGCAGGGCCGTGGGGCGCAGCACGAACGGACGCCCGAAGGTCAGTATTCCGTTGGTGCCCGCATTGCGCACGTAGTTGCCCACGAAGATGTTGCCCGCGGCGAACTTGCCTATGCCCATCACGTTGGCGAACTTCGACTCCAGTCGGGCCGAGAACTTGCCCTCCGATCCGGGCCGCGTGTCGGTGTCGCCCGTGGTGAGGGTCGCTCCCGCGACGCTGGCTCCCGGGTTGCCCGTGCCCCAGAATCGGTCGTTGGTGTCGGCGAAGGGGTATACTATGTCTTTCAGCGTGGTCCACTGTTCGAATCCGCTGTTGGGAACCTGGCGCACCTCCTGCGTCGTGACGCTCCGCACGGCGCTCTCATCGTCGCCGCAGAAGGCCTTCACCTCGTAGGTCGTTTCGGCCTCCGCGCGCAGGCATGCCGAGAATGTTCCGTCGGTGACGGTCACGTCGGGCACCGCGGTCCACTCCGCGTCGCCCTCGCGGCGGTACTTGAATCCCATGTCGCTGCCGCTCGCGCCCGAGCCGTAGAGCCATATCACGCGCGACCATGCGTCGGCGGCCGTGAGGCGCACCGTCTCGTCGGTGGGCACCACGTAGAGCATCCACCGCTCGGTGAAGTCGTGGTAGCTCACGTTGACGAAACGCACGGGATCGAACGAGGTAAGCTCCCCGATCGGAGGATCGATGGTCGTTATGTCGCGCGGCCCGAGCTTGAGGCTGCGGATCCTGACGTCGTTCGTGTCGACCGACGAGCCCACGTATGCCGTGGCTATACGGTTTTCGAGGTCGAAGACCGTCTGCCCGATCTGCCCCTCGACGGTGAAGTAGCGTTCGATCTCCTGTTCGGCCGTTATGGTCCACACGTAGTCCTGATAGAGCGACAGCGTGACCTCGATCGGCCGCCGCAGATCCTGCACGCCCGTCAGCTCCGTCGATGTGCGGGCGTTCTCCGTGAAATAGGCCTTGTCGATCTCCACGCGGCTGATGTCGGTCGTCTCGTCCAGCGTCAGCACCACGCGGCGGTTGATGCGGTCGACCGAGGCGGTGAATCCCTTGCCCTCGACGCCCAGTATCTCCAGTTCGACCACGGGGTAGGGTATGTTGTTCTCGATGCAGCCCGCGGCCGCAGCCGAAAGAATCACAAGCAGTATGCGGATTATACGGTTCATCTGTTACTCCTTTTTCTTGTCCCACAAATGGACTATCATGCCGATGTTGATGTCGGCCAGGTTGAGGCGGAAGCGCATCTTCGAGGCGTTGCGCGACCCCACCTTGTTGCCCGCCTCGTCGTACTGCCGCACCGAGGCGTACTGTATGCCGCCCAGTCCGAACGACAGCGTGCCGCACACGTTGGGGAATATGTATACGGCCGCGCCAGGGTTGAACGACAGCTTGAGTTTGCGGTTGTCACTGGTGGTGTAGCGCGTCTCGTCGCCAGACATGTAGTTGAAACGCGACTTTCCCGTCGAATAGGCCAGCTCCAGCTCGGCGAAGAGTCCGAAGCGCCCCTTGGGGTCGAGACCCGCGTAGGAGCGGTGGAATACGCCGAACGAGAAGTTTTCGGTCGACAGGTTCATGTCCGACACCGAGAACGAGATGTCGTTCTTCTCGCCCAGATCGAGATCCACGTTGCCCAGCTTGCCGTGGACGTAGTAGTAGCCGAAACGCACGCCCACGCAGTTGTTGTCGCGGTAGAAGTAGCCGAAGAAGGGTTTCACCGTGGCGGTGGTTCCCTCGGCGTCGATGTTGTCCACTATGACCCAGAAATCGGTATCCTCGCTCGTGATGGTTCCGTACGAGGCCGTCAGTCCCAGCATCACCTCGCCCTTGTAGGCGTATTTCACCTTGCCTATCTCGCGGTCGATGCGTCGGCGCATGGGCAGGAAACGCTGCCGCGTGCGGCGGAACTCGTCGTCGGCGGCCGCTGCGCTATCCGTGCGTGCGTCTGCGGTTCCGATGCGTGCGGTCTCGGGTTCGGTGCGGACGGCCGCGGTTTCAGCGCTGACGGCTTCGGTCTTTGTGCGTGCGGCCGCGGCGATGGGGGCCATGCTCGTGGAATCGGGACGCTCGTCGGCGCGTGCGGCGAAGGCCGACAGCAAAACCGCGAATAAGATACGATACTTTTTCATGAGGCGTCCGATTTAGAGGTAAAAGGCCATTCCGAGGCCTATGCTGAAGATGTTGACCTTGAAATTCATGTTGCTCGACGACCGTCTGCCGACCTCCACCTGGTTGTGCACCTGCTTGGTGTTGGAGTAGTTGATACCCATCACGCCCACGCTCACCTCGATGGCCATGTTGTTGGTGGCGAAGGCCACCAGTCCGGGCAGTACGCCCAGCGAGAGCTTGTAGCCCGTCTCGTAGGTGCCTTTCACGGGTTGGTCCATGGCGAACTTGGCCTGCGTGCCTCCCGCCGCCAGCTGCATGTCGGTGAAGATGGCGAATCGGCGGCTGCCGCCCAGCGGGATGTACTGCCTCCAGAATATCGCGCCCGTGTAGGAGTGCTCCAGAGCGTAGTATTGGTCGACGCCGATATCCACGCCCGACTCCTCGTCGCCCATGTTCACGCGGGCGTTCTCCACGCGCAGCAGGGTGCGGTCGTAGATGAAGCGGCCGCCGATGACCATGTTGTCGTGCAGGGCGTAGCCTATCATGGGGCTGACGCGGAACGTGTGCCCCTTCGAATCGATCCCCTCGATGATGAGGAACGAATAGTTGTCGTTCGAGTGTGCCGAATACGACGCCGTGCCGCCGAACACCCACTGTCCCTTGGGGACGAACAATGTCGAGCGCGACGTGAGTCCGCGCTCCTTGCGCAGCTGGTTTACGGTGGGTACGGTCGTCGGCATCTCGGCCGCGGCCATGACGTGCGACGGCTCCGCGACCGATCGGGATTGGGCCGCGCAGGGCCATGCGGCGCTCAGCAGCACGGTCGCGGTGAGGATGTATCGTTTGCAGCGGTTCGACATTCGCAAAACTTTCAATCGGTTAGTACGCCCACTCGAAGTCGTCGACATACATGGTATTACTGTCGCAGCCGTCCATGTAGTCGCCGTATTTGCTGGTCGAACATGAGATTATCAGCGTGTAGTTGCCCGCGGGCTTGCTCTCGCGGTCGTACCATACGATGGGAACGGTGGTCTCCACCATGCTGTTGCCCGCAGTCGACTGCGTTATGTCGAGTATTCCGTAACCCAGGATCTTGCCCTCGCTCACGGCATCGGGACCGTCGGCGGGGCTCCATATTCCCGTCGGCGTGGCCGTTCCCGACGTCACGCGGTGTCGGGCGTTCCAGTCGATTACGGCTACGTATACCGTGGCTATGTCCGTCGCACCCGTGGCCAGAGGGCCGCTGTGCTTGTTTATGTTCACCTTGCCCAGAGTGGCGTGCAGCTTGAGCTTGAGCGCCGAGGGACGTGCCAGCCATGTGTATTTGTGACCGAAGTCCACATAGCCGTTCATTCCCGGGCGGTCGAACGTTCCCATGAAGAGGTTGCCCGCGGCCATGAAGCCCAGCGTGCTGGTGGCCTGCAATTTGGCGCAGTGCGAGCCGCCCATTCCCGAGAATGTCGAGCTGGTGCACAGCGACGGCGTCATGCTGTTGTTTCCGCTGCCCCAGTAGGGTGCGTTCTTGCTGCCGTCGGTAGTGAAGCACAGGAGCGATTCGCTCTCCATGTCGCCGTGGGGGATGGTCTGGGTAGTCTCGGTGGTGAAGCTCTTCACGTCTCCGTCCTTGCCGTCGATCGACAGCATGTATTCGTATGTGGTCTTCGCCGAGATGCCCTTTTCGAGAGTGTATACGGTGTGGCCGTTGACCGTCTTCGACGACCATACGGGTGTCACGCGGGCCGTGTAGGTGTAATCTTCGCCCTCCGTTGCGGGGATGCTCGTCCATTCGGTCACGCCCCGACGGCGGTACTTTATCACTACATTGCCTGCCGCGTCGTCGGTGATGGCGGCACGCAGCTCGGCCGTATTGTTCCACAGATCGTAGTGGTCGGCATCCATGTCGAACAGACCCTGCATGGCGATTCTCATCTGTGTCTGTCCTTCGGCATCGGCCACGTCGGTGGCCTTGAATTTCAGGGTATGGATTCCGCCGTTGTAGCGCGAAAGGAACGTCTCCGACATGGTTATCGTGCCGTTGCACTCGTCCGTCAGGCTGAACGCCACTCCGTCGATTCCCGCGCGGGTGACGTCCATGAGTTCGTATTCATCGCTGTCAGCGATCAGTTTCACGCTCTTGAGCGCATTGATGGCCGACACCTTCACCTGCATCTCGCCGCCCGTGTAACCCGAGACTGCACCGATCGAGAATCCGCTGCCTGCGAATGCGGGCTGCGGACTGAAGTATATGGTGCGATCGACCAGCTCGCCTTCCTCCTCGACCTGGACCGATATGTTGAGCGCGCCGTCGGGCGTATTCGAGAATTTGAAGTTGAGCGAATAGAGCATGCCTGCCTCAGGCACGATCGCGCGGTTATTATTGTCGGAATTTATCGTCACGGTCGCGCCCGTATCCTTGCGTTTGCCGTAGAAGCCCCAGCTGAGTTTCGACACCCCCTCGGGCAGCAGGAAGAATCCCGTGCGGTCGGCGTCGTAAAGCAGCGTAGGTACCGAACCGTTTTCGGCGGCGACGTATGAAAACTCGTCGGCGGCGCATACGTAGACCCCGAAGTCCTCGATCTTTTCCTCCACGCTCGGGTCGAAGGTGACCTTCACGCCCGAGTTGATGATGGGGCATTTCATCTCCACCACGGTGGTGTTGTGCGGCGTGATGGTGAAATCCTTCTCGCCCGCATAGCTCAGATGGTCCCACGTGGCCTGACTGCCGTCGTTCGACTCGTATTTCATCTTGTAGTTGCCGCCGATCAGGTAGAGGTTGTCGGGACGCGTCTTGGCAGGTTCGTATTTGCGGATCAGCTCGCCGCCCGCGTTGTATATGCGCAGGATGCTGTTCTCGGTCGGGTCGTAGCTCTCCGACTCGGTACGCGTTGCGAGGCGGTCGAGGTCGATGGTCATGCGCAGGCACCCTTCGCCGCCCGTGCCGTCGGTATCCTTGGCACACGAACCCGCCGCGAGGGCGGCGCATGCCAGAGCCGACATGTATATGAATCTTTTCATGGTCATTGTTTTAATTTACGGACGACATAGGTCTATTTTACCGTGAGCATTATGGTCCCGCTTACCGTTCCCTCGGCGTCGGTCACCGTGAGCTTGAAGTCGACGGGCCCCGGGATGTTCAATCCCACCAGCATGGGTATGAACTCCGAGATGTTGAACTGCAACTCCTTGGCGCCGCGCACGTCGTCCTTTGTCTTGAATCCGAGGTTGAGCAGCATGGCGTCCATAGCGTCGGTCGCGGGATTTATCAGATCCATGTGGGCGTCGAGTCCCAGATCCTGCAAATCCTTGGGGGTAAGGACGCCTCCGCCTATGTCGACGAGGAATCCCGTGATGCCCGATGCCGATCCTATGTTTATCACGCAGCAGTCGTCACCCGACATGTCGTTGGCCGTGTATCGCGTGCCGAGATCGTGGTCGAGCCACTCTATCACGGGGCCGTTCTCGGCGCCGCCGCTGCGCCGCACCTCTATCGTAATGTCGGTGTACGACGTGCGGTTCTTCGAATCGGTGGCGGCAATGTTCACCGTGTGCGTGCCCGCGAACTCGAACAGCTTGCGCATGGCTACATGCGAGACGCTTATCATCTTGGCGTTGCCGATCGTGCTCACATTCGCATAAGATTCACCGTCTATGGTCAGCGATTGGGTTATATCGATACTACCGTTCTCGTACCCCGCCTCGACCAGCGCCGCGAAAAGTTCCTCGCTCTCCGGCGAGAATGTCGCAGTGATTTTCTCGACCGTCGCGTCGTCTTTCGGCGTGAGGACGAGCTTGATGCGGTGGTCGCAGTACCCGAATTCGTCGAAATTGGCTTTGCTGATCACGTGCGGAGCGGATATGTCGTGGCTGCCGTCGTTCGACAAGACAGGCGCATCGGGGTCGCTCTCCTCTATGTCGGGGATCACCTCTTCGGTGCAGGCGTAGAGCGACATGGCATCCACGTCGATCGGCACGTCGTCTACCCACGTGTCGACCTGAACCGAGAATATCACGTTACCCTCGTCCGACACGTGTATGGCGAAGGTGAGTCGGCGCCACTGTCCCGCGCGCACGTTGTCGATCGTCTGCGTCATGCTCACCTCCTTGTATACGGGAGTCGCGCCGTCGTCGGCGGTGTTGTACTCGCCCGTGAGCGTCACCTCCAGATTGTTAACCGTCTGCAACGCCTTGAAATATCCGTTGCGGGTCTCGTCGCGGCCGAACACCAGCGTGTTGTCGCCCAGTTTGGCCGTCACCTGCAACGGGTGCTCGGGCGTCTCGCGGAACTTCGATTTCAGCAGATCGGTGAAGAACACCGAAGTCTTTATGTTGGCCAGCTTGCACACCACCGTCGGAGCCTGCGTGGTGGTGTTCTTGGTCACCGTCGCCGTCACGCTGCCCGTGTATGCGGGGCACTCCCAGTCCGCGGGGGCGATGTTGTCGGCGTTGGGCGACTTGGCCGCGATGCGGTACTGCCCGGGTTGCAGCGATATGGGTTCGGTGCGTTGCTTGATCTTGCCGTAGGTCTCGGTGAGCATCACCTCCTGTGACGAGGTGCTCGTGATGGTCACTATGTAGTCGTCGGCAGCCTCGACGGTCTTTTTGCTCTCGGCGCGGCTCTCCACCACCTCCATGTCGGAGTTGACGTTGACATTCATGCCCGACAGCACCAGATATCCCATCTCGGGGTCGAGCTTTCCGCCGCCTCCGAAGTCGATCTTCTCCTTCTCGCAGCCCGTCGCGAGTAGCACGGCCGCCAGCACGGGCATCATTATTTTGTACGTGAGTTTCATATTGCGTAGTTTTTTATTTTCGGTTCGACGTTTAAGCCTCGGGGTTGAGCTCTATCTCGACGGGGGCCACCTCGGTCATCTCGTCCGTGGAGCCGAGCGTTATGCGCAGCGCTCCGCCGCCCGCCTGCGCGGCGTCGATCGTTAGCGTATGCAGCGACGATGCCTTCGTGGTGCCTATCGTGCTCTCGGGGAAGGTCACCTCCGCGCCGTTCTGCGCCTTTACGGCCGTTCCTCTGAGCTTGAGCGCGGTGCCCGCCTTCACGAAGATGGTCTGGCCCGAAGTGGGCGTGAATGCGAAACTGTTGCCCGACGCCGTGGTTACGGTGAATCGGGCCGACGAGTAGTAGTTGTCGAACCACTCGGTCGTGCTCAGGCGTATGGCCGAATTGACCAGCTTGGGCCGTACGGTCACCTGCGTCGTGCGGTTGGCCGTCACCTTGAACAGGGTCGAGCCTTCGAAGCGGTATGCCGTCGAGCTTTCGGCCTCGGGGTCGCCCAGCGAGAATGTGGCGGTGTATTCGCCGCTCTTCATCGAGGGTTGGTCGTACTTTCGGAACTCATCGTACACCTCTTTGTAGCTGCCGTCGGCGTTGGTGACTTCGAGTCTGAAATCGGCCGCCGCGGGTATGGCTATCGGCAGTTGTACCGTCGCGCGGGTCTGCTCCTCGACTACTATGTCGGGCATGCAGGCGAATGCCGCGTATCCCGAGCCGTCGGTTTCGGCCGCCTCTTTCGAGCACCCCGACAAGAGGATTACCCCCCCCCACATCGCGATGGTCAACAAATTTTTTTTCTCAATCATATGATTTTAGGTTTTTGTTTTTTCTATTGTGCTATGCTTACGCGTATATCATCTATGTATAGCCATCCGTTTTTGGATGTACCTTGGCTTCCTGATATTTGGAGTTCCCAAGTCAATCGATGTTGTGCCGTGCAGTTTTGAATTGTGAAATCCGTAATTTCATGCGGCAGTTCGGTGAATGAACCGACCTCATCCAATGATACCGATCGAGTATTTTCGGCGGCATTTCCCGATGTTGAGCCCATGATGTATTGATATGCCCTGATTGGACCTGCGGTCGTGGTGTATCCGTAATTCATATTCAATGTAAACCTGCAACTCTCCTTGCTCGATCCATACCTGAATAATACGGATACATTTACGGATGTATTCGGTTTTATTGTGCTTATTGGCGCCGAATCGACTCTGCCGCGGGTCTCTCGAAGTGCTGTTTCTCTTCGTGCTCGAATCGATATTGCTGTTCCCGATTCTCCTTGAACGTGGTTGCCGGTCCAACCCGCATAATGGAAAACATCATTTATGACTTGTCCGTCGGGTTCCTTGTCGGAAACATTTCCACCGAAAATATTGAATCCGTTTAACAACCCGAAATCCTCGAAAAACAGATACGGTGCCTTTACCTGCACGGCATTGCGGCTGTCGGCGACGGGAGAGGCGGGCAGGGTGGCGGTGCCCGTCACTATGGCGTGCGTCGAATCGTAGACCAGATCGACCTTGGCGCCCTTGAACGCGTCGGGGTAGAATTTGGCATAGTAGCCCACGCTGAACTTGCCGTCGGAGCCGATGTGTACCGAGGCGCTCTGCATGTCGCCGCGGAAACGGGCGTTCTCGGGAGCCGTCACCGTCAGCGTGTTCACGGCCTCGCCCAGCTGCGTGTAGTCGACCGTGAAGTCGATCCATGTCACGGGCTGCTCTTTCTCGGATATGGTAAGGTCGATCGGCGTGACGCGTCCGCCCCTGAACTCACGGTCGACCGTGGCCGAGAGCGTTTCGGCGCAATATCCGTCCTCGAACAGCGGCGTGAACGATATGTCGCCGTTTATAGCACCCGCGGTGATGAACACCCACAGATACCGCGGCGAGCCGTCGGCGCTCGCGTCGAACGGCGCTTCCGACAGATCGAGCTCTATGGCCCGTTTGCCGTTGGTCAGCGTGACGCTGCCCGCGCCCGACTCCTCCGACACTTCGAACGAAATGTCGCCCGCGACCTCGCGCGGGAATTCGACCAAAAGGCGCGTGACGGGCTTGCCCCAACGGTTGCGGCCTTCGGGAATGCGTATCTGCAAGGCGTGGCACATGTGGTGCATCGTGAGATGTACGCCCTCGCTGCCCGTGGACTCAACGAGCTTTCCGCTGCTCGGGTCGGACGACATGATGTCCAGCTCCGAGCGGTACGTGCCGTCCTGCCTGTCGGGCAGGGTGTATGTCACCCGCCGACCCTCGGTGCGCGCGGGGACGGGGTATACGGCTACGCATCGGTATTCGTCGTCGGTAACCTTTATGTTACCCGTGAATCGCGCCGTATTGGCGGCCGTCTGGGTGTAGTATCCGAACTGTTCTCCGTTGATGCCGTTGCTGCCCGACGGGTTCGACGCCCACAGCACCACCTTGTCGTCGTCGGTCCAGCGGACCGTGCGCATGTCGTCGCTCAGCACGGCGCGGGTGTCGACCGCCGCACCGCTGTCGGCATCGTCGTCGCCTACCGTGACGGGCTCGTCGTACATGGCTGTGCGGCTTTCGGGGATGTTGCCCGCGACCTCGATTACGGCCGTGTCCGAGATGACGCGGGGCGTGTCATCCCGCTTGTCGGAGCATGCCGCGAGGCTTGCGAGTCCTGCGAGGGTGAATAGAATGTATATCGTTTTGATTCGCATTCGGTTTTCAGCAATTTACACAATCGATGCAAAAATAGGAAACGGCCGCTTCGGAAAAAAACTTTTTCAATGAACCGAAAAAGTTTAATCACGAACGCGATGTTTTACGTAACGGACACAATCGGCTACAAACCGTCGAAAACCTCTTCTGCCGCGGGTGGGACGGTGGGCTGCAATATTCACATGCGTCAGCCTAACCCGCGGCAGAAGCGATTTCGGACAAAGGGCGGCCGCGGCGACGGAGCGAAAAGAATCGGAAATCTTTTGATTGCTTCAAAAGTGCCGCAGGCATCCGATTCAGC
>CAUHCL010000074.1 GCA_959604655.1 uncultured Alistipes sp. | reverse complement strand
CCGCCCCCACGCGGCGGACTGCTGAAGCACTCCTGCCGCCGTCGGCGAACAGCATTCCGCAGCCCGAAAGCAAAGCGCGTCATGCCACCCCGATCCGTCGACATATTTTCGGCCGCAACCTTATGACGGCCGCCTGCAACGAAAAACCTTTATCTTGAAATGAATGCTCCGAGTCTGAAATTCGTCGCGGCCGCCCTCACGGCAGCCGCCATATGCTGCATGACATCGTGCGGCCGCACCGCCCCCGAGACAGCGGGCGGGAAACCCAAATATCTGTGGATCGACGCCACGGCCAACTTCGCCCGCATGTCGCAGCGCGATTCGGTGGATTACTATCTCGACAAGGCCCGCGAGGCGGGTTTCAACCGCATAGTGGTCGACGTGCGCTCGGTCGAGGGCGAGGCGCTCTACCGCAGCGACATAGTTCCCCCGATGGAGGAATCGGGCGGCCTGCGTCCCGAGCGCGACTGGGACTACCTGCAATACTTCATCGACGCGGCGCATGCGCGCGGCATGAAGGTCACGGCGGGCACGACCCTCTTTCCCGTCGGCTCGCCCGTGCGCCGCAAAGGCCCCGCCTACTACGACCCCGACCCATTTGCGGGGCGTACGTGCGTGGAGTACACCCCGCAGGGGATGGTCGACATCCGCGAGCAGAGCGACAAGGTGGCGGCGTTCCTCAACCCCGCCATGCCCGAGAATCAAGAGTACGCCCTGAGTTTCGTGCGCGAGATCGCGGAGCGTTACGACATCGACGGCTATTCGCTCGACTACTGCCGCTATCCCGACATGTTCGGCGACTTCTCCGAATTCTCGCGCCGCGACTTCGAGCGCTACCTCGGCACCGAGGTGGAGCGCTGGCCCGAGGACATCTTCTCGTTCGACGCCGAGGGCGGCGTGGTGGCGGGCAAGCACTACCGCGCGTGGTGGAGCTACCGCGCCAAGGTGATAAGCGACTTCATAGGCCGCGTGCGCGACGAGATAAAGGGCATACGTCCCGACACCGAGGTGGTCTACTGGGCCGCGTCGTGGATCTACGGCATGTACGGCACGGCGCAGAACTGGGCCAGCCCGCGCCACGCCATGCACAGGGATCCCTACACCGACGTGTGGTGCGACAGCGACTACATGCGCGCGGGCTTCGCCGACCGCATCGACGCATTCATGCTGGGCGCCTATCTGGAGCGCATATTCGGGCTCGACGACCACGAATCGATCGAGTACTCCATCGTGCGGGCCAAGAATCTCATAAAGGAGGATTGCCGCATGTATGCCACCATCTATGCGCTCAACCACGAGGATAATATCGAGGATGCCGTGTACGTCTGCCTGCGCGACAGCGAGGGGCTCATGGTGTTCGACATCTGTCAGGTGATAGGGTTCGATCTGTGGGACGACATACGCCGCGGCATCGAACGCGCCGAACCCGAGCTGCGCGGCACATGGTGAGCGTGGGCGCGTGAAGAGGCGAGCCGCCATGTTTTATGCCGTTTGCTGACGGTGGATTGCTCGTTAAGATTTATCTTCGGCGGCTGCGGGGGTCGCACCAAAGGTGCGAGCCGCCGAAGATAACGCCGCTTAGCGGCGAAAGTGCTCGGGCCTCCGCGGGGCAGAGGCTGCGGCCCGCGCAGTCCTGCGGACTGCAACATGTTGCGTCATGCCACCGAGCCGCAGGCGAGGATTGGCATCGCTGACGAATGCTTTTTTGCGACTCGCAGAGTCGTGCAGTTCGCCGCCGCCCCACGCGGCGGACTGCTGTCGCATTCCGACCGCCGTCGGCGAACAGCACTCCGCAGGCCTCGCTCCGAGCAGCAGCCCTGCCCCCGAAACCTACGATATCAACCAACCGACGATACCCATGAAAAGAGTCCTTATGCACATCGCAGCCGCGGCCGTAATTCTGTCGGCGGCAGCTCCCGCACAGGTCGGGGCGCAACCCCGCAACCCCCACGTCTACACCAACCCCACGGGCGGAGAGTTCCCCGTCATGGCGTGGTACTCCCTGCTGGGCGAGCAGGTCACCGCGGAACGCTACCGCGAGCTGGCCGACGCGGGATTCAACCTCTCGTTCTCGCACTTCACGCGGGCCGACGACGTGGCCGCGGCGCTCAAGGCTGCGCGCGGCACGGGAGTGAAGATCCTCATCACGTGTGCCGAACTGGCCGACGACCCCGAGGCCACCGTGCGCCGCTTCCGCCGCGACAAGGCCAACGCTGGCTATTTCCTGCGTGACGAACCCATATGCGACGCTTTCCCCGAGCTGGCGGCTTGGGCCGCGCGCATACGCTCGGTCGACGATAAGCGCATGCTCTATCTCAATCTGCTGCCCAACTACGTCTCGCCGCGCGACCTGCACTCGGAGACCTATGCCGACTACGTGCGGCGTTTCATCGACGAGGTGGGCTTGGGGATGGTCTCGTTCGACAACTATCCCGTCCTCGCCGACCGCGTGCGCCCCGAGTTCTGGGCCAACCTCGAAGATGTGGCGGCCGAATCGCGTCGCGCGGGAATCCCCTTCTGGGCCTTCGCGCTCTCCACGGCCCACGACCCCTATCCCGTGGCCACGCGGGCGTCGCTGCGGTTGCAGATATTCGGCAATCTGGCCTATGGCGCGCAGGGTATACAATATTTCACCTACACCACGCCCGGGACCGAGACGTGGAACTTCCACAACGCCCCGATCGACGAGCGCGGCCGCCGCACCGAGGTCTACGATCTGGTGCGCGAACTCAACCGCGAGGTGCATGCCCTCGCGCGCGTCTTCCTCGGCGCCGAGGTGATCTCGACGGGCCATACGGGCGCCGCCATCCCCGACGGCACGCACCGCCTCGGCCGATTGCCGCAATGGGTGGGCCGCGTCGATTCCGACGGCGAGGGGCTGCTGGTATCGCATCTGCGCAACGGCGGCTACGAATATCTGATGATCGTAAACCGCGATCTCTATCATCCGCAGCGCGTCACGGTCGCGGTCGACGACGATGCCGAACGCGTGCTGCCCGACGGTTCGGCCTGCGCCGCCTCGGCATATTCCACGGAGCTCAACGTGGGCGAGGGCGACATGCTTCTGTTCCGCCGCCGCACGGATCAGGCGGCGCGGCGGCGCAGATAGAGCAGTGCCGCGACGGCCGCGGTGCACATCTCCGACGCGGGCATGGCCAGCCATATCCCCGCCGTGCCGAGCACCTCGGGCAGCAGCAGGAACGCGGGCACCAGAAATACGAATCCGCGCAGCACGGCCAGCAGCGTGGCGGGAGCTACGCGCTCCAGACTCTGGTTGTAGCCTATCACCGCAAGGTTCGATATGAAGAACACGAATCCCGTGGCGAACAGCGGCAGTCCCGAGGCGGCTATGCGTGCCGCGGCGAGGTCGGGTTGCAGGAAAAGCCCCACGAGCTGTCGCGGGAACAGCATGAATACGGCCATGCTCACCGAGCCGCACAGCACGGCCGTGAACAGCGCTATGCGCCCCGCCGAACCCACGCGCTCGCTGTCGCCGATGCCGAAATTGTAGCTTATGATGGGCTGCGCCGACTGGGCTATGGCATTGCCCACCATGAATGCGAACGGCGCGTAGTAGCACGCTATGCCGAACGCTCCCACCCCGTCGTCGCCCAGGTAGTGCATGAAGGTGCGGTTGCCCATGAACATCAGCATGGCCATGGTCAGCTCGCCGAGCATGGCCGACGAGCCCACGCGGCACTGGTATCCCAGATTGCGCAGCGACAGCCGCATGCTCTTCACGCTCCACTTCACCCTCTCGGGCCGCATCGTGCGGGCGAACAGCAGCAGATATCCCATGGCCATCACTCCGCCCGCCACCTCGCTGAGCGACGTGGCGAAGGCGGCGCCGCGCACGCCCCATCCGAGCGGGAAGATGAACACGTAGTCGAGCACGACGTTGAGCACGGCCGACAGCACGCTGCACCACATGGCCACCTTCGGCGCGCCGTCCATGCGTATGATGAACAGCCCGACCGATATCCACATGTTGAATACCATCGAGGGCATGAACCACAGCATGTAGTCGAGCACCTGCGGCAGCAGCGTCTCGGACGATCCCAGCGCCAGCGCCACGGGGCGCGCGAACACCATTATCGCCGCCGTCACTGCCACGGTGACTATGCTGACGAACGCCAGGGCCTGCGTCACGTTGATGCGCGCGGCACGTATGCGCCCGCGCCCCAGATGTATGGCCGCCACGACCGAGCAGCCCACGCCGACCATGAGGCCGAAGCCCATGAAGATCATGAGCAGGGGGATGCAGATGTTGACGGCGGCTATGCCGTCGCTGCCCACGCCGTGACCCACGAATATGCCGTCGATGGCCGTCACGGCCGAAATGCTCAGCATTCCCAGCAGCGTGGGGATGAACAGTCGTCGGAAAAGCGAGGCTACCTTCACGGTGCCGAAATCGATAACGTCTCTCTCCATAAGTCTTTCTTTTGTTCTGACTCGGAGGCCTTTCGCCCTTTTTCGCGGCCGACGGGCTCCGCATGGCCGCGCATACGGACACGAAAAAGGCCGGACAGTCCGATAGGTTTTACCCTGTCATCTTATCCGGCCTGAGTCGAGCCTCCGATGAGGATTACAAAACTCGTTGTCGTGCGGGTCTTTCATCCGTGACGCCGCGCGATTATGTCGCGGCAAAGATATGCTTTATTTCATGGTTTTTCAAACGGTTTTTCTTATCGAAATCATATTTTCATAAGCGGCGCCGAACGATGCGCCCCGCCGAAAAGCACCGTGCCGCTGGAGGCGTCGGGTGAGAGCGCCTACACGGTCGTCTTCTTGGCGGGGCGTACGAGCGACGCTATCCAGAGCAGCACCACCGCGCCGATGATCGAACATATGATGCTGCCGAACGTGCTCGCGGGGACCCAGCCGAACCACGAGAAGATCCAGCCGCCAAGCAGTCCGCCCACCAGGCCGACGATAAGGTTGATAATGAGACCCGACCCGCCGCCTTGGACGATCAGGTTGGCGATCCAGCCCGCGAAGAGGCCGATCAGCAAGTACCATAAAAAGAACATACGAAAAACTCTTAAAAGGTTATCCAATTGTTTTGTCGACCGTATCCATGCAAAAACGATACCCCTTTTCTTGCCGACGCCCCCTTCGGGCGGCTGCCTGCCGTTCACCGACCGCAGCGCGAAGAAATGCAGGCCGCAGGACTGCATTTCTTCCTGCCGCCGCTTGCAAACAGCAGGCCGAATACTCCGCCCCGCGTCATTCCACATTTTTTGTTCGTCAGAACGAAAAATGAATGGAATCTCTACCGACAACCTCCCGTTTGAGATGCCAATCCTCACTTACGTTCGGTGGCATGACGGACTATCTATTTCATAAAACAGGCGTTACGCCTGCGACCCGACAACTGCGCCGCACCGAAATACGTGATTTGCAGATATCAGATGTGCATCAGCACCTTCACGGGTGCGATCTTCTCCAGACGTTCGGCGCCGCGAAGCTCGTCCAGCCCCACGAGGAATACAAACTCGTCGATCGCCACGGGATGATCCTCGCCGCCGACGTTTATCGTGCATCCGAGCAGCGACTCGGCTATGCCCTCGGCCGTGCCGCCCGTGGCCAGCACGTCGTCCACGATCGATATGTGGAACGCGCCGTCGGCCGACACTTCGCCCGCGGCGATGTCGCTCAGGCGGTAGAACAGCCTGTCGGCACCGTACTCCTTCTCGACGGTCACCTCCTGCAAGTCGCCCTCGTTGAAGGGCAGCTTGCCGCTCTTGCGGATGGGGATTATGTTCTTCACCTCGGGCTTGGCCAGCAGCAGGGGCGCGGTGAAGAGGAATCCGCGGGCCTCGGGGGCCGCTACGTTGGGTGCGGTGACGCACGCGCCTATCTCGCCTATGAGGCGGGCGAAGATGGCCTTGTCCTGAAGGAAGGGGATGATATCCACGAATACGATGCCCTTCTTGGGAAAATCGTTGTAAAACTTTAGCGTATTTTTCATTTCGTTGTATGGTTTTCGGTTTGCCGAACCGTCGTCGGCATGACAAAAATAGTAATTTTTTTCGATTGCGCGGAGTCTTTTTAATGTCGGCGCATGCCGAGTTTCGATTTTTTTATTATCTTTGCGTCAATTGGAAAATAATGAACTTAAAATGCCGAAGTTTTATGACAAGGTGAATGTGCTGAAAAAACCCGAATGGTTGAAAATCCGTCTGCGCAGCGACGAAGGCTCCGCCGAGGTGGAGCGCATCGTGAAGCAGCATTCGTTGCATACGATTTGCAGCAGCGGACTCTGCCCCAACAAGGCCGAGTGCTGGAGCCGCAGGACGGCGACTTTCATGATTTTGGGCGACATTTGTACGCGCGGCTGCAAATTCTGCGCTACGAAGACAGGCAAACCCCTTGCTCCCGAAGCCTCGGAGCCCCGGCAGGTAGCCGAGAGCGTGAGACTTATGGGACTTCGACATGTTGTCGTGACTTCCGTCACTCGCGACGACCTTCCCGACGGCGGTGCCCGACACTGGGCCGCTACGGTGGAGGCCATACGCGAGGCGAATCCCGACGCAACGATTGAGCTCCTTATTCCCGATCTGGATGCGCGAGCCGACCTTATAGAGATCGTGACCGCATCCGCGCCCGATATCGTCGGGCACAACATCGAAACCGTCGAGCGACTCACACCGCTCGTACGCTCCCGCGCGAAGTATCGCACGAGTCTGCGTACGCTGGAGACCATCTCCCGAAGCGGTGCGGTCTCGAAGAGTGGACTGATGGTCGGACTTGGCGAGAGCGATGATGAAGTATTGCAGACTCTGCGGGACCTGCGCGACGCGGGTGTCGAGATTGTAACGCTTGGTCAGTATCTTCGGCCCTCTCTGGAGCATTATCCCGTTGCGGCGTATATCACTCCCGAGAAATTCGAAAGGTACAGACTCCTGGCTTTGGAGATGGGCTTCAGCTATTGTGCGAGCGCGCCGCTGGTGCGGTCGTCCTACCTGGCCGACGCCGCCCTGCAAAGCGTGAAGCGCAATCGCCCGCAGAACTGACGCGGACGGGCCGCATGCCCTCCGCAAAGCACCGCCCCGAGGGCGGCGAAACGGAGACGCTATGGAGGTATTGTACGAAGATCTGGGCCTTATGGGCTATGCCGAGTGCTGGGCGTTGCAACGCTCGCTCTTCGACCGCATGCTCGCCGCCAAGGCGGGGCGCGCGGCGGCGGGCGGCGAGGTGCCGTCCGAGCAGGCGGGTTGGCTGCTTCTGGTGGAGCACCCCGCCGTGTACACCCTTGGCAAGAGCGGCCACGAGGCGAACCTGCTCGTCGGCGAGGAACGTCTGCGCGCGATAGGGGCCGATCTGTTCCGCATAGACCGCGGCGGCGACATAACGTTCCACGGGCCCGGGCAGATCGTGGGATACCCGATCCTCGATCTGGAGCGTTTGGGCATAGGGCTGCGCGACTACATCGATCGGCTGGAGGAGGCAGTGATATGCCTCGCGGCCGACTACGGCATCGAGGCGGGCCGCATAGCGGGAGCCTCGGGGGTGTGGGTCGAACCCGACAGCGCTCGGGCGCGCAAGCTGTGCGCCATAGGGGTGCGGTCGTCGCGATTCGTCACCATGCACGGGTTCGCCCTGAACGTGAACACCGATCTGCGTTACTTCGATTACATAAATCCCTGCGGATTCACCGACCGCGGCGCGACGAGCATACGCCGCGAGACGGGCACCGAGGCCGACATGGCCGAGGTGAAAGCGCGGCTGGTGGAACGATTAAGCGAGAAATTAAATGTTAGAATATATAAATAATAAAAACGTAACTTATGCCCATAGAGAAGCGATGGGTGGTGAGACCGCATGGCGATCCCGAAGCGGCAGCCCGACTGGCGAGCTGTCTGCGCATGTCGCCCGTGCTCACCAACCTACTTGTACAGAGAGGCATAGACACCGTAGAAAAGGCCAACAAATTCTTTAACCCGCAGCTCTCCGACCTGCACGACCCCTATCTGATGACCGATATGGCGAAGGCGGTGGAGCGCATCGAGCGTGCCGTGGCAGCCAACGAGAAGATCATGGTGTACGGCGACTACGATGTGGACGGCACCACGGCCGTCGCGCTGGTCTACAAGTTTTTGAGGCAGATAGGTCACAAGAACCTGGTTTTCTACATCCCCGACCGTTATAACGACGGTTACGGCATATCGGTCAAGGGCATCGACTACGCCGCCCGCAAGGGCGTGACGCTGGCCATAGCTCTCGACTGCGGTATAAAAGCCGTGGAAAAGGTTGTTTATGCAAAGCAGAAGGGCGTGGATTTCATCATCTGCGACCACCATCTTCCGGCCGACGAGATTCCGGCGGCCGTAGCCGTTCTCGACCCCAAGCGCCCCGATTGCAACTATCCGTTCGACGAGTTGTCGGGTTGCGGCGTGGGATTCAAACTCGTGCAGGCCTATGCCGCGAAGCACGGGATTCCTTTCTCCGACATCGAACATCTGCTCGACCTTCTGGTGGTCAGCATCGCGTCGGACATAGTACCGCTTACGGGCGAAAACCGCATCCTGGCCTACTACGGTCTGGAGCGGCTGAACCGTATGCCTTCGTCGGGACTGCTGTCGATCATCAAGATCTGCGGTCTGGACCGTCACAACATCACCATCGACGACATCGTTTTCAAGATCGGCCCGCGAATCAACGCCGCGGGACGCATGCGCATGGACGAAAACGACGAGAACGCCGCGCCGTCGGGCGGTTTCGCCGCCGTGGAGCTGCTCATCGAGGGCAACGACAAGCTGGCGCAGGAGTTCTGCAACGTCATCGACTCCTACAATCAGGACCGCAAGAACATCGACCGCAGCGTCACGCAGGAGGCCCACGACTACATCGAGTCGCACGCCGACATGAAGAACCGCAAGAGCACCGTCATCTACAATCCCAAGTGGATGAAGGGCATCGTGGGTATCGTGGCCTCGCGCCTTATAGAGACCTACTACCGCCCCACGGTGGTGCTCACCATGAGCAACGGATTCGTGACGGGCTCGGCGCGCTCGGTGCCCGGGTTCGACCTCTACCAGGCGGTGGAGTCGTGTTCGGACCTGCTGGAGAACTTCGGCGGCCACATGTATGCGGCGGGTCTTACGATGCGCCCCGAGAATGTGGAGGCCTTCACGCGCCGCTTCAACGACTATGTGGAGGAACACATCGACCCGCAGATTCTGGTGCCGCAGGTGGATATCGACAGCGAGCTGCTCTTTTCCGACATCACGCCCGCGTTCCACCGTCAGCTCAACAGCTTCCAACCCTTCGGGCCGGGGAACTCGGCTCCCGTGTTCGCCACCTACGGAGCCAGCGCCCACGGCGACGTGAAGCTGGTGGGTGCCGAGCAGGAGCACCTGCGCATGGATCTGGTGCAGCGCCAGAAGCCCAACACGGCCATACAGACCATAGCCTTCCAGCAGCCCTCGCACTACGAGTGGGTGCGCTCGGGACGTCCTGTGGACGTGTGCTACCAGATCGTGGAGAACCACTACCGCGGAACCGTGACCACGCAGTTGCGCATAAAGGATATAAAGCCCGTGGCGAAATAGCTGCCGCGGGGCGTGTCGGTCGGGCCTTGAGCGCGAGGCGGCCGACGCGACGAGAAGCCATAGGCAAATACGCTCTATCGCTGCCCGCTTTGGCGGGGGGAGGAAAGTCCGAGCAACACAGAGCGCCGCACGAGCTAACGACTCGACGTCCGTGAGGGTGTAGTAGCGTAACAGAGAATGACCGCCTGTCGGGCGATTCGCTATCGGAATGATCGGCAGGTAAGGGTGAAAAGGCGGGGTAAGAGCCCACCGCGGAGGCAGCAATGTCGTCCGGCTGTACGCCTTGCGGGTTGCAAGACCATGTATATCGACAGCTAAGGGCTGCTCGTCCGATGTCGAGGGGTAGGTTGCTGGAGGCTGCGGGTGACCGCAGTCGTAGATAAATGATAGAGGCCCCGTTTCGGCGGGGTACAGAACTCGGCTTACAGGATTTGCAGATGGCGGGGGTCGTCCGATTAGGTTCGGACGGCTCTTTTTTTGTTTCGGGGCGCAGCCTCGGCGGCCGTCAGCGGGGGGGGCATTTGTTCGGGCAGCAGCCTGCGGGGGCCGCTCTCGAACGCGAGTGAGTTGCGGGCCTCCGCGCGGCAGAGGCTGCGGCCCGCGCGACTCTAACGAGTCGCAGGCGTAACTCCTGTTTTATGAAAAATATAGTTCGTCATGTCACCGGACGTAAGCGAGGATCGGCATCGCAACCGATAATTATGCCACCTTTTGACGTCAAAAGGTGGCGCCCAAAACCGCCGCGGTGAAACGATTTCGGGGTCGGTCACAGCGCCTGCGCGGAATCGGATGCCTGCGGCACTTTTGAAGCAATCAAAAGTTCGCTTACGCAGACGTTTTCTCGCCTCGGCAAAGCTCGAACAAGTTCGGCTCTGCCCTCGGCTTATCGAAAACGTTCTCCGATTCTTTACGCTCCGTCGCTGCGGCCGCCCTTTTCCCGAAATCGCTTCTGCCGCGGAATCAACTGACGCATGTGAATATTGCGGTTCTGAAGAACCGCGCAGTTCGCCGCCGCCCCACTGCGGCGGACTGCTATCGCACTCCGACCGCCGTCG
>CAUHCL010000073.1 GCA_959604655.1 uncultured Alistipes sp. | reverse complement strand
TCGCCGAACATGTCGCCGCCGACCTCGACATTGAAATTCCAGCGGCGCAGATCGGTGAAGTCGTCGCCGATACGTATCTTACCCGCCATATTGCCGAAACGTATGCGGTCGCCCGTGGTGGGATAACGGTGGCGCAACTGCTGGTCGCCGTAAACGTCCACCTCCAGAATATGACGGCCCAATATAAGTCCCGCACGGCCGCCCAGGCGGTTGCTCATCTCGGCGGGATGCGACGTCTCCTTCTCGCCCGCGACATTCTTGCGATTGCGGTAATCGCCCCAATGATTCACATAAGCCATGGCATAGCCGCGGTCCTTGTTATACGTCGACACGTAAACGTCGGCCTCGCTCGTGAGCGGCACGCCGAAAGCGCCCTTGGCGTAGAACGGACGCGAACGGTTGTAATCCCAGTATGTTATCGTCGCGGGCTTGAAGTTCTCGGTGAGCAGCGAGGTTCGGTACGAACGCGGCGTGATCGTATAGTCGATATCGGGCTGCATGGTGACCGTATCGGTCATGTCGGGCACAGGCGAGAGCTTCTGCGCCGTGCCGACGCTCGGGGTGTAATCCTTCGACACCTCGACCTGCTTCGACACCTGCGCCGACACCGCGGCAGGCAGGCAAAGCAATGCTATGATATATGTCAATCTCTTCATCGTCAATTCATTTTAGCAATCTTACTCTTGGCCTCCTCGACTATGCCGTCGTCCGCAGGCGAATATCCGTCGGCCACGCTCTGATAGGTCGCGCGCGCCTGGAAAGCGTCGCCGCGGCTCATGTATATGTCGCCCAGCAGAATGAACGCCTTGGCCAGCCAGTAGTTCTGCGGCGTCTTGCTGTCGGAGAGTTCGTAAACCATCTTCTCGGCCTTGTCGTTGTTGCCCGCCTTGAACTCGGCCTCGATCAAACGGTAGCGTGCCTCGGCGCCCTCGGCGCTCTTGACCTCGGCGCTGAGCAGCTTGTACAGTTTCATGGCATCGTCCTCGCGTCCCTGACGCACGAGCACGCCCGCCTTGGCATACCGCGCCTTGCGGCGGGTCACGTCGTTGACATCGGTCATCGACTCCACGTCGTCGGCCATGGCCGCTATGCCCGCATCGTCGGCATACTTGAGCGTGGAGGCCACGTAACCCGAGGCGGCATTGGTCTTGGCCGCCGTTGCCGAGGCCTCGTCGTAGAGCGCGCGATAGGCCGACGCGGCCTGCTCGAAACGCTCGGCCTTATAGCACATCGACGACAGACGGTCGAGCACGCGCTCGGAATATTGGGTATGGCCCTGCTTGGCCAGCTCCGCGAGCGTACCTATGGCATCCTCGTCGCGGCCGTCGCGTATGTGGCAGTCGCTGAGGAAGAACAGAGCGTCGTTGCGGTAGTATCCGTTGGGATAGTGCGACAGATATGCAGTGAAGCTCGTGGCGGCCTCCGAAGTCTTGTTGTCGAGATATAGCTTCTGCGCCGCGGCATACGACATCGAATCGCGCGTCATCTGACTCACGTTGCCCTCCATGCCCAGTTTCTGCGCATAGTCGAAATAGGCGTCGGCATCGCCGCGGGCCATATATATTTCGCGTATGCCCTGCATGGCGCTCTTCGACTGCACCGAGCGGGGAGCCGACTTGACCACCATGTCGTAATATTTCAACGCCTTGTCCTTGTCGCCCAGATTCATATAGGCCAGACCGAGGTCCGACAGCGCCTGCGCATGGTAGCTCGAATTGGGATATTGCGCTATGAAATCCTCCAGAATCTTCACGCCGTCGGCGTAGCGTTCGTCGGCGATGTAGGTGCGACCCAACTCATACGTCGCGGCATCGACATAGTCGCCGCGGTCGGCGCGGACGATACGGCGCAGACTCTCGATCTTGCGGTCGGGCTTGTTCTGCACGCCGAGCGTCACGGCGCGGCGGTACTCGGCATAGTACTTCTCCGCCGTACCTATTTCAGCGGCTTTGTCGTAGCACTCTATCGCCTCGTCGAACTTTCGAGCCGAATAATAGGCGTCGCCGCGACGGTTGAAAGCGTCGGCCCGATAGGAATCGCGGCGCGGATGCAGCGCGAGGAATTTGGCGAAGGCATCCGAGGCAGCATCCATCTCGCCGTTATTGAAGTGGCAGTAGCCGATATTGTACTGCGCCAAGGCATACTCCTCTCCTCCGCGCGGGGCGCGCCCCATGAAACTGCGGTAGCGCTGCAAGGCGCGGCTGCTGTCGCCTCGGGCATAGGCTATCTCGCCCAACCAGAACGACGCCAGAGCGTTGTATTTGGCATCGAGTCCCACGCCGAGCGATTCGGTGAGCGAGCTTTCGGCCTCGTCCAGCTCGCCTGCCGTATAAGACTCCAGACCGTTGAAATAGGCTATCTTCTGCAACGCCTGCAAGGCGTCGTTGTCGGGATTGGGCAGATTCTTGATGGCATCGTAAGCCTCGGCGTAGTTGTGCGAGTTGTAGTAGGCCGCTATGAGAAGCGTACGCGCCTCGGGCACGCGCGACGACGAGGGATAGAGCTCGATGTAACGGCTCAGCACGTTGATCGCCTCGTTGAAGACTCCGCCGCCGAGTTCGTATTGCAGCTTGCCGTAGTTGAACAGGGCGTCCTCGGCTATGTCGCGATCGAATTCGGCGGTGGACGCCATGGCGAACGACCGCATGGCATCGGCCTTGTCGCCCGAACGCAGATAGCAGTCGGCCAGATGGTACGACGCATTCTGCGTAAGCATGTCGTCGGCACCGCACGCCTGACGCAGATAGTCGGCAGCCTCGCCGTAGAGCGACTGTCTGTAAAGCGAATAGCCCATGATGTAGTTCTCCACGCGCTTCATCTCGCCGCCCGCGCTCTTGTAGGCGTTCATGTATCGGACCGCGGCGGCGTAATCGCCGAGCTGGAACCACGATTCGGACATCATGCGGCGTATCTGCGCGGCCTGCTCGGCCGTGGTGCGCTCGATGAGCGCATCGCCCTTGTCGGTCACGGCACGGTAGTCGCCGCTCTTGAAGTCGATCTGCAACAGATAATAGGGCATCAGATCGCGATAGAGCGGGCTGTGGAGCAGCGAGTTGAACCCGTTGCGCGCACGCTCGTAATCGCCGTGCGCGTATGCCATGTAGGATTTGTAGTAGGTGGCGTGGTCGGCATAGTCGCTGCCCGCCTTTATGCGGCCGAAGTATCTCTCGGCGGCATCGAAATCGCCGCGCATGAAGGTCATGTAACCCATGCGCAGATTGTATTTGTCCTTGTTCTGCGGATCGAGGCTCTCGTAATGCACCTTAGCCAGCTCGGCCTCGGCGAGCGCCGTATCGTCCTGCATGCAATAGTAGGCGCCCAGCGCGAACTGCACCTCGTTGGCGTACGACGATCCGTGATATTCGGCAAGGAAGCGTTTCAGACGCCCTTCGACGTCCTTCATCTTCAACTCGGCGTCGCAGAGCGCCAGATAGTAGTCGATGCGCTCGATGCGAAAACGGTCGGTGACGGGCGACAGGGCGCCGCGAATGTTCCTCAGTTCGGTGCGCGCCTCGGCCCAATGGCCGAAGTTGTAGAGCGAAATGCCGCGCTCGATACCCTCGTCGACCGAGGGCGCCTGCGCACGCAGCGGCAACGTACCGCCCGCGAGCAGCAACAGAGCCAATACAAGTATTTTCCTCCGCATAAATTTCGATTCAATTATACCAACCACAAAGATAGTCATTTCGGAGAAAAATGCATAACGATAGAACCTAAAAGTCAATAAAACGACCGTATAATTCGTCTGCCGCGCAAACGGCCGCGTCGGGAGGCGGAGCACGAGGAACGATTATTGCCACCCTTCACGCAGGCGCGCGGCGTCCGCGACGGCCGCCGACGGGCCCGATAACAAACATAACACTTTCAACATCATGAACGACAACAAACAAACCGTCACCGTCGAACTCGTCGACGGAGGCAAATTTCGGGTCAAGGACGGCTCGGCCGACGATCTCAATCCCAAGGCGCTCATACTGTGCGGAGCGGCCAAATGCGCGGGCTTCACGATAATGGGCCTGCTCAAGAAAGACAAGATCACGCCCAAGACATTGGAAATAACGGTCGAAGGCATGCTCGACACCCCCACGCTCCAGCCCGGGAGTCATTTCCGCAGTTTCAACGTCATATACGATCTGGAATGCGCCACCCTCTCGCAGCAGAACGCCGTCAGCCACGCCGTCACCATGGCGCAGGAGAAGTATTGCGGCACCATCGACATGCTGCGCAAGATCGCTCCCGTGGCGCACGAGATATCGATCGTGAGCACCGAGACCGTGAAGGTCTGACCCGTTTCCGATTTGCGGCATGGCCACACGGTCATGCCGCCGATCGGCAACATCACTCGGCCGCCGTTATCCGCTCGTAGGCCGACACGGCCACGGCATAGTTGTAGCGCGCGGTGATGGCATTGGTGTATATTTGCAGCCAGCTTATCTGCGCCTGCAACACGTCGAGCACGGTGGCCTGCCCCTCCTTGTAGGAATATGTGCTTATCGACAGGTTCTCGCCCGCGATCTCAAGATTGCGCAGCGACGACTGCACCTGCGAACGGCTCGTCGCCATAGCGCTCCAGCCGTCGGCCTCCTCGCGGGCCATGTCGTCGTAAATCTGCCCCGTGACATTCATGCTCCGACGCACGTCGGCCGCAGCCGACGCCACCGCATGACGGCGTTCGCCCCAATGGAATATGGGAATGTTCAGCTCCACCATCAGCGAAGCGTCGAGATAGGTGCGGCCCGAGGCATTGGGCACGTAGGTCTGCCACAAACCGCCCACGCCGACGTTCAGCTGCGGGTTGTAGGACGCACGCGCCACCTCCACCCCGTATTCGGCCGACCTTACAGCCGCTTCGGCCGAGAGCAGGTCGGGACGGCGGGCGGCTATCGCCGTCAACGCGACTCGTTCGGGCATGGATATGGAATCGACGATGGACTGCGACAGCGACACGGGTTCGTCGCCCGCCGCGCCGCGCAGAATGTTGAACGCATGCAACGCCTCGTCGTAGCCGCGGCGCGCGGTTATCAGGTCGAACCGCGCCTCGCTCAGGCGGGTCTCCACCTGCAACAGATCGCTCTTGGCGATATACCCCTCGTCGAAACGCCGTTCGACCACCCGATAGAGCGATTCGATGATGCCCACATATTCCTCGACAGCGCGCAGGAACAGCGACTGCGCCGACAGCCCCCAGTAGGCGAAATCGGCCGCATAACGCACCTCAAGCCGCGTGAATTCCTCGTCGAACAACGCGCTTTCGTAACCGCTCGCGGCCCTGCGATAGGCAGCCTTCACTCCCCCGCCGCCGTAAACGGTCTGCACGACGCGCGGCTGCAACGAAAAGCTCCACAGCTCATTGTCGCCCATGCGATGGAAAGTCTTGGCGAACGATCCCGACGCCGAGACGCGCGGCAGAAAGGATGTATATTCCTGCCGCATGATCTCATAGTTTCTCTCCGACTCGACCGCCGCGTTCTTCACGCGCCAGTCATACCCCGCCACGCTGTCGCGATAGGCCGACAGCGAGATCTGCGCCTCGGCCGAAAGAGCGCCGAGCAACAGCGCCGAAAACAACACTAAATGTCGCATAATCATTCCGCCTTTTTAATATTGTAGAACAGGGCATACACCACGGGTAGCACGACCATGGTAAGTATCGTCGCCACCAGCAATCCGCCCATTATGGTCGAGGCCATGCCCGCGAACAGAGAGTCGAACAACAGCGGGATAAGCGCCAGGATGGTGGTCACCGAGGCTACGCACACGGGTACCAGACGGCCGCGCGCCGCACGCACCACCGCATCGTAGGGATCGGCGCCCTCGGCACGCAGGTCGTTGATCGACGAGACGAGTATCACGGCATTCTTGACGTTCATGCCCACAAGCCCCAGCAGTCCCAGCAACGAGAAGAAATCGAATCTGTTGCCCGTCACGAGCAGTCCCAGCACCACACCGATGAATATCAGGGGAGTCATGAGAAGTATGATTACGGGATCGCGGTAATTGCCGAACAGCAGCAACAGCACGATGAATATGAGCACGAACGCCGTGGGCAGGTTCTTGCCAAGCGCGGCATTGGACTCGGCCTGCGACTCCTGCTCGCCGAAAACACGCATCGAATAGCCCTCGGGCACCTCGACTTCGCTGCGCACCTCGGCCAGCAGACGGTCGAACAGCCGTTTGGTGTTCACGCCCGCCGCGGGGTCGCACTGCGCCTTCATCACCCTCTGACGGTTGTATTGCTTCACCACACCGCCCAGATAGTCGAAATCGAAACGGCTGCTCGCCTGCTCGATGGAATAGACCTTCCCGCTCTGCGAGAACACGGGCATCGATTGCAGATTCGAGAGATTGTACGCATCGATATCCTCGTCCTTGAGCAGTATGGGCAGCAGCTCGTCGCCGCGGCGGTACTCGCCCATGGGATACCCCTGCGTGGCGAGCGTTATCCACTGCGCCATGCGGCTGCGGCTCACGCCTATGCGCTGGCCCTTGATCTGGGAATATACGGGCAGCCACGTCGGGATGCGGTTGCCCCAGCTGTTGCGGATGTTCGTAGCCCCGGGCGTGCGCCACATGATCCGCTCGGCCTGCGAGGCGAGACGCAGCAGAGTATCGGCGTCGGGGCCCACGAACCCTATCTCGATGGTGGCGTCGGGCACGGGCGAGAGCTTGAAAAGCGACGACCGCAGCCACACGTCGGGACACGACTCGGCCACGAACGCGTCGAAACGCTCCTTGACGGGCCGCGTCGAACGCTTGTCGTCGACCTCCACCAGTATGTTGCCGCAGTTGGGCCGCATGGAGAAGCTGCTGCTGGCCAGATAGTAGCGCAACGGCGAGGATCCCGCCGTGGTGGAGACGTGGACCACCTCGGGCTGCTCGCGCAGCCAGTCGGACATGACGGTCAGATCGCGTTGCGTGGCATTTATGTCGTAGCCCTCGGGCAGTATGACATCGGCGCGGAAATAGGGCTTGTTCAGCTGCGGGAAGAAGTTCTGCGGCATCAGCCCCATGACAAACACCGACACCGCCAGCAGCGCCACGGCACCGACAGTCACGGCCAGGCGTCGGCGGAGCACCGCCTCCAGCACTCTGTCGAACCACGCGAGGCGGTCCGCACCCGCACCGTGCCGATCGCCGCGCAGCATGAACAGTCCGAACACGGGCACCTGCGTGAGCGCCAGCGCCCAGCTGAGCAGCAGCGACAAAGCTATGACCACGAACAGCGGCTTCACGATCTCGGCCACCGCCGAAGGCGCGAGATAGAGCGGCAGGAACGAGAATATGGCTATGAGCGTCGCACCGAGAAGCCCCCACTTGGGTCCCTCGGCGGCGCCGATGAAGGCCTTGTCGAGAGGAACCCCGAGGGCCGCCGACTTGCGCGCATTGTCCGTCACCACTATGGCGTTGTCGACCAGCATGCCCATCGCTATGATGAATCCTGCCAGCGAGGTGCGGTTGATGCCCTCGCCCGTCATGTACATGAGCAGCATGGTGCCGCCGATGGTGAACAGCAGCGACGACCCGATAAGCGCGCCGCTGCGCATGCCCATCACGGCCATAATGACCGCTATGACTATCAGCACCGATTCCAGCAGATTGAGCAGGAACGAGAAGTTGGCCTCGCGGGCTATGATGTCCTCGGGATAGAGCGTCACGATATCCATGCCCACGGGCATCTCGCCCCCTATCCGCGCCAGCTCGCCGCGCACCTTGCGCCCCAGCGCCACCACATCGGCATCCGACTCCGACGAGACCCCGATCCCTACCGCACGGCGGCCGTCGACACGCATGAGCACCGACGCGGGCTCGGCGTATCCCTCTTCGATGCGCGCTATGTCGCCCAGACGGTACTGCTTTCCGTCGGCCGCCATAAGCAGCTGGTCGGCAATGTCGTCGATGGTGTCGTAGACGCCCGTTTCCAAGATGCGCACCTGCACGTCGCCCGCCGTGATCTCGCCGCTGTTGACCACGGTGTTCTGCTGCGAGATCATGGAGACGATCGCCTCGGGCGTAATGGCGAAATTGGCCAGAGCCGATTTGGTGATATAGAGATTTATGACGGGCGTCTGCTCGGCGAACACGGCCACCTTCTGCACTCCGTCGATGGTCACCACGGCGGTCTTTATGCGCTGCGCCCAGTCGCGTATTTCGCTCCACGTAAAGCCGTCGTCGGCAGCCAAAGCGTAATAGAGCCCGTAAACGTCGCTGAAATCGTCGTTTACGCGTATCGTGCCCGCGCCCGAAGGGAGCTGCGGTCCGATGTTCATCACCTTGCGGCGCAGCTCGTCCCACAGCTGCGGGATCTCGCCCGCGCGGGTCCCGGGATCGAGCTCCACCGTTATCTTCGAAAATCCGTAGTAGGACTCCGACGTGATCTTGTAGACGCTGCGCATCGACTGCAACTCGCGCGAAATCGGCTCGGAGATGAGCTGCTCAACCTCCTCGGGCGTGGCGCCCGCATAGTCGCACGTCACCACGGCGCTCTTGAGCACGAAAGTGGAATCCTCCTTCTTGCCCATCGCCGAAAACGCCCATGCCCCGCCCGCCACGAAAAGCGCCAGGACGAACCACACGATGCTGCGGTTGCGGATGGAATATTCGGAGATCGACATAGCCTAACGATTTAGAATTTTCACCCGTTCGCCGTCGCGTAGCCGATATACTCCCGCCGTCACCACCACGTCGCCCGACTCGACACCCGAAACCACGCTCACCATGTCGCGGCCGAATATGTCGCCCAGCACCACGCTGCGACGCTCCACCCTGTCGTCGGCGCCGACCGTCCACACGTAGGTGCCGCCCTCGGCGGGTGCATATACCGCGGTGAGCGGAACAGCCATGCCGCGGTCGGCGGGGTCGGACGTGCGCATGGTCACCTGACACGTCATGCCCGGCGAAATGCGCGCTTCGAGAGCGGCATCGCGGTCGATCTTCAGCGACACGGGGAATCCGTACGCATCGGACGAAGTTTTGGCATACGAATCGAGCCGCGCCGAGAAACGGCGGTCGGGATAGTTGTCGAACGTGACGGAAAAGCGGGTCGTCGAGTCGGCCAGAAGCGGCAGGCTCTTTTCGGGTATGGTGAACTCCACGGTGCTGCTCACGGGGTTGACCAGACGCAGGATGGTCTGCCCCGCCTGCACGCGCTCGTAGGTGTCGACGTAGGTGCGTTCGATCACGCCCGCGAACGGCGCGCGCAGCTTGGTCTGCGACAGCAGGTCCTTGGAATTTTCATAAGCGGAACGCGCCTGCACGAACGAGGTCTGCGCCGTCTCGTACTCCTGACGCGACACGGCCTCATGGTCGAGCAGGCGTTTCATGCGCGAGAGCTGCGACGACGCCTTGTCGTACTGCGCCTTGTCGGCGGCGGCCTGAAGCTCCACGTCGCGCGGATCGAGCTGCGCCAGCAAAGCCCCTTTCTCCACGTAGTCGCCTTTCGACACATCGACGCTCGCCACCTGGCCCGCTATCTTGAATGCCAGAGTGGTGGCGTCGTCGGCCGTGGACATGCCCGCGAAATCGCGGTCGATATAGTCGACGGCACGCACCGACGTCACCTTCACGGGACGTATCGGCTGCGCCACCTCGGCCTTGCGGCCGCACGACGCGAGAGAGCATGCCGCAACGAACAGACAGAAGTATGGTTTGCACATAGATAAAAAAATTGACCTTACTTCGGGCAAGGTCAATTTTTATACCAATCGCATACTCACGCCATCAATCCTCGTACGGCTTTATGTTGCGGCAGTTGTATTTGGCCTCTATGACGCCGTCGTCGAGCACCACCAGTCCGTTTTTAGCGCGCAGCATGGTCTTCATCACCGTGGCGTCGATATTGTAGCACCTCACGTCGGCGCTGCCGTCGAAGCGGTAATAGGTCACCGTGCGCAGCGGCAACGGAGTGAGACACACCACATAGGCACCTTCGGCCTCGGCACGCTCCACCACGCTGCGCAGTCGGCTGCGGCAACCGTCGCCTATATCGTTCAGATTGGTCACGCAGATCATATACACGCGGCCGCGGCGGGTGAGTATGTCGCGGGTGAAATTGCCCTCGGGATCGGAGATCGAAAATTCGCTTATGAGCGTCTGCACGGCAGGCGCCTCGTTATCCACGCGGGTCTCCACCCACTCCCACTTCTTTTCGTCCTGCCACTCCTTGTCGTCGATCGAGAACTCGCGCAGCTTTCCCGTCCTGCGGTTGCGGTAGACAAGAACGTATTCCTCCACGGCCATCTCGTCGCTGCCCGTGTCGTGCTGCGCCTCGATCATCTCGTAAATATTGGCGCCCTTCTTATACGGCAGAAAATCTATCAGCGGAAGATTGAAATAGCAATAGGTGCCCACTCCCATGGCGAAAACGCAGAACAGACACGTGAGCGCCACCTCCGAACGGTGCAGCTCCAGTACCCGATACTTGCGGTAGCGGTACCATACGACGAACACCATAGGCAGGATCACCAGATTCTTCAGGAACGTCTGCCACGGGGTGAGCTTCAGAGCGTCGCCGAAGCATCCGCAATCCTCGACGGGAATCCACGTAGCGCTCAGGAACGTCAGCACGGTGAAGAAGATCATCGACACCAGCGCGAATATCGATATCAGGCGCGTGCGGACCTTGAACACCAGCATGAGTCCCATCATCAGCTCGGCACCGCACAGCCATATGGAGAATATCATGCTGT
>CAUHCL010000072.1 GCA_959604655.1 uncultured Alistipes sp. | reverse complement strand
CCTCGTTGGCCTTGGCCTCGTCGCGCATGCGCTGGATCTCCTGCTCGGTAAGGCCGCTCGAAGCCTCGATGCGGATCTTCTGCTCCTTGCCCGTGCCCTTGTCCTTGGCCGATACGTTCAATATACCGTTGGCATCGATATCGAAGGTAACCTCGATCTGCGGCACGCCGCGCGGTGCGGCGGGGATGCCGTCGAGGTGGAAGTGTCCGAGCGACTTGTTGTCGCGCGCCATGGGACGCTCGCCCTGGCATACGTTGATCTCCACCGAGGGCTGGTTGTCAGCCGCCGTCGAGAACACCTCGCTCTTGCGGGTGGGGATGGTGGTGTTGGCCTCGATGAGCTTGGTCATCACGCCGCCCAGAGTCTCGATACCCAGCGACAGCGGAGTGACGTCGAGCAGAAGCACATCCTTAACCTCGCCCGTGAGCACGCCGCCCTGAATTGCGGCACCGATGGCAACCACCTCGTCGGGGTTCACCGACTTGTTGGGAGCCTTGCCGAAGAACTTCTCGACGATCTGCTGGATGGCGGGGATACGGGTAGAACCGCCCACGAGGATCACCTCGTCGATATCGCTCGCCTGAAGACCCGCGTCGCGCAGAGCCAGCTTGCAGGGCTCGACGGTCTTCTGGATCAGATGGTCGCACAACTGCTCGAACTTGGCACGCGTGAGCGTCATCACGAGGTGCTGCGGGATGCCGTTGACGGGCATGATGTAGGGCAGGTTGATCTCGGTGGTGGTCGACGACGAAAGCTCGATCTTGGCCTTCTCGGCAGCCTCCTTCAGGCGCTGCAAGGCCATGGGGTCCTGACGCAGGTCGATCTGATGCTCGGCCTTGAAAGCCTCGGCCATGTAGTCGATCAGAACGTGGTCGAAGTCATCGCCGCCCAGATGGGTGTCGCCGTTGGTCGACTTGACCTCGAATACGCCGTCGCCCAGCTCCAGAATCGAGATATCGAACGTACCGCCGCCCAGGTCGTACACGGCCACCTTCATGTCCGAATCCTTCTTGTCCAGACCGTAGGCCAAAGCGGCCGCCGTGGGCTCGTTAATGATTCGGCGAACCTTCAGACCCGCGATCTCGCCCGCCTCCTTGGTGGCCTGACGCTGCGAATCCGAGAAATAGGCGGGAACGGTGATAACGGCCTCGCTCACCTCCTGGCCCAGATAATCCTCGGCCGTCTTCTTCATCTTCTGGAGGATGATGGCCGAAATCTCCTGCGGAGTATACTGACGGCCGTCGATATCCACGCGCGGAGTGTTGTTGTCACCCTTTACGATGGCATAGGGCGCACGGGTAATGTCGGCCGTGACCTTGTCGTACTGCTCGCCCATGAAACGCTTGATAGAGAACACCGTCCTCTTGGGATTGGTGATAGCCTGACGCTTGGCGGGATCGCCCACCTTACGCTCCGAATTGTCGGTAAAAGCCACCACCGAAGGGGTGGTGCGGTGACCCTCCGAGTTGGGGATAACCACGGGCTCGTTGCCCTCCATTACCGCTACGCACGAATTAGTCGTACCCAAGTCAATACCAATAATCTTTCCCATAATAGTAAATCTTTATTTGTTTTTATTCTCTTGCAATATAAAACCTCTTACGCCGCCGCCTTTGCGGATCGGCAGTCGCATGAACATGAACAAAGGCTATACCAAAAAGATTTTATGCCCGAAAGCGGCTATTATGGCGCAAAATACTGCCAACTACCGCGGCACATCTGCCATTTTGGCCGATCGGACTGACACGGCAAGGCGTGTTTTGCAGTTCGCGGAACTGCGCGGGCCGCAGCATGCGGGGCCGCGGTGCGAGCATTCGCGGATAACGGCGGGCCACCGCACACCGAGGCTGCGACCCGCATCGGCTTGCCGTTCGCCGACGGCAGCGGCCCCCCCCCAACACACGCGAAACGGGTCGTCCCGAAGGACAACCCGTTTCGAAAACTCCGCTCCGCACGGCCGTTAAATCAATACGGCGACAGCGCCGCTCACATGCCTCGGCCGCCCGCGCTCCGCGCGTCCGAAGTACCCCCAAAATAACCCGTGCGGAAAACGGCAGAACAGTCATATGCCCCGACACGGCGAAACCTCGCGCAAATGCCCGCCGTACGGCGACGCACCAAGCATCGCAACGCCTCCCGACACACGGCCGAGAGCGGGAACGGCACCCGTTTCACCGATCGGACTGCAGAGATTATTTGTTCTCGCTCAGGATGCGCATGGCGGCATCGAGAATGGTGGTGTCGTCCAAAGTGACGACGCCGCCGTCGGGACCTTGTTCAATATGTATACCGACACCTGATTTGGCGTCCATATGCTTACCGCCGAAATAGTTGCGTACTGATTCTACATCAATACCGAGTTCATCGGCTATACGCTGAGAACTTCCGCTGGGCAACTTGTCTTTGATGCGGCGCAGCTCGTTGAATGTGATAATCATAATGAATCTATTTTTAGGTTTGTATTAAGAGTCATTTTCTTTGCAACATAAAGTTACGACTATTTTTCGGTTTGGCAAAATTTAAGCGCAAAAAACGCAAAAAAAAGGACCGTCCGCACGGGATGGTCCTTTTTATCGCATATACTAATCCTGATCCGCCACGGGCGGGCTGCCGATTGCGACGGTCTACTTGTCGTCGGATTTTTCCTCGATGAACACCTGCCACAGCAGCGGCGTGTAGGGCAGAATCTCGGAGGTTATCGTCGTGGTGGTCTCGGTCTCGTCGTCGGTACCGAGGTTGTAGTTGCCGTAATAGGGGCTGTACATATAGTTGTTGTAATAACCTCCGTAGCCGCCGTATCCGTAACCGCCGTAATAACCGTTGTAGTAGTTGTTATAATAGCTGTTGCCGTAATAGCTGTTGAAGTAATTGTAGTAATTCAGGTAGTCGTAATAGTTGTATCCTCCCGACGTCGAGGTCGATTTGGTACCCGAGCGTCCGACTGCGCCGTATGCGTTCGACGACGCAGTGAGAATGACGTTCCACGCACCCAACTTCATCTGCGGAATGGCATAGAGCCATGCGTCCACATAGTCGTTGGCCGTGCTGTTCTTCTCGGTCACGAACGAAGCGGCCGTGCCCTCGTCGTCGTCCTCGACATCCTCGTATATGACCTTCTTGACTTCGGGGATGTTGGTATCTATCACAAAACCGTCCAACAGGCGGAGCACATACCATATCTTGGCCGTCGACACCGAGTCCAGCGGATCGGCGTCGGCGGGATCAAGGCCTTCGCCGAAACGCTCCAGCAGCGCCTCGTCGATCTCCTTGTTGATCTGCGCCAACCCCTTGGTGCCGTATACCTTGCCGTACCTGTATTCGGTCTGCCCCTCGAACATCATCGTGTCGCGGCCTATGCAGTCGAAATTGAGGCCCGTCTCGGGGGTATAGAGATAATTTATGTAGAGCGCGGCGATGGAATCCACCGCAAGGTGCCACTTGTCGTCGTACACGGGCTTCTCGGCCTCGTCACCGTCGGCACGCGTCGCAGAGCGTCTGAACGTGCGCCGCTTCGCCGCGGCCGCCTCGTCCTTCTTCTCGGGAGCCAGACCGCCGTTGGCCTCGGCGAAGGCCTTCACCCAACGGTCCTCGTAGGCCAGCGGGTTGTTCACGTGGCCCCACACCTCGACGTCGACGATGGTGGGACGGTTGGCATCCAGCCTGAACTGGCCCTCGTAACCGCCGTCGCCGCCCATGCCGCCCGATCCCGCGGCGATAGACGACGGAAGGTACAGACGCATTTTGGTGCCGTAGCGCACCGAATACTCCTGCTCGCCGATCTTCAGCTTGTTGCGTATGGCCATGTAGGTCCCCTCGAGCATCGAGGTGTTGTTCTCGCCGCAATATAGGAAGAACGGGGTGTAGTGGGTATGATCGGTATACGTGTTCTGCAAACGCGCCAGATCCGAATTGCGCGTCATGACCACGTTGCCCGCCAGATCGCGGCACGTGACGTTGAACCACAGCCACGCATTCTCGTGCCTTACGGGCAGACTGTCGGCAACGCCCTCGTCCAGAATCTCGACATAATATTCGCCCAGCGGCTGGAAGTTATCCAGCAGATCGGGACGGTTGATCTCCATCCACGACTGCAACGCGATCTTCTCCACCTCCTCGAAACCCATTTCGGTCGAATCGACGCACGAAACGGAAACCAGCGTCGAGGCGACGGCCGCCATGCCTAACAAACGATTTATAAATCTCATATCAAAAAAAACGTTGAATCGTAACCACTGCGCGACGCCCGCGACGCCGCTGCCGACGGCATCACCACGCCGCCCTGCTCTTGCTTACCTTGTTTACGGTATATATCCACACCACGGCCGACTCCTTGGGCACCACGCCGACCACATCGTCGTCGTACGCCATGTCGAACGTCATGTAGGCTTCCACCTCGTCGCCCTGGCGACAACCTTCTAACGACAGCGCGACACCTTTTATTATATCCGTCGCACCCAATTTCACCCGAAGCGGCTCCGAAGACCAGTATTCGGGATTGAGCCCCGCCTCGGCCAGCGCGGCGATGGTCTCCTCGTCGTTGGAGGCATACACCGATTCGGTGCGCGGCACGCCGCCCGTAAAGACGTAGGCCGTGTAGGTCAGCTCCACCTCGTCGCCCCGCTCCGCCTGCGGCCGCTCGTCGCGCCCCGCATCGTAATAGTTGGATATGTAGCGGTACACGTTGCGCTCCATCACATCGTAAAACGGCGGATCGACTTCGAGCGACGTCTCCGCCTCCTCGGCCGAGATCAGTCGGGGAACATGGGTGGAGGTGAGATACCGCACGATGTTGTTGCGCTGCGAATCGGTGGTATCCTCGTCGTCGGCACACGACACCAGCGGCACTACGCATGCCGCAACCAACACCGTTATCCAGAATCGCAACTTCATAACCTCCAATCGTGCAAATTTATGAAAAAATATCCATTCGGCCAATTCGCGTCGGTTTTTATCCTCGCCGCGCCCCGCGGCGGGCACGGAATCACAACCGCCGCAGCGCCAGACGCACCGCATCCTCGACGCCTATCGAGGGCGACTCCTTCAGCACGGCCTTCAACACCTTCTCCGACGCGCCCTTCTGGAATCCGAGCATGACCAGCGCCGACAAAGCCTCGTCGTAGGCTCCGCCGACGGCCGCGGCTGTCGGCAGCGAGGCATTGCCGCCGCCCGCAAGATCGACCATCTTGCCGCTCAGCTCGACGATTATCTTCTGCGCCGTCTTGAGTCCCAGCCCCTTGACGTTCTTCAGCAGAACGGCGTTCTCGGTGGCGATTATGTTGCGCAGCTCGTCGGCCGTATAGGTCGAGAGTATCATGCGGGCCGTATTGCCGCCCACGCCCGACACGCTGATGAGGTTGCGGAACAATTCTCGTTCCAGGGCCGTGGCGAAGCCGTAGAGCGCCTGCACATCCTCGCGCACGATGAAATGGACGTAGAGACGGGCCGTGCGCTCGTGCTCGATGGCCGAAAAGGTCTGCAACGATATGTTGATGTAGTAGCCCACGCCGCCCGCATCGATGACCGCGTAGGTCGGCGCCAGATCGGCCACTTCGCCCGAAATATATTCGTACATTCTTTCAGATATTTACCGCGCGGTATGGTTCCGCACGCCGCATCGGCGCACATTAAATCATACCGTCGCGCAATTTTAGCTGCTTTTACGACAAAAATAAAGATTTTTTTTTACCTTTGTGAATCAATAGGTATTTAATTTAAGAAATCTTCAAAATACGGATAACAAGAGTATGAAAAAAGTTTTTTGGACACTGCTCGCAGCATCGCTCGCATTCGCGGCATGCGACAATAAGACCGCCACGACCGAAAGCGAGCCGCAGGCCGTGGAGACCGTGACGGGCGGCGACATAGCATTCGTGAGAATCGACTACGTTCTGGCTCAGAGCGAGATATACAAGACCGAAGGCGTGGCGCTCCAGGAGAAGACCGAGAAGGCGCAGAACGCATGGGCGCAGAAGGAGAAGAATCTGCAATACGAAGCGGCGCAGTTGCAGGAGAAATACAGCAAAGGTCTCGTAACCACCGCCGACGCGCAGAAGCAGCAGCAGGCGATAGAGAAGAAGGTGGCCAACTACCAGACCAACGCGCAGAAAGAGGCCCAGACCCTCGACGAGGAGAACTACGTGTTCACCAACCGTACGCAGGATCTGCTCATGCGTGCCATCAAGGAGATCAATGCCGATCACAAATACAAGCTCGTGCTCAACGCCACCTCGCTGCTCGACGCCGCCGAGGCTCTCGACATCAGCGAAGCGGTTCTGGCCAAGGTGAACGAGCTCTATGCCGCCGAGAAAAGCGACTCTGCCAAATCGGATAAGAAATAGGCGATAGCGCTTCAGGCATTTTGCAACGAGACGACCGAAGTCCCTTTCAGGCGACTTCGGTCGTTTTTCGTTTATGATGCAGGCTATCGCCTACGTTCGGCGGAATGACGCGATTCCGAAGAGTAGTATTACCACGACGTTTTTTGCTGTTCGCCGACGGCGGCAGGGGTGCGCTTTGTGCTTCGGGCCGCAGCCTGCGGAAGGCGCAACGATGCGAATGCCGTTGCGGGCCTCCGCGGGGCAGAGGCTGCGGCCTGCGCGACTCTAAAGAGTCGCAGGCGTAACGTTTGTTTTATGAAAAAGATAATTCGTCATGCCACCGAACGTAAGTGAGGATTGGCATCTCAAACGATTATGCCACCTTTTGACGTCAAAAGGTGGGAATAGCATATAAAGTATTTGCGACTCTTCAGAGTCGCGCAGTTCGCCGCCGCCCCACGCGGCGGACTGCTATCGCACTCCGACCGCCGTCGGCGAACAGCACACCAAAAACCGAAAATACAGTCCGCAGCCTCCCACAGCAGAGATCCGAGAAACTGCGCCGCGCTGCGGCGTTATCTTCGGCGGCTCGCGCCTAAAGCGCGCCCCCGCAGCCGCCGAAGATAAATCTTAACAAGCAATCCACCGTCGGCGAACAGCAGGCTTCGCCTCAACAAAAACCAAACTTGTTTGTGTTTTGTATTCGGCTTATTCGTATCTTTGGCTGCGCCTTAGATACTCCGTCTCGGCATAATCAAACCTTCGGTTTGCTTCTGCGCTCGACTTTTCGTATCTTTGTAGCCAAACCGAATAGAAAATGGATTTCATACCGTTCACCTTTATCGATTTCATCGATATCCTCCTCGTGGCACTGTTCATGTTCGGGCTCTACCGCATGACCCGCGGCACCAACGCCCCCTACATACTGTCGGGCATCATAATCATATACATAGTGTGGGTCGTCACGAGCGCACTCAGCATGAAGCTGCTGTCCACCATTTTGAGCCAGATAGTCAGCGTGGGCGTGATAGCCATCATAATCGTATTCCAACCCGAGTTGCGCAATTTCCTGCAAATGATAGGAATGCGCCGCAAGGGACTCAATTTCATAAACAACATATTCAACCAGCACCACGGGGCTGAACCCACGCTCCACCCCGTCATTACGGCCAGCATAGAGATGTCGGCCTCCAAAACGGGTGCACTCATGGTACTGGCCCAGGACAGCGATCTGCGCGACATAATCGACAGCGGCATAACCCTCGACGCACAGGTGTCGGTGTCGCTGCTGGAGAATATATTCTTCAAGAACGCACCGCTGCACGACGGCGCCGCGGTGATAATGAACAACCGCGTGGTGGCGGCCAAGTGCATCCTGCCCGTAACGCAGTCGCCCGTGCCCAAATCCTACGGCACGCGCCACCGCGCCGCCATAGGCATTACCGAGACATCGGACGCCATCGTGGTGGTGGTATCCGAGGAGACGGGAGGCATATCGGTAGCGTTCGGCGGCAAGATAGAACGCGACATAGCGCCCCAGAATCTCGCGCAAGCCATATCGCGCCACTTCATAAACGCCGATTCGGAAAAAAGGCAGAAGCACAGAAAATATCGCGAGACAGAAGGCGGCGCGGCGGCAAAGAACGACGGCGCGGCGGCCAAAGCCAAATAGAAGCCGTCACGTCACGCATAAGCGGTGGGTACGATCGCGAAAGCATCGTACTCTCCGCTTGTCGCATATCACGGCCCGACAGCGCTGAACGGCATACGAAAAAAACGGCCCCGCAAAGCGGAGCCGAATAAAAGCATAGCATTGTCTTGCGACTACTTGGTGGCGTCGCACACGCCGCGCAGGTAACCGATCGACTCGGCGACACCGGGATGGGGATCCTTGCCGTTCTTCTCGAATTCGAGCGACACGACGCCCTTGTAACCGATCTTGCGCAATACCTCGACTATGGGCTTGAAATCCATCACGCCGCGGCCCATCTCCCAGGTCTGGCCCTTCTTCGAAGCCTCGCTCTCGTCCTTGATATGGATGTCGTAGATCCAATCCTTGTATTTCTTGATATCCTTCACGATATCCTCGCCCATGCGGACCGAGTGGCCGAGGTCCATGCAGCAGCCGACGCCGAGTTTGGGATCCTTCACCAACTCCACCACTTTCTGTATGTTGGGGAACGGCTGTCCGTCGGGTCCGTGGGTATGGATAGCCACCTTTATGCCCGTGGCGGCCACCTTCTTTATCACATAGTCGATAAGTTCGTAGGTGGGCACGCCGATGAATACGTCCGAACCGTAGCGCTCGGCATAGGCGAACGCGCGGTCCACGTCGGCCTCGTTACGCATGTAGATGGGACCGAGAATGTAACCGTCCACGCCGTGAGCGGCGCACTTGGCCTTGAAGGCCTTCATCTGCTCGGCCGTAGAGTTGAGCGGGAGCCAGAAATCCTTCACCGACAGATACTTCACCCCCATGCTTTGGAGGTACTTCAGCGTCTGGTCGATGTCGAAATTGCGATAGGTGTAGCCGGCAACGCCGATTCGGAAATCGTCCGATCCGCGCTTGCCCGTCACCAGCTGCGCCTCGGCGGGCATGACGAATGCCAGCAGCGAAGCCAATGTCAGAAGACGAAAAAGTCTTTTCATAGATTTTTTAGATTAAATTGGTAATAGGTCAATTCATCAGCAAAATTATGAATAAATCGTCTAAACGGCAAACGTTTTTCGCGAAATCGCGACTTCGGACCGTACGCCGCGGCCGTCAATCCATGTCGTAATGCTTCGCCAGACCGCCGCCCGAAGTCTCGCGATAGAGGCTCGGGAGGTTGTGGCCCGTCTCCTTCATCACGTCTACCACCTTGTCGAACTTGACGCGATGGCGGCCGTCGGAGAGTATGGCGAAGGTGGCCGAGTCGATGGCGCGCGCGGCCGCCACGGCATTGCGCTCGATGCAGGGGATCTGCACCAGTCCGCACACGGGGTCGCACGTGAGACCCAGATGATGCTCCAGAGCCATCTCGGCGGCATACTCTATCTGCGCTGGCGTTCCGCCCATAAGCTGGCATGCGGCAGCGGCGGCCATGGCGCAGGCTACGCCGATCTCGCCCTGGCAACCTACCTCGGCTCCCGAAATCGAGGCGTTGGCCTTCACCACGTTGCCGAAGACTCCCGCCGTGGCGAGTGCCCGCAGGATGCGTATGGGACGGTAGCTGTTGACATCAGCCAGATGATAGAGCACGGCGGGCAATACGCCGCACGATCCGCACGTGGGGGCCGTCACCACCAGTCCGCCCGAGGCGTTCTCCTCGGCGGTGGCCAGAGCATAGGCATAGAGCCGCGAGCGGTTGCTCACCGACGGCGCATACTCTTTCGACTTGACCCAGTAGGTGCAGGCCTTGCGGGCGACCTTGAGACCGCCCGGCAATACGCCGTCGTTGTTGAGTCCGTTGTCGATGGTGTCGCACATTGAGGCCCATATATCCTCCAGATACTCCCAGATATCGGCCTTGTCGTAATCCTGCACGTACTCCCAGAAACTCTTACCCTCGCGGTCGCACCAGTCGAGGATCTCGGCGATCGTACCGAGCGGATAGACCGTGTTGTCCGACACGTACGGCGTCTCGGGATTGGCGATGGTTCCGCCGCCCACGCTGAATATGGTCCAGCTGTCGACCGTCGCACCGTCGCGCAAAGCCTCGAACAGCATGCCGTTGGTGTGGAAATCGAGCACCGTGTCGGGCTTCCACACTATTTCGGTCGGCGCCACCTTGTTCAGCACGTCGGTTATGGCCACGTCGGTGAGGTGACCGCGCCCCGTGGCGGCGAGCGATCCGTACAACGTCACACGGAACGAATCGGCCCTGTTTCCCCGTGCGAGAAAACTCTCGGCCGCTTTCTTGGGACCCATCGTATGACTGCTCGACGGGCCGTTACCTTTTTTATATAGCTCTTTCAGCGATTCCATATAAGATAGCTTGAATTCATAATTTGTAATGCGGCTGCGGGTCGCCGCGATTATAACGATATCGCACAGCGATATCGGCAGTTCGCCGCCGCCCCATGCGGCGGACTGCAACTCGCTCTACGCTCGCATGCGTCCTCCGCCGTCGGCGAACCAACACCGCTTGATGTTTACACGTGACGCAAAATCTCTTCCAACCCTTCGAAGTGGCATTTGTAATCCTCCAGCGAGCGCATTATCACCTCGTATGCCTCCTGACGGCCGTAAGTGGCCACGATCTCCACGGTCTTCTTGCACTCGCCTTCGTCCGACGCGGGCATATCCTTGTAGGTCAGGAAGTAGTGCTTGAGCCTGTCGACCACCACATGCGGCAGCTCCGAGATGTCGTCGTAACCGTGGTAGGTGGCGTCGTTAAGCAGCACGGCTATTATCTTGTCGTCGGCCTCGTCTCCGTCCAGCATGCGAAAACCGCCTATGGGTTTCACGCAAGCTATGATATCGCCGTGCGATATGGTGCGCTCGGTCAGGACGCATATGTCCAACGGATCGCCGTCGCCCTTGATGCCCTCGCGGCCGCATTTGTCCATACAGAAACGCGCCACCGAATCGCCGCAGAAGCTCTGCGGAATGAACCCGTAAAGCGCGGGCACCACGGTGGAGTATTTCTGCGGGCGGTCTATGCGTATGTATCCGCTCACCTTGTCGAGCTCATACTTCACGGTGTCGGTCGGCACCATCTCGATGAATGCGGTGACCGCCTCGGGAGCGCTGTCGCCCACCTCCAGGCCGTGCCACG
>CAUHCL010000071.1 GCA_959604655.1 uncultured Alistipes sp. | reverse complement strand
ACATAGATATTCCGACAAGCGTATTTTCTACTTGCGCTTGCCCTTGGCACCCTGCTGCTGACGCATCTGCTCCTGCTGCTGGCGCATAAGCTCCTCGTAACGGAGCTGGAATTTCGACTTCTTCTTGTTCTTCTGCTTCTCGGCATTGCGACGGATCATGGCATGGATCTTCTCGTCGTCGACCATACGGCGCATGCCCGTCATAAGTGCGATGGTTATAAGCTGCGAAAGCAGATAGTAGTAGCACAATCCCGAGGCGTAGTCGTTGAAGATGAAGAGCATCATAATGGGCATCATATACACCATCATGATCTTCATGCCCGCCATCTGGGGCTGGCTCGACGCGGTCTGCTGGTAGCTGAAATACGAGAATCCCACCATCGCCACGCACATCAACAGAGCGAAGAGGCTCACATGGTCGCCGTACCACGGAATGGTGAAGGGCAGAGTCACTATGCTGTCATACGACGAAAGGTCGTCGGCCCACAGGAACGACTGCCCGCGCAACTCGATGCTCGCGGGGAAGAATCGGAACATGGCCCACAGTATGGGCAGCTGTATAAGCATCGGTATGCAGCCTCCCAGAGGGTTGATACCCGCCTTCTTGTAGAGCTCCATCAACGCCTGCTGTTTCTTCATGGCATCCTCCTGACGCGGATACTTCTCGTTCAGAGCATCGGCCTCGGGCTTTATGACGCGCATCTTGGCCGTCGAGAGATAGCTCTTGTAGGTGAGGGGATATATCAGAAGTTTGATAAGCACCGTCAGGATAAGGATAATCAGACCGAAGCTGGCGATGTAGTTGTGCAGGAAATCGAACACGGGGATCACGATCCAGCGGTTGATCCATCCCACCAGCCAGCCGCCCAGCGGAATGAGGCGCTCCATGGCGATCTTCCCGCCCTCGGGATCGGTGATCTTCGACAGCACGGCGTACTTGTTGGGACCGCAGTAGATCGACAGGGCATAGCCGTCGGTCTGCGCATTGTAGGGCAGACCAGCACGCACCGAGAAGGTCTTGATATATCCCGAATCCTCGGCTTCGGTCGTGAAGCCCATATCGGCATAGGCGAAATTGCCGTGCGCGATGAGCGCCTCCGAGAAGAACTGCTGCTTGAACGCTATCCAGTTTATCTCGCTCTTCACGCTTTCCGTCTTCTCGCCGTCGCCCATGCCCAGATCCTCGATCGATGCCTCGTCGGGCAGACGGTACGACAGCGTGGTGTACATGTTCTCGTTCTTGAAGCCGCGCTCATTGCGGTAGGTGCGGTTGCCCCACTCCAGCCCCAGCGTCGACTGGGCCGCCATAATCGGGGCCATGTTCACCATCTTAACGTTCAGGTCGATCATGTAGTCGCGCGCGGGATCCTTCTCGTCGTAGACAACGTATTCGAACAGCAAATAGGCATCCTCGCCCACGTCGAGACGCATGGCGAGCGTCTGGAATCCGTCGCCGCGGCTCACGCCCGCGTTGGTGAATACGTAATCGGCCGTGTTGATCTTCACGTTCTTGCGGTCGCGCTTGAGGTAGAACTCCAGATCGAACTCCGCACTCGACGGGTCGAACAGCACCACCTTTTCATTGCGCTCGCCCTTGGGAGCATACCTGGTGTAGTCGTTAAGCGTCACCTTCGAGAGCATACCGCCCGCGGTGGTGAACTCGGCTGTGAGATAGTCGTTGGCCAGAGTTACCGACGAAGGCTCGGCGTTTCGTGCCGCGGCAAGGCTCTCGCCCAGCATCTCGGCATTGCGCGCGGCAGCGCTCTCGGCGGCGGCCGCCGCCAGACTGTCGGCAATCTCGGGAGCGACGGCATCCGCCGCACTCTCCTTGGCGGCCGCCGCTTCCGACTGCGCCTCGGCCTCCACCTGCGCAAGATATTCCCTATATTTTTCCTGTTGCTTGGAACTGTAAACCACATAGCCGATGAAGATCACGGCCATGAGCACAATTCCCGTAAGTGTTTTCTTATCCATCTGTAAGCATTAACGTTAACTACTACTTCGCCTGCGCGGTCTCGGCCTTGCGGGCGGTATCGTACTTCAGGGCCGCAGCCACGAAGGCGACGAACAGCGGAGCGGGAGTGTTCACCGTGCTCTTATACTCGGGGTGATACTGCGTACCCACGAACCAGGGGTGGTCTTTCAGCTCCACCACCTCCACCAGTCCCGTTTCGGGGTTGGTGCCCGCGGCTACCATGCCCGCGTTCTCGAACTGCGCGAGGTACGATTCGTTGAACTCGTAACGATGGCGGTGGCGCTCGACGATAGCATCCGCGCCATAGGCTTCGCGCACCTTGGTGCCCGCCTTCAGGGCGCACGGATATCCGCCCAGACGCATCGTGCCGCCCTTGGCCGTGATGCCCTTCTGTTCCTCCATCAGGTCGATGACGGGATTCTTCGTCTGCTCCATCTCGCTCGAATGTGCGTCCTTTATGCCCAGCACGTTACGCGCGAACTCTATCACGGCGCTCTGCATGCCCAGACATATTCCGAAGAACGGCACCTTGTTCTCGCGGGCGTAACGCACCGCCTCGATCTTACCCTCGATTCCGCGGTTGCCGAAGCCCGGGGCCACCAGTATACCCGCCATGCGGCCCAGCGTCTCGTCCACGTTCTCGGCGGTGATCTTCTCGGAATTTACATACGTGAGCTTCACCTTGCAGTTGTTGGCCGCACCCGCGTGGATGAACGACTCGCTTATCGACTTGTAGGCGTCGGGCAGCTCGGTGTACTTGCCCACCAGCGCTATCTCCACCGTACTTGCGGGATGCTTGATCTTCTCCACGAAACCGCGCCACGAATCCATGTTGGGTTCCTCGTGGCTCTCCACGCCGAGCTTGGCGAGCAGCACCTCGTCCAGATGCTGTTCGTGCATGCGCAGGGGCACTTCGTAGATCGTCGGCACGTCGATCGACTCCACCACGGCGTCGGGCGTGACGTTGCAGAACAGCGCCACCTTGCGACGCACCTCGGGCGAGAGCGGATGCTCGGTGCGCAGCACCAGCACGTCGGGTTGCAGACCCGCCGACTGCAACTCCTTGACCGAGTGCTGCGTGGGTTTGGTCTTGAGCTCGCCCGAAGCGGCCATGTAGGGAATGAGCGTCAGGTGAATCAGCACCGAGTTCTGGTAGCCCAGCTGGTTGCGCAGCTGTCGCACCGACTCGATGAAGGGCAGCGACTCGATGTCGCCCACCGTACCGCCGATCTCGGTTATGATGACGTCGTATTTCTTGGTGGTGCCGAGCAACTGTATGCGGCGCTTGATCTCGTCGGTAATGTGGGGAATGACCTGCACGGTCTTTCCGAGGAACTCGCCGCGGCGCTCCTTCTCGATCACGCACTTGTATATCTTACCCGTGGTCACGTTGTTGTTCTGCGTGGTGGTTATCGAGGTGAATCGCTCGTAGTGGCCCAGATCGAGGTCGGTCTCGGTGCCGTCCTCGGTCACGTAGCACTCGCCGTGCTCGTAGGGGTTGAGCGTACCCGGGTCGACGTTGATGTAAGGGTCGAGTTTCTGAATCGTCACGGAATAACCGCGCGCCTGAAGCAGACGGGCTACCGAGGCGGAAATGATGCCTTTGCCCAGCGAAGATGCCACACCTCCCGTAACGAAGATGTATTTCGGTTTGTTCAGTTTCATCAATATCAAAAATATTACTTGTTGTTACTTCAAAAAATTTCCTCATATTCACCGCAACGGTCGGCCCCTCGGCCCGAGCCGAGAATCCGACCATGCGTTCTCACGGTTAGCTTGTCCGACCGTCCGCGGCCTCGTCGGGCGGCATGAGTCCCGCCCTCGGGCACCGCGGAGATGCCGTCTATTCCCCCGCGGCTTCCTCGGCGCTGCGGCTGTCGATCATCTTCACCTTCTCGACAGTGTCGCGCAATTCGCGCTTCGCCTTCTCGATCTTCTCGCGGACGTCGGCCACCAGGGCGTCGGCGTTCTTCGATTTCGAGAAGAATCCGATATTGTTCTCCAGCAGCGCTATGTCCTGCTCCATCTGGCGCACCTTATTATAAAGACGCTCGCGCTCGCTGCGCAGACGCTTGTCGCCCGACGACTTCATGGTCTGCAAACGCTCCTTGAAGCGGTTCATCGAGCGGTCGCGCTCCGTTCCGCGCAAAACGCCGAACATGGCGTCCACCGTCTCTCGGTAGCGCTTCTGCAATGCCTCCTTCTGCTTGATGGGCACGAATCCTATCTCGCTCCAGCGGCGCTGGAAATCCTTTATCATGTCGTAGCCGCCCTCCTTAACGTCGGCAGCCTGCATCTGTTCGATCAAGGCCAGCTTCTTCTGCAAATTGCTCTCGTGCTCGCCCTCCACGTCGGCGAAGTGACGCGACTTGCGCTCGAAGAACTTGTCGCACGCCGCGCGGAAACGCTTCCATATCTGGTCCGAATAACGACGCGACACCGCACCGACCTCCTTCCAGCGGGCCTGGAGCGCTATCAGTTCCTCGGTGGCGCGCTTCCATTCCTCGCTGTTCTGCAACGCCTCGGCGGCCTCGCATATCTCGGTCTTGAGCTGGAGGTTGTGATCCATCTCGGTCTTCACGCCCGCGTAGAACTCGCGCTTGGCCTCGAAGAACTTGTCGCACGCCGCGCGGAAACGCTCGTAGATTCGGGTGTTGTCCTTCTTGGGTGCGAACCCGATCGTGCGCCACACCTTCTGCATCTCCATCAGACGCTCGCCCGCCTTGTTCCACTCCTTGCGCGAGGTGTAGGGCTGCTCCGACAGAGCCTCGGTCTTCTCGCAAAGCTCGCTCTTAAGCTCCAGGTTCTTCACCTGCTCCTGCTTCAGACGCTCGAAAAACTCCTGATGCTGTTTGTTGATGCGCGCCGAAGCCGCCTTGAAGCGCTCCCAGAGCACCTCTTTGTATTCGTTGGCCACGGGACCCGTCTCGCGCCACTCGTCGTGCAGCTTCTGCAACTTGTGGAACGCCTCCACGATCGACGGCTCGGTCACCAGCGCCTCGGCCTGCTCGCACAGAGCCACTTTCTGCTCGTAGTTCTTCTTCAGGTCCAGATCGCGCAGCTCCTTGTTTATCTTTATGAAATTGTAGAAATTCTCGACATGCAGGTTGTAGGTCTCCCACAGATCCTTCACCTTCTGCTGCGGCACCACGCCCGTCTCCTTCCACCGCTGCTGCAACTCGCGGAACTTGGCGAAAGTGTTGTTCAGGGTCTCGTCCGAGTCGACCAGCTCCTTCAGTTCCTCGATGATCTGCGTCTTGATCCGAAGATTTTCCTCCTTGATCTTGTCCAGCCCCGCCATGTATTCGTCGCGACGGCGGCGATACTCGCGGAACAGCTCCTTCAGACGGGTCTCCGACTCGTCCGCCGCGGGGACGAATACGGCTCCCTCTTCCTCCCGCGCCTCGAAATCGCGGCGCGCGGCATCGGTCTCGGCACGATGCAGTTTATAGAATGCTATCTTTATCGCCTCCACACTCTTGCGCAGGGTCTGCACGGGCTCCTTTTCGAGCATCTCGGCGAACATGTCGACCAGTTCGCGCTTGCTCTTTCCGCTCAGGTCGGTCTTGTCGACCTCCGCGGCAGCCTCTTCCTCGGCCGTCTCCTCGTCCAGCTCCAGACCCGCCTTTTCGGCGTCGAGCACGGCCTCCTCTTCCGACACCTCGCAGGCGTCGAGAGCGGCGGCGGCATTCACGGGTTCGGATTCGGGGGCAGCCTCCACGGCCTTCTCGGCATCCGTGGCAGTCACGTTTCGCATATCATCGGCATTGCCGATCGACTCCGCGGGAGTCGCAGGGTTCGAATTTTCAGTAGCCATCGCTTTTCGTTTTAAGATTACGCCATGCGTCGCATCGAAGCGCATAGATGCAGCAAATATAAGCAATTTATCCGTGAGCCACGTCCTTTTTTACACGGAATTTCATATATTTGTAGAAAATTAATCCGATCATGGGATACCGCATACTTATCATCGACGACGAGCAGGACATCCTGGAGTTCGTGAAATACAACCTCGAACGCGACGGTTACGAAGTGTTCACCGCCTCCGACGGCGCCGAGGGGCTGCAAAAGGCCCTCGCCGTCGGACCGCACCTCATACTTCTGGACATGATGATGCCCGTCCTCGACGGCATGGAGACATGCAAGGCCATACGCAACTCGCCTTCGCTCAAGAACGTCATGGTGGTGTTCCTCTCGGCCGTGGGCGACGAGGAAGCCCAGATAGGAGGCTACGAGGCGGGGGCCGACGACTACATCAGCAAACCCATAAAGATGAACATCCTGCGCAGCCGCGTGCAGGCCATACTCAAACGCATCGAGCTGCCCGCCGAGACAGACACCATAGACATCGACACCGAGCATTACGTGGTGCGCCGCGGCAGCGAGACTTTCGTGCTTCCGCGCAAGGAGTTCGCGCTGCTGCAACTGCTCTGCTCGCAGCCCGGGAAACTCTTCACCCGCGAGGAGATCTACTCGCGCATATGGGGCGACAAGGTGGTGGTGGGTGACCGCACCATCGACGTGCACATACGCAAGCTCCGCCAGAAGATAGGCGAGGAGAGGATAGTCACCGTAAAGGGCATGGGCTACAAGTTCGAGGCGGCAGACAAAAACGACGACGACAAACAGCAGAAAGCATGAAACGCATACTGACGACAATACTCCTTTGCGCCGCACTCGCAGCGACAGCGGCGGCGCAGAATTTCGGCGACAGCTTCGAGGACAGGACGCTGCGTCTGGACTACATCTTCGCGGGCAACGCCGACACGCAGATGATCGCGCTCGACGAACTCGCCGCCTTCGACGGCTGGGCGGGCCGCCGCGTTAACCTCGGCGCCATACCCGTCAGGGGCAACGGCGAGGTGCGCGTGACCGATCCCCGAAGCGGCGCCACGCTCTACCGCACCTCGTTTTCGAGTCTGTTCCAGGAGTGGCTCGTCACGGACGAGGCACGCACGATCGCCAAGAGCTTCGAGGCGACGTTCCTTGTGCCTTTCCCCCGACACGAGGTCGACGTGGAGATCACCCTGCGCGACAACGAGGGCCGCGAGCAGGCCTCGCTGCGCCACCGCGTGAATCCCGCCGACAAGCTGATCCGCAACCTCGCGGGACGCACCGCCGTGCCGCACGAATATCTGCTCCGCAGCGGCGATTCCGACAAGTGCATCGACATAGCGATAATGGCCGAAGGCTACACCGCCGACGAGATGGATACTTTCCTGCGAGACGCCCGCACGGCGTGCGACGAGATATTCCGCTACGAGCCGTTCGCCTCGCTCAAGGAGCGTTTCAACGTGGTGGCCGTGATGGCGCCCTCGAAGCAGAGCGACGTCAGCGTGCCGCAGGACGACGCATGGCGCGAAACGGCCGTCAACTCCAACTTCATGACGTTCTATTCGCCGCGTTACCTGACCACCAACAGCGTGCATGCCATCCACGACCTGCTCGCGGGCATCCCCTACGAGCACCTCATAATCCTCGCCAACACCGACACTTACGGCGGCGGAGGCATCTACAACTCCTACACCCTCACCACGGCGCACAACCCCATGTTCAAGCCCGTGGTGGTGCACGAGTTCGGACACTCGTTCGGCGCGCTGGCCGACGAGTATTTCTACGACGAACCCGACCACACGGAGAACACCTACAAACTCGATTTCGAGCCGTGGGAGCAGAACATAACCTCGCTGGTCGACTTCGGATCGAAGTGGGCCGACATGCTCGGCAAGCGGACTCCCGTACCCACCGAGCCGACCGACAAACGCAAACGCGACTACACCGTGGGCGTCTACGAGGGCGGAGGCTACATCACCAAGGGCATGTACCGTCCCGCCGTGGTGTGCCGCATGCGCGACAACGAGGCCACGCAGTTCTGCCCCGTGTGCCAAAGGGCGATAGAGAGGATCATACGCTACAATACCGAGGAAGAGAAGTAAGGAGGCGGGGCGTCGATTTAATCGGGGTTGTCATCGAGTCGTAGCCTGCGGAGCGAGCGACAGCGAGCCTCCGCGGGGCGAGGCTACGGCTCGCACGGCTCTAACGAGCCGTCTTAGACATCGCAACCCGAAAAGCGGGAAATTGCGCGATTTATTACTCCGCGGCGGCAAAAACGTAAATAAAATTTGCTTTTGCGATCGGCTTTTTCGTACCTTTGCTATTGCAAACGGATAGATTCATCCCCGCGCCGTGCGACCCGTCGTGCCGCGATGGCACATTAGTTGGGTCTGCCGAAGAGGTTGAATACACAATAACAACATTATACATCATGATAGTATTAGTTCTCAATTGCGGCAGTTCGTCGATCAAATATCAGGTAATCGATATCGACGACAACAGCAACGCACTGTTGGCCAAAGGTCTGGTCGACCGCATAGGTCTTCCCGAGGGAAGCCTCACCCACAAGCCCGCGGGCAAGGACAAATTCGAGCTTCGCATGCCCATCCCCGACCACACGACGGGTATAAGCCTCGTGCTGAAGGCTCTGACCGACGCCGAGCACGGCGTGATCGCCCACCTCTCGGACGTGAAGGCGGTGGGTCACCGCGTGGCTCACGGAGGCGAGTTTTTCCCCGACAGCTGCGTGGTCGACGAGCAGGCCAAGGCTAACATCCGCTCGCTGTTCGAGATAGCCCCGCTGCACAACCCCGCCAATCTGGAGGGCGTGCTCTCGATCGAGAAGGTGCTCCCGGGCGTGCCCCAGGTGACGGTGTTCGACACCTCGTTCCACCAGACCATCCCCGCCGTCAATTACCTCTATGCGCTGCCCTTGGAGTATTACGAGAAGTACCGCGTTCGCAAGTACGGATTCCACGGCACCAGCCACAAGTACGTGGCCAAGGTGGGCGCCGAGCTCACGGGCATCGACCTTAACGCGTCGAAGATCATCACCTGCCACATCGGCAACGGCGGTTCGGTGACGGCAATTCTCAACGGCAAGTCGTTCGACACCTCGATGGGTTTCTCGCCTCTGGACGGTCTGGTGATGGGAACCCGCTGCGGCATGGTCGACGCCAGCGCCATAACCTTCATCGGCGAGAACGAGAACATGAGCTATTCGGAGCTCAACACCATGATGAACAAGAAGTCGGGAGTGCTGGGCCTCACGGGTCTGTCGAGCGACATGCGCGACATCGACGCCGCCTACAACGCGGGCAACGAGCGCGCCATCACGGCCCGCGACATGTACTACAACCGCGTGAAGAAGTTCGTGGGCGAGTATGCCGCCGAGATGGGAGGTGTCGACCTGCTGATCTTCACGGGCGGCGTGGGCGAGAATTCGAGCGAGCTGCGCAGCTACGTATGCTCTAACATGGAGTTCATGGGCATAAAGATCGACGAGGCGGTGAACGCCGCCACCCACGGCGACAACGCGGTGCTGTCGACCGCCGATTCGAAGGTGAAGGTGGCCGCCATAGCCACCAACGAGGAACTGGTGATCGCCACCGACACCTACCGTCTGACGAAGGATCTGCAATAACGGCATTTGGAACAACTTAAAAGAATAAACGATTATGATAAAGCATTTGGACGAGATAGTATCGTCGGCCGTGGCACGCGGCCGCAAACGTCTCGCAGTAGCCTACGGGCAGGACACTCACACGATCGAGGCTGTTTACAACGCATGGAAAGAGGGCCTGGTCGATGCCACTCTCTTCGGCGACAAGACCACCATCGAGAAGGCATGCGCCGAGTTGAACATCGACGCGGGCGTATTCAAGATCGTCGACGAGAGCAGTGACGTGGTGTGCGTCAAGCTGGCGGTGCAGGCCGTGGTGAACGGTCAGGCCGACGTGCTGATGAAGGGTCTGGTGTCGACCGACAAATACATGCGCGGCATCCTGAACAAGGAGGCGGGCCTCTTTCCGCCCAAGGGCACTCTGAGCCACGTGGCCGTCATCGAGATGCCGGGCCGCGACAAGTTGCTGTCGGTATCGGACGTGGCGGTAATCCCCCAGCCCGATTTCAAGCAGAAGACCATACTCATAGGCTATCTGGCCAAGACGGCGGGCCTGTTAGGTGTCGAGAGACCCAAGATCGCATGCATAGCCCCTTCGGAGCAGGTGCTTCCGTCGGTGGTGTCGTCGACCGAGGGCGCCATCCTCGCCAAGATGGGCGACCGCGGCCAGCTGGGCAAGGTGACCGTGGACGGACCTCTGTCGCTCGACGTGGCTCTTTACAAGGAGGTTGCCGAGCACAAGAAGGTGACGGGATCGAGCGTGGCGGGAGACCCCGATTGTCTGCTTTTCCCCAACATCGAGTCGGCCAACGTATTCTTCAAGGCCGTGTCGCACTTCGGCGGCGCCGAGCTGGCGGCGATGGTGATGGGTACCAAGGTTCCCTGCGTGCTGACCTCGCGCGGCGACACCGCACTGACCAAGAAGTACTCTATCGCGCTGGCCTGCCTGGCTGCACGATAGGCCTTCCGCGGCAAGGCGGCCGATCGGGCCGCACACAACGAATGAAACCAAACACCGCTCGCCGATGGAGATGAATTTCACTCGCGTCACCCGAAATACCCCGCAGGAGCGGGATTCGGCCGCTGCCGATCCCGACGCTCCGCAGGGATTCACGATTCTGGCCGTCAACACGGGATCGACATCCACCAAGATGGCGGTCTATCGCGACGAGGTTCCGATCGTGGAACTCACGGTGCCGCACTCGGCCGAGGAAATAGCGCGTTTCGCCGACGTCACCGACCAGCTGGAGTGGCGCAAACGGATCGTACTCTCGGCGATAGACGAGCACGGAATACCCCTCGATACCCTCTCGGCCGTAATAAGCCGAGGGGGTTTATTGCGCCCTATCGAGAGCGGCGTGTACGGCATCAACCGCACCATGATCGACGAGTTGCGGCGTTGCAGGCCGCAGCACGCGTCGAATCTCAGCGCCATGATCGCGGCCGAGATCGCACGGGATTGCGGCGTGGGGGCCTACATAGCCGACCCCGTGGTGGTGGACGAACGCATCGAGATAGCCAAGATGTGCGGCATCAGCGAGATACGCCGCCGATCGATATTCCATGCGCTCAACCAGAAAGCCACCGCACGCATCCACGCCGAACGCCTCGGACGCCGTTACGAGGATATGAATTTCGTCATAGCCCACATGGGCGGCGGCATATCCGTCGCGGCGCACCTGAAGGGGCGCGCCATAGACTGCAACAACGCTCTCGACGGCGAAGGTCCCGTGGCGCCCGAGCGTGCGGGTTCCGTTCCCGCTGGAGCGCTCATCGACCTGTGCTACTCTGGACGCTACACCCACGATGA